>NZ_JBHIRP010000003.1:0-183536 GCF_042197245.1 Bartonella sp. AA18HLJMS | reverse complement strand
GTTTTGCTATTCGTGAAGGTGGTCGTACTGTTGGTGCCGGTATCGTCTCTAAGATCATTGAATAAATAATGCTTGTTGAGTGCTTTGATTATTGAAGGCACTTTGTATAACAGGGAAATAAAGAGCATGAACAGTCAGAATATTCGCATTCGCTTGAAAGCGTTTGATCATAGAATTCTTGATACGTCGACGCGTGAGATTGTATCGACTGCTAAACGTACCGGTGCAAATGTCCGTGGTCCCATTCCGCTTCCGACGCGGATTGAGAAGTTTACGGTCAATCGTGGACCGCATATCGATAAGAAAAGTCGTGAGCAGTTTGAGATGCGAACACATAAGCGTCTTCTTGACATTGTTGATCCAACGCCGCAAACAGTGGATGCGCTTATGAAGCTCGATCTTTCTGCTGGTGTGGATGTAGAAATTAAGCTCTGAGGTTTGAGGACAGAAGGAACAGACCCGATGCGTTCAGGTGTAATAGCACAGAAGCTGGGCATGACCCGTATTTATAATGATGCTGGTGAGCATGTGCCGGTGACGGTACTTCGTTTGGAGAATTGTCAAGTCGTTGCTCAGCGTACAGTTGAAAAGAATGGTTATACTGCTGTTCAATTAGGTGTAGGCTTTGCTAAGGTTAAGAATACTTCACAAGCTCTTCGTGGACATTTTGCTAAGGCTTCTGTTGAGCCTAAAGCCAAAATAGCAGAGTTTCGTGTGAGTCCCGACAATCTTCTTGATGTTGGTACTGAGATTACAGTGGAACATTTTGTTCCAGGACAAAGAGTTGATGTGACTGGTACCAGTATTGGTAAGGGGTTTGCTGGTGTTATGAAACGACATAACTTTGGTGGGCATCGTGCTTCTCATGGTAATTCGATCACACATCGTGCTCATGGTTCTACAGGGCAGTGTCAAGATCCTGGTAAAGTTTTTAAAGGTAAAAAAATGGCTGGCCATATGGGGCAAGTGCGTGTAACAACACAGAATATTGAAGTTATTTCCACTGATAGTGAGCGTGGTTTAATTTTAGTGCGTGGTGCTGTTTCTGGTTCTAAAGGTTCTTGGATTTTGATACGGGATGCTGTGAAGAAGCGTCTTCCTGAGAATGCTCCAAAGCCTGCTGGTATTCGCCGTCTTGTGAAGGAGGAAGCGGAAATGGTTACTCCGGTGACGGAAACCTCTGAAGTTGAGGGAGCCTAATAATGGATCTTGTAATTAAAACTCTTGATGGTAGTGAAGCTGGTAAATTAAAGGTTTCTGAAGCTATTTTTGATCTTGTTCCGCGTGAGGATATTTTGCAACGTGTTGTTCGTTGGCAGCTTGCACGTCGTCAGCAGGGAAGTCATCAATCTCAAGGTCGTTCTGATGTGTCGCGAACAGGGGCAAAAATGTTTAAACAGAAAGGAACGGGACGTGCTCGACATTCATCTGCACGTGCACCGCAGTTTAGAGGTGGGGGTAAGGCACATGGACCGGTGGTTCGTAGCCATGAGCATGATCTTCCTAAAAAGATTCGTGCTCTTGGGTTGCGTCTTGCGTTATCTGCAAAATTAAAAGCAAAAGATTTAATTATTGTAGATGAGTTGACTGTTAAGGATGCTAAAACGAAAATGCTTGTTTCTCATTTTTCTAAGCTTGGATTTAATAACGCTCTCTTAATCGGTGGTAAAGAGATTGATATTAACTTTTTTCGTGCAGCCTCTAATATCCCGAATATTGACATTTTGCCTATTCAGGGAATTAATGTTTATGATATTTTGCGTCGCAGCAAACTTGTTTTATCAAAAGCAGCTGTTGAGGCTCTTGAGGAGCGTTTTAAATGACAGATCTTCGCCATTATGATATAATTATTAGTCCAGTTATTACTGAAAAGGCGACTATGATTTCTGAATATAATCAAGTTGCTTTTAATGTCGCGCCGAAAGCGACGAAGCCTGAGATTAAGGCTGCTGTTGAAGCGCTTTTTAGCGTAAAAGTTAAAGCAGTTAACACGATAGTCCGTAAGGGTAAAGTGAAGCGTTTCAAAGGTATAGTTGGTCGGCAGAGTGATGTCAAAAAAGCGATCGTAACTCTGGCCAGTGGTCAGACTATCGACGTTTCGACAGGTCTTTAAGAGGCTCGGAGATAGGAATAATGGCACTTAAGCAATTTAATCCAACTACACCTGGGCAGCGTCAGCTTGTTATTGTGGAACGTTCTTGTCTTTATAAGGGAAAACCTATAAAGATGTTAACTGAAGGTTTGTCTTCAAAGGGTGGGCGTAATAATCGCGGTCGTGTTACTGCTCGTTTTCAGGGTGGTGGACATAAACGTAGTTATCGGTTTGTCGACTTTAAGCGTTTTAAACGTGATGTTTCAGCAAAGGTTGAGCGTTTAGAATACGATCCTAATCGTACCGCTTTTATTGCTTTAATCCGCTATGAGGATGGGCAATTGAGTTATATTCTTGCGCCACAGCGTCTTGGTGTTGGTGATTCTGTTATGGCTGGTTTAAATGTGGATGTTAAACCAGGTAATGCTATGCCTCTTGGTAATATGCCTGTAGGCACAATTATTCATAATGTTGAGATGAAGCCAGGAAAAGGAGGGCAGATTGCACGTTCAGCAGGTGCTTATGCGCAGTTGGTTGGACGAGATCATGGTATGGCTATTCTTCGTTTAAATTCTGGTGAACAGCGTTTGGTTCCGAGTAGCTGTTTTGCAACTGTTGGCGCTGTTTCAAATCCTGATCATGGGAATATTAATGATGGTAAGGCGGGTCGGTCACGTTGGCGTGGTAAACGTCCACATGTTCGTGGTGTTGCTATGAACCCCGTTGATCATCCACACGGTGGTGGTGAAGGTCGTACATCGGGGGGGCGCCATCCAGTTTCTCCCTGGGGTAAACCTACGAAAGGTAAGCGTACGCGCTCCAATAAAGCCACTGATAAATTTATTATGCGTACGCGTCATCAACGCAAGAAATGAGAAAGGTAGTCTGAGGTGGTTCGTTCAGTGTGGAAAGGTCCGTTTGTTGACGGCTATCTTCTTGGTAAAGCAGAGAAGGTACGTGCAAGTGGGCGCAACGAAGTTATAAAAATATGGAGTCGTCGCTCTACTATTTTACCGCAATTTGTTGGTTTAACTTTTGGTGTTTACAACGGTAATAAGCATATTCCTGTTTCTGTTTCTGAAGAGATGGTTGGGCATAAGTTTGGTGAGTTCGCTCCTACCCGGACTTATTATGGTCATGGTGCCGATAAGAAAGCGAAGAGGAAGTAGGAATGGGAAAAGCTAAAGTTTCGCGCCAGCTTAAAGATAATGAAGCAAGAGCTGTCACGCGGACAATTCGTGTTAGTCCGCAGAAGCTTAATTTAGTTGCTGCAATGATTCGTGGTAAAAGAGTTAATGTAGCGCTCGCTGATTTGATGTTTTCACGCAAGCGTATTGCTGCTACTGTGAAAAAAACGCTTGAATCAGCAATTGCAAATGCAGAAAATAACCACGATCTTGATATTGATTCGCTTGTTGTGGCGGAAGCTTATGTTGGTAAGTCGATAGTGATGAAGCGCTTTCATGTTCGTGGTCGAGGGCGTGCTAGTAGAATTGAACGTCCATTTTCGCATCTTACTGTTATTGTTCGTGAAATTACCGAAAAAGTGGAGGCCGCGTAATGGGGCAGAAGATCAATCCAATAG
Source organism: Bartonella sp. AA18HLJMS (assembly GCF_042197245.1). Lineage (NCBI taxonomy): Bacteria > Pseudomonadati > Pseudomonadota > Alphaproteobacteria > Hyphomicrobiales > Bartonellaceae > Bartonella > Bartonella sp. AA18HLJMS. Next base: position 179,859 of record NZ_JBHIRP010000003.1, on the reverse strand, counting down.
GACTTCGTCTTGGTGTTAATCGGACTTGGGACTCTCGTTGGTATGCTGATAGTGGTGAATATGGGCGCCTTCTTCATGAGGATTTGAAAATTCGTTCATATGTGCTTGAGGAGCTTAAACAGGCGGCTATTTCTAAGGTTGTTATTGAGCGTCCTCATAAAAAGTGTCGTATTACAATTCATTCTGCACGTCCTGGTTTGATTATTGGTAAAAAGGGTGCTGATATCGAAAAGCTTCGTCGTAAGCTCTCAGAAATGACGGATGCTGAAACTTCATTGAATATTGTGGAGATTCGTAAACCGGAGATTGATGCGACAATTATTGCGCAATCAATTGCTCAACAGTTAGAGCGTCGTGTTGCTTTTCGTCGTGCAATGAAGCGTGCTGTTCAGTCTGCTATGCGTCTTGGTGCGGAAGGTATTCGTATCAATTGTTCTGGCCGTCTTGGTGGTGCTGAAATTGCTCGTATGGAATGGTATCGTGAAGGTCGTGTTCCACTTCATACCTTGCGTTCTGATGTTGATTACGGTACAGCAGAAGCTAAGACCGCTTATGGTATTTGTGGTATTAAAGTTTGGGTCTTTAAGGGTGAGATTCTTGAGCATGATCCGATGGCTTCAGAACGTCGTGCTACGGAAGCTGATCAATCTGGTTCTTCATCGAATCGTCGCCGCGAAAATGCTTAGTTTTTGAGATTGAACTAAAATTTGGAGTAGAGAACAATGTTGCAGCCAAAGCGCACAAAGTTCCGTAAACAGTTCAAAGGCCGTATTCACGGTTTTGCGAAGGGTGGTACGGATTTGAATTTCGGTGCCTACGGTTTGAAGGCTGTTGAGCCGGAGCGGGTTACTGCTCGTCAAATTGAAGCGGCGCGTCGTGCGATTACACGTTATATGAAGCGTTCTGGTCGTGTGTGGATTCGCATTTTTCCAGATCTTCCGGTTACATCTAAACCGACTGAAGTTCGTATGGGTAAAGGTAAGGGAAGTGTTGATTATTGGGCTGCACGTGTTGCTCCTGGGCGCGTCATGTTTGAGCTTGATGGAGTTCCGGAGGATGTTGCACGTGAAGCACTAAGATTGGGTGCTGCAAAGTTGCCTATAAAAACGCGTTTCATCCAGCGTATTGCTGAATAATGAGGTTAAGCGATGAGAGCCACAGAATTACGGGCGCAAACGCTCGACCAAATGAAAGATGAATTGGCTAAGTTAAAGAAAGAGCAATTTAATTTGCGTTTTCAAAAAGCAACAGGTCAATTAGAAAAGACTGCGCGCGTTAGACAAGTTCGTCGTGATATTGCGCGTATTAAAACTTTTCTTCGTCAAAAGATAAGTGAAAGTAAGGTTTAAGGAAATAAGAGATGCCTAAACGCGTTTTGCAGGGTGTTGTTATTAGCGACAAAAGTGATAAGACTGTTGTTGTCAAAGTTGAACGCCGTTATTCTCATCCGCTTCTTAAGAAGACTGTTCGGCAGTCTAAAAATTATAAAGCGCATGACGAAAACAACCAATTCAAGATTGGGGATCAAGTTTCTATTCAAGAATCTAGACCAATTTCGAAAGATAAATGTTGGATTGTTGTAAAAGACAATGTAGCGTAAAGAGTTAAGCTTATTGTTTTAGAATTTAACAGTGTGGTTATCATTGATAAATTTGAAGACGATAACTTTATCGTTATTTGGCAGGCAAATCCGAGTGTGTAAAAGATACAATCGGATATATGTATTAAGAGAAGGTGGCCAGTCATGATTCAGATGCAAACAAACCTCGACGTTGCTGATAATTCTGGAGCGCGTCGTGTCATGTGCATCAAAGTGTTAGGCGGTTCAAAGCGGAAATATGCTTCGGTCGGTGACATTATTGTTGTTTCGGTTAAGGATGCAATTCCTCGTGGCCGTGTTAAAAAAGGTGATGTTATGAAAGCTGTTGTGGTTCGTACTGCTAAGGATATTCGTCGCGCAGATGGTAGTGTCATTCGTTTTGATAGTAATGCTGCGGTTTTAGTGGATAACAAAAAAGAGCCGATCGGTACTCGTATCTTTGGACCTGTTCCCCGTGAATTGCGTGGTAGGAATCATATGAAGATCATCTCGCTTGCTCCTGAAGTTCTGTAAGGAGTAAATGTTATGCAAAAGATTCGAAAAGGTGATAAAGTTGTTGTTTTGTCCGGTAAGGATAAAGGATGTAGTGGTGAAGTAATTAAGGTTAATCCAAAAGAGAATAAGGCTTTTGTTCGTGGGATTAATATGATTAAACGTCATCAACGTCAAACGCAGAAGCAAGAAGCTGGAATTATTTCTAAAGAAGCTCCGATTCATCTGTCTAATTTGGCGATTGCTGATCCTAAAGATGGTAAGCCTACACGTGTGGGCTTTCGTATGAATGCAGATGGTAATAAAGTTCGTTTTGCCAAGCGTTCGGGAGAGTTGATTAATGGCTGAGGAAAGACAAATACCGCGTATGAAAGCGCATTATTTTGAAGTGATTCGTAAAGTGCTTCAAGAGAAGTTTAATTACAGAAATGCGATGCAAATTCCGCGGATTGATAAAGTTGTAATAAATATGGGGATAGGTGAAGCAACTGCTGATTCGAAGAAGCCTTCCCTTGCCGCTGAGGATTTAGGGCTAATAACGGGTCAGAAGGCTGTTGTTACGCGTGCGCGTAATTCTATTGCGACCTTTAAGGTTCGTGAAGGAATGCCTCTTGGGGCTAAAGTTACATTACGTAAAGATCGTATGTTTGAGTTTTTAGATCGTCTTGTGACGATTGCTCTTCCGCGGGTTCGTGACTTTCGTGGTTTAAATCCAAAGAGTTTTGATGGTCGTGGCAATTTTGCTATGGGTATTAAAGAACACATTGTGTTTCCAGAAATCAACTATGATAAAGTTGATCAAATTTGGGGCATGGATATTATCGTTTGTACGACAGCAAAAACGGATGATGAAGCTCGTGAGTTATTGCGTGCTTTTAATTTTCCTTTTCGTTCGTAACGGCAAACGTAGTGAGGTGAAATTATGGCCAAAGTAAGTGCCGTTGAAAAAAATAAGCGTCGTGAGGTGATGGTAAAGCGCTATGCTGCCCGTCGTGCACGTTTGAAAGCAATAGTTATGGATCAGAAGGTTTCTCTTGAGGAACGTTTTAAAGCTTCTGTTCAGTTGGCAGAGTTGCCGCGTAATTCTTCGAAAGTTCGTATTCGTAATCGCTGTGAGGTTTCAGGTCGTCCGCGGGCTTATTATCGTAAATTAAAAATGTCGCGAATTGCGTTGCGTGAGCTTGGCTCTATTGGCTATATTCCTGGTATTGTAAAGTCTAGTTGGTAAGAGGAGATTATTTAATGTCTATGTCAGATCCTCTTGGTGATATGTTAACACGTATTCGTAATGCACTTGGTCGTAAAAAAGGTAAAGTAGTTACTCCAGATTCGAAGCTTCGTGCGCACGTTCTTGATGTTCTTCAGTCGGAGGGTTATATTCGCGGATATAATCGAATTGATTTAGGTGATGGGAAAGCGGAGATTGAAATCGAATTGAAGTATTTTGAAGGGCTGGCTGCTATTCGTGAGATTTCACGTGTATCAAAGCCAGGGCGTCGTGTGTATGTTTCTGCTAAGTCACTTCCTCAGGTGGCAAATGGCCTTGGTATTTCGATTTTATCGACTCCTAAAGGCGTCATGGCAGATCATGAGGCGCGTGAACAGAATGTTGGTGGAGAACTCCTTTGTCGTGTTTTCTAAGTTATGTCAAGAAAACGGAAGAAAAAGTAGGTTAGAACAATGTCTCGTATTGGAAAGAAACCCATTTCAATTCCTTCTGGAGTTACTGCTACTGTTGAAGGACAGCTGGTTAAGGCAAAAGGTCCAAAAGGTGAGCTGAGTTACGTCGTCAATGATGAAGTCTTAGTCAAACTTGAGGAGAATATCATATCAGTTATGCCGCGGGATCAGTCAAAAGATGCGCGTTCTAAATGGGGTATGTCGCGCTCAATGATTGAGAACATTTTTTGTGGTGTGAAAGATGGTTTTGAAAAGAGGTTGGAGATTAATGGGGTTGGTTATCGTGCTGCTTTGCAGGGTAAGGATGTTCAACTATCTCTGGGCTTTTCGCATGATGTGGTTTATAAAGTTCCGTCGGGTGTTACTGTGACTGTTCCTAAGCCAACGGAAATTGTTGTTTCTGGAATTGATAAACAGCAAGTTGGACAAGTTGCAGCGGAGATTCGTGAGTATCGTAAGCCTGAGCCTTATAAAGGTAAAGGTGTTAAGCATGCAGATGAACGTATCTTCCGTAAAGAAGGTAAAAAGAAATAAGGATTTTGTATTATGGTTTCATCTAAGGACATTATCCAACGTCGTGCAAGGCGCGTTCGTCGTAGAATTAAAATGGTTTCTCATGATCGTCCTCGCCTTAGTGTTTATCGTTCAAATCAGAACATTTATGCTCAAGTTATCGATGATTTGCGGGGATGTACACTTGTTTCAGCCTCTACTCTTGAAAGTGATTTGAAAAAATCGTTAAAGAGTGGTGCTGATAAAAAGGCGGCCTTTGCTGTTGGTAAGTTAATTGCTGAGCGTGCGAAGAAAGCGGGTGTTAATGAGGTGGTTTTTGATCGTGGAGCGTATGTGTACCATGGTCGCGTCAAGGCTTTAGCTGAAGCTGCTCGTGAAGGTGGTTTGAATTTCTAAAATTTCTTATTTATGAATGAGTAAGGAGAGTTTAGAGTATTTCGTTTAAGTTCTTCCGGTTTGATGAGGGACTTTGTTATCGTGCTTCCGGAAAAGAAAAAGGAATGAGGAATGGCACAAAAAGAACGTGGTGAGAGAGAAGAACGCGATAATGAATTTGTCGATAGGCTCGTTCATATCAATCGTGTTGCTAAAGTTGTAAAGGGTGGTCGGCGTTTTGGTTTTGCTGCTCTTGTTGTCGTTGGAGATCAAAAAGGGCGTGTGGGTTTTGGACATGGTAAAGCCCGTGAAGTTCCAGAAGCCGTTCGTAAAGCAACGGAATCTGCAAAGCGTGGGATGATTTATGTTCCACTTCGGTCTGGGCGTACATTGCATCATGATCTTGAAGGTCGTCACGGAGCTGGGCGTGTTTTGCTACGCTCGGCTTCTGCTGGTACTGGTATTATTGCTGGGGGGCCGATGCGTGCTATTTTTGAAGCTCTTGGTATGCAGGATGTCGTTGCAAAATCACTAGGATCGTCGAATCCTTATAACATGGTTCGTGCAACATTTGATGCATTGAAACATCAAATGCATCCTAGAGATATTGCTGCTCAACGTGGTATAAAGTATTCGACTTTGCAGGCGCGTCGTCGCCATTTAGTCGACCTAGAAGGGTAGTTTCTGAGATTATCAGAAAAGGAATTAGGAAATGGTTCAGAAAAAATCTCAGAGTGGTAAAACTGTGACGGTGGAACAAATTGGAAGCCCTATTCGAAACTCACAGATTCAGCGTGCAACCTTAAAGGGGCTTGGACTAAATAAAATGCGTCGTCGGCGCGTTTTAGATGATACACTTTGTGTGCGGGGTATGATTGCTCGGGTTCGGCATCTTGTTCGCGTTATAGATGAAGGTTAAGGGTTGCGGGAGTATTAGATATGAAACTCAATGAACTACGTGATTGCGAAGGCGCAACAAAAAATCGTAAGCGTGTTGGGCGTGGTATTGGTTCCGGTACGGGTAAGACTGGTGGTCGTGGTGTAAAAGGGCAAAAGTCACGTTCTGGTGTTTCCCTTAATGGTTTTGAAGGTGGGCAAATGCCCATCTATCGTCGTTTGCCAAAACGTGGATTTAGGAATTTCTTTGCTAAAACCTACAATGAAGTTTCACTAGGACGTATTCAGTTGGCAGTTGATGCAGGTAAGTTGAATATTGAAAAGCCTGTTGATATGGTTTCTTTGAAAGAGGCTGGTATTATTCGTCGTGAAAAAGATGGGGTTCGTCTTCTTTCTGATGGTGATTTGAAGGCTAAGATTACCTTTCATGTTTCTGGTGCTTCACAAGCTGCTTGTGTTAAGATTGAAAAAGTGGGTGGTCAGGTTATTCTTCCTGATATTGCTCGATAATTTTTTAATATGAATAGAGACCTAAAGAAGAATAATATCTGTTTTGTGGGATCTTTTGTGGAGAATTGTTTAAGTTCTGCATTTGTTTGTGTATGCATATATGAATTTTAGGATTATACTTCTGTGATTTGAAGAACTGAAGTGTAAAGTGGAGACGTTTTATGGCATCAGCAGCAGAGCAATTTGCTTCCAATATAAATTTCGGCACCTTTTCGCGTGCAACTGAATTAAAGAAACGCATCTGGTTTACTCTGTTGGCGCTTCTTGTATATCGTTTTGGCACTTACATCTCTCTTCCAGGTATCAATATCGATGCTTTGCGGCAAACATTTGAACATCACGCGTCGGGTGTATTAGGACTCTTTAATATGTTTGCTGGAGGTGCCGTTGGGCGTATGGCTATTTTTGCGCTGGGTATCATGCCTTATATATCGGCATCTATTATTGTGCAATTGTTAACATCTATTATTCCTTCTTTGGAAACTCTTAAAAAAGAAGGGGATTTAGGTCGTAAGATTATCAATCAATATACGCGTTATGTAACAGTCGTATTGGCAATTCTACAAGCTTTTGGTATTGCGGTTGCGCTTGAAAGCGGTATAGGGTCGGGGCTTCAAATTGTTTTAGAACCAGGTCTTATGTTTCGTATTTCTTCTGTTATTACGCTTGTTGGCGGAACGATGTTTCTTATGTGGCTTGGCGAGCAAATTACGTCACGTGGTATTGGTAATGGGGTTTCTCTTATCATTTTTACAGGGATTGTAGCCAACTTTCCTTCTACTTTTGCTCAGCTTTTGACAGCTCATAGTCAGGCTGATTTATCAACTTTTCTTTTAATAGGAATCGTTCTTATTGCTGTTTTGGTTATTGGGCTTATTGTTTTTATAGAGCGTGCGCAACGGCGAATTCTTATCCAATACCCGAAACGTCAGGTCGGTAATCAAATGTTTCAAGGAGATATGTCGCATCTTCCTTTAAAGTTGAATACTGCTGGTGTTATTCCACCTATTTTTGCTTCATCTTTATTATTATTACCTGCCACTATTAATAATTTTTCTGATAAAATGCCACAATGGGTTCAGGAGATTTCTTATGCTCTTGGTCATGGACAGCCACTTTATATGATTGTTTATGCATTTTTAATGGCGTTTTTTTGCTTTTTTTATACAGCTATTGTGTTTAATCCAAGTGATACTGCAGATCAGTTGAAAAAACATTCTGGTTTTATTCCAGGGATTCGTCCAGGTGAGCGTACAGCCGAATATATTGATTACGTTTTGACGCGTATTACTGTTGTGGGCGCTATTTATATTATCTTGGTTTGTTTGTTACCTGAATTTATGATATCTGCATTACAGGTTCCTTTTTATCTTGGGGGAACATCCTTGTTGATTGTTGTTACTGTTACACTTGATACGGTTGCTCAAATTCAGGGGCATCTTGTTGCCCACCAATATGAAGGGTTGATAAAAAAATCAAAACTTCGTGGAGGTAAAAGGAATCGATGAGAGTTATTCTTTTAGGTCCTCCTGGAGCGGGAAAAGGTACGCAAGCAAAAATGTTGACTGAGGAATATAACATTCCTCATTTATCAACAGGGGATATGTTGCGTGAGGTGATTGCCAAAGAAACGGAGATTGGTAAAAAAGCTAAAGCTATTATAAGTTCTGGTACTTTGGTACCTGATAGTATTGTTAATCAAATCGTATCAGATCGGATTGATGAAGCTGATTGTGTAAACGGTTTTGTTTTGGATGGATATCCGCGAACTGTGGGGCAAGCAGAAGCGTTGCAACAGATACTGGATTCAAAAAATATGCGGCTTAATGCTGTTATTGAATTGTGTGTTGATGAAGACGTGTTGATTGAACGTATGAAGAAGCGCGTTGAGGAAACAATAGCGACTGGTGGACAGGTTCGTTTAGATGACAATCCTGTTGCTTTTGCAAAAAGATTAGTAGAATATCGTGAAAAAACAGCTCCCTTATCAAAATTTTATTCAGAGAGGGGAATGTTGAAGGTTATTGATGGAATGATTAGTGTTGCTGAAGTGACACGTATGATTAGAGGGTTTCTTTCATGAGATTTTTTTTTAGAAATAAATGAAAAGAGTTGACTTTTGAGATGAAATCTATCAAAAGTGAATTTAATTTATTTTAGTGAAATAATAGGATTCGGAAGAATTTTTTTCTGAGTCTATTTTTTTCTGTAAGGTATATCAGGTATTTTATAACAATTTGTCAAAATAACTAAGGAGAGTAGGCGTGGCTCGTATTGCTGGCGTCAATATCCCGACAAATAAGCGTGTAATTATTGCGCTTCAATATATCCACGGGATTGGACCAAAATTTGCTCAAGAAATTATTGAAAGAGTTGGCATTCCTTTGGGGCGTCGTGTGCATGAGCTTTCAGATGCTGAGGTGCTGCAGATTCGTGAGGCAATAGATCAGGGGTATCAAGTTGAAGGTGATCTTCGTCGTGAGGTTGCTATGAATGTTAAGCGTTTGATGGATCTTGGTTGTTATCGAGGATTGCGTCATCGCCGGTCTTTGCCTGTCCGAGGACAGCGTACACATACGAATGCCCGTACACGTAAAGGTCCGGCTAAGGCAATCGCCGGTAAGAAGAAATAAGGGCCTTTGTGGAAGGTTTTTTATATATTCTTTTTCTTGTTTGATTTTTTTGACAAGGAAAAAAGGTGGAGCTGCTGATGTTACGGCAGTGATGAGATCGTTGAAAGGGAAATTATGGCCAAGGAAGCCACACGTGTTCGTCGTCGCGAACGTAAAAATATTTCATCGGGTGTTGTACATATTAATTCAACATTTAATAACACAATGATTACTATTACTGATGCTCAGGGTAATGCAATTGCCTGGTCATCTGCGGGAGCTCAGGGGTTTAAAGGTGCGCGTAAATCGACACCTTTTGCTGCTCAAGTTGCTGCGGAGGATTGTGCAAGAAAAGCGCAAGAGCATGGTATGCGTTCTTTGGAAGTTGAAGTTTGTGGACCTGGATCAGGGCGTGAATCTGCTTTACGTGCATTGCAATCTGTTGGTTTTGTCATTACTTCTATTCGCGATGTAACACCAATTCCTCATAATGGATGTCGTCCGCGGAAAAGGCGGCGTGTTTAATTGGGTGTTGTTTTTTGTTGTCGGAGATTTCTCTGATGTTCACATTGGTCGTTACGATTGAATGGTAACGGAACTAAAGAACGGGAATAAAAATATGATCCAGAAAAACTGGCAGGAACTTATTAAACCCAATAAGGTTGAATCATGTGCACATGATAATCCAAATATTATAAGTGTGATTGCTGAACCTCTTGAGCGTGGTTTTGGTTTAACGTTAGGAAATGCGCTTCGTCGCGTTTTGTTATCTTCGCTTCGTGGTGCTGCTATTACTGCTGTGCAGATTGACGGTGTCTTGCATGAATTTTCATCGATTCCAGGTGTGCGTGAGGATGTTACGGATATTATTCTGAATATAAAAGAAATTGCGCTTCGTATGGAAGAAGAAGGGCCTAAACGTGTTGTCGTTTATAAAGAGGGGCCTGGTGTTGTGAAAGCGGGAGATATCAGTACAGTTGGAGATATGGAAATTCTAAATCCAGATCATGTTATTTGTACTCTTGATGAAGAAGCTGAAATTCGTATGGAATTTATTGTCAACACAGGAAAGGGGTATGTTCCATCTGATCGTAATTGTGTTGATGATGCACGTATAGGGCTTATTCCAATTGATAGTCTTTATTCACCGATCCGTAAGGTATCTTATAAAGTAGAAAATACACGCGAAGGTCAAGTTCTCGATTATGATAAATTAACGCTCACGATTGAAACAAACGGTGCTGTTAATGGTGAGGATGCTGTTGCTTTTGCAGCACGCATTCTTCAGGATCAATTATCGTTATTTATTAACTTTGAAGAGCCACAGAAGGAGCCTGTTGAAGAGGCTGATTCTGAGCTTTCTTTTAATCCTGCACTTCTCAAAAAAGTGGATGAATTAGAACTTTCAGTTCGTTCGGCAAACTGTCTTAAGAATGATAATATTGTTTATATTGGTGATCTGATTCAAAAAACAGAATCTGAAATGCTTCGGACACCGAATTTTGGTCGCAAATCGTTGAATGAGATTAAAGAAGTTTTGGCGTGTATGGGTTTACATCTTGGGATGGAGATTCCTGCGTGGCCGCCTGAAAACATTGATGATCTTGCAAAACGTTATGAAGATCAATATTAAAATTAGAATTTAAGGAGAGGGCTTATGCGCCATAGTAAGTCAGGACGCAAGTTGAACCGTACTGCCAGTCACCGTAAAGCGATGTTTGCAAATATGGCAACTTCGTTGATCGAGCATGAGCAGATTGTGACAACGCTTCCAAAGGCTAAAGAAATTCGTCCTATTGTTGAAAAACTCGTTACTCTTGGTAAGCGTGGTGGTTTGCATGCGCGTCGGCAAGCTATTGCAGCACTTCGTGATGCAGGAAAGGTTGCAAAATTATTTGATACGCTTGCGCCACGTTATGCATCACGCAACGGTGGGTATTTGCGTATTATGAAAGCGGGGTTTCGTACCGGTGATAATGCGCCCATGGCTGTTATAGAATTTGTTGATCGTGATGTTGAAGCGAAGGGTGCTGAGGATCGTGCTCGCATGGAAGCTTCTGAGAATGAAAAGGGAACATCTTCGTAGAGTTTTTTATTCTGTTGGATTTTTAAAGGCCGCCTTGTCTTGGGCGGTTTTTTTGTGAGCATTTTTAAGTTTGTTTTAGTTGAGAAATAGGTGCAGAGAGAAAATTATAGAATATTGAATTATCTTATTTTTATAATATTTATTGTTTAAATAGGTTGTTTTTATTCTCTATTATGAAATATTAATAGAGGTCCTTAATTTGCGGGGATACGTTTTTTTATTCTATTAATCTTCAACAGAATGTGCTGATTTTATAAGGAGTGGATTATGAGGTATTCTTTTTGGGTGCGGATTTTTTTTGCAATTATGATGCAGATATCATTTGATCATGTATATGCTCATGTTCCTCAAACACAAACAGAAATCACTCTTTCATTTGCTCCTTTAGTTAAAAAGACAGTTCCATCTGTTGTAAATATTTATGCAGCTCGACAAATTAGAGCTCGATCACCTTTTGAAGGCGATCCATTTTTTGAGCAATTTTTTGGTCGTTTTCAAAATAAATTTCCTGTTCGTAAGCAATCGTCATTAGGATCAGGGGTGATTGTTGATGCACGTGGTTTGATCGTTACAAATTACCACGTCATTAAAGATGCAAGCGAAATTAAAGTGGCTTTTTCTGATGGACGGGAGTTTGAGAGTAAGGTCGTGCTCAAAGATGAAGCAACTGATATTGCCATTCTTGAAGTTAAGGAAAAAGATGCTCAATTTCCGGTTCTTTCTTTGGGAAATTCTGATGCTGTTGAAGTTGGTGATCTTGTTCTTGCTATTGGTAATCCTTTTGGTGTTGGTCAAACAGTTACAAGTGGTATTGTTTCAGCGCAAGCGCGTACACGTGTTGGGGTTTCTGATTTTGACTTTTTTATTCAAACAGACGCAGCCATTAATCCAGGGAATTCTGGTGGCGCTTTAATTGATATGAAAGGTCAGTTAATCGGAATTAATACGGCTATTTATTCGCGTTCCGGTGGTTCTGTAGGGATTGGTTTTGCTATTCCAGTTAATCTTGTAAAAGTGATGCTTGATACTGTTAAACGCGGTGGAAAATATTTTGTGCCGCCTTATATTGGGGCTTCTTTTCAAAATGTTACAGCTGATATTGCTGGTGGTTTAGGTTTAGAACGTCCCTATGGTGCTCTGATTATTGAAGTTATCAAAGATAGTCCTGCTGAAAAAGCTGGATTGAAAGTAGGTGATGTTATTTTGAGTGTGCAGGGGGTACGCGTTGACAGTCCAGATAGTCTTGGTTATCGTTTGATGACAGCTGACGTTGAGCATAGTCTTGCTTTGGAATATTTACGAAGTGGAAAAACTTTAAAAACACAAATAACAGTTTCATCGATATCAGAAACTGCATTTTTAAAATCTGAAAAAATTACGGGTGACAGTCCTCTTGCTGGTGCTGAAGTGTTAGATTTGACACCGCAAAATAGTCGACGTTTTCATCTTCCTATATCTGCAAAAGGGGTTGTGATTACCAATCTTGATAAAATGAGCAATGCAGCTGGAATTTTTCAGTCAGGAGATATTCTACGTGTTGTAAATGGCCATAAAATTCAAACAGTTCATCAGTTGAAAAAGGTTCTTATGCAAGGTCGCTCAAATATGTGGCAATTGGAATATGAACGTGATGGTATGTATATTCGCCAATTTATTCGTTGAGGTTTTTTTTGAAGAAAGATTTTTTTACTTCGTCGTTTGATTTTCAAGTTAATAAAAATCAGCCACTTGCAGAAAGAATGCGTCCTTGTTCTCTCAATGATGTTGTGGGACAAAAGCATTTGATTGGAGAGGATGGTTTGCTTTCACGTATGGCGGCAACAGGCTCAATTGGATCGATGATTTTTTGGGGACCTCCAGGGACGGGAAAAACGACTGTTGCACGTTTGTTAGCCCTTGAAACAAATTTCGTGTTTGAACAGGTTTCTGCTATTTTTACAGGAGTTTCTGAACTTAAAAAGATTTTTGAAGTTGCGCAGAGGCGTTTTATATCTGGGGATAAAACACTTCTCTTTGTTGATGAAATTCATCGGTTTAATCGTGCACAGCAGGATAGTTTTCTTTCTGTAATGGAAGAGGGTACTGTGGTACTTATAGGTGCAACAACCGAAAATCCTTCTTTTGAGCTGAATGCTGCCCTTCTTTCGCGTGCACGTGTTTTAACATTTCTTTCTCATGATCATGAAAGTTTGGACATGCTTTTGAGGCGTGCTGAAGAAGTGGAGGGAAAAACTCTTCCCTTGGATAATGATGCCAGAGACGTTTTGATAGAGATGTCTGATGGTGATGCGCGGGTTGCGTTAACATTGGCAGAGGAAGTTTGGTCTATTGCACCATTGGGAGAGATTCTTGATGTTGTTGCTTTGCAAAAAGTTATTCAGCGTCGTGCGCCTATTTATGATAAAGGACGAGATGGGCATTATAATCTCATTTCAGCGTTGCATAAATCCGTTCGTGGATCTGATCCTGATGCTGCGCTTTATTATTTGGCACGTATGTTGGATGCTGGTGAAGATCCTCTCTATATTGGGCGAAGATTGGTTCGTATGGCCGTTGAAGATGTTGGTTTGGCGGATCCTCAAGCTCTTGTCATTTGTAATGCAGCAAAAGATGCCTATGATTATTTAGGATCACCAGAAGGAGAATTGGCCTTGGCGCAAGCATGTCTTTATGTTGCAACTGCGCCAAAGTCAAATGCAGCATATCTTGCGTATAAAGCAGCACTGCGTTGTGCGCGCAAAAATGGCTCTTTACCACCTCCTAAGCATATTCTTAATGCGCCTACGAAATTTATGAAGGAAGAAGGGTATGGAAGTGGTTATTGTTATGACCATGATGAACCAGACGCTTTTTCAGGACAAGAATATTTTCCCGAAAAACTTGGGCGTCAGAGTTATTATAAACCAGTTGAGCGTGGTTTTGAGCGTGAAATTGTGAAACGTCTTGAGTGGTGGCAACAGTTGCGCAAAAAACGTAAAGATCAAAATAAAATTTGAGTTGAAATACGTTTTTTATTGATCTTGGATTTATTATTTTATCTCTTATGTTATTGTATGAGAAATTTAGCTTATATTTTAAACATTTATTGCATTGCTTGTAGAGATTTTTTTTGATATTTTCAAAAGTGCATGTTTTTTCAAATTTAAATATGTCATTCAACTTTTAAGCTGCTGTATTTTTTTTGGTTTTTATTAAATAATATATTGACTTATAATGATGATTGACTGTTTCGTAAGTTGAATGAAAGTTTCAAATACCGTAAATTTCTCTCATCCCAAGTCTGTTATTTGTTGAAGCAATCAAGTTATTCGCTTGCATGTTACAAGCAGGATTAGCGTGTGATAAAAACTGTACAAGAAAAGACTAAAAATCCCTCTTATGAATTGTCTCAAGTGCCGAGAGCTGTTGCAATATTGGAGGATGATAAATAGTGTGATGGTGCCGGCTTGCTCCTTCTATAGAGTAAAGATGGTGGTGCCTAAAGGGTTTTGCAGTATACCACATTCATAGGTGTTGTCACAAAATGAGCTTGGAAGTTTTGAGAGATGTTTCTTAAATCAAGTGCATGAATATGCAACACAATAGCGTTTTGTTCTTCGATGCAATAGGGTATGAGGTTGATTGATGATGCGTTTTTTGTGTGATCAATAGCGGGAGAATTCTTAGTCTCTCAAGTATTTAATCAAAGGGATAAGCAGAAGGGTTGTAGAACATTGTGTTTAAAATTAAATTGTTCCTTTTCTAGAGAGATATAAATATGTTAACTATGCTCCCATAGAGATATTACTTTATTGGAGTTTATTATGTGTCATAAGATAAGCAATGCCAATTCTTTATTGTGATGGTCATGAATGTTTATGGACATAATGTGGAGATAGGAATGGAAATAGTCTGTGAAACTCTAAACTCAAACCTTTAGTTAAATTAAAAGTACAGTGTACACTAAAGTTTTAGGTTATTATGAATTCGGTCAAGGATATAATCGTGGATAAAACAAAAGCTCTCGATGCTGCTCTCTCACAAATTGAACGTTCTTTTGGTAAAGGCTCGATTATGCGTCTTGGGCAAAAAGAGCAAGTTGTTGAAATTGAAACAATTCCAACAGGATCGTTATCCTTGGATATTGCTTTAGGGATTGGTGGATTACCGAAGGGGCGTATTGTTGAGATTTATGGACCAGAAAGTTCTGGGAAAACGACATTGGCTCTCCATGCTATTGCTGAGGCACAGAAAGGTGGTGGGATTTGTGCTTTTATTGATGCAGAGCATGCGCTTGATCCTATTTATGCGCGTAAGCTTGGTGTTGATTTAGAAAACTTGTTCATTTCTCAGCCAGATACCGGTGAACAGGCATTGGAAATTACAGAAACGTTGGTTCGTTCTGGTGCCGTTGATGTGCTTGTTGTGGATTCTGTCGCAGCTTTAACACCGCGAGCAGAAATTGACGGTGAAATGGGTGATGCTTTGCCCGGATTGCAAGCTCGGTTAATGAGTAAAGCGTTACGAAAATTAACCGCAGCAATTTTTCGCTCTAACTGTATGGTTGTTTTTATTAATCAAATTCGCATGAAAATTGGTGTGATGTTTGGTTCTCCTGAAACGACAACGGGTGGAAACGCTTTAAAGTTTTATGCTTCTGTTCGTTTAGATATTCGTCGCATTGGATCCATTAAAGATAGGGATTCAATCGTTGGTAATCAGACGCGCGTTAAAGTGGTGAAAAATAAATTGGCACCTCCATTCAAACAGGTTGAGTTTGATATTATTTATGGTGAAGGTATTTCCAAAGTAGGTGAGTTGATTGATTTGGGTGTCAAGGTTGGTGTTGTGGAAAAATCTGGTGCATGGTTTTCTTATAATTCTCAGCGTTTAGGGCAGGGGCGTGAGAATGCAAAGCAGTTTTTACGTGAACATGTGGAAATAGCTACAGAGATTGAAGCAGCTTTGCGCCAAAATGCTGGTTTGATTGCGATTGAATTGTTAGAAAATGCAGGGTCAGAAAATATAGAAAGTGATGAAGCCATTTGATGGGGCGTTTTTTTCGTCTATAATTTTTTTTCTTTAAGATTTTCCTGTTTTTTTGTTTGAGTTTTTAAATACGCAGTCATTTTTTTCTCAATTTTTTAAAACAAATATTCCATTTTTGATTAAATTGACTCCATGCGTGGCGAAGAGGATTTAATGAGGGGGATTTTTCTTTTATGGTTTTGTGCTGTATTGAGCAGGTGTCAACATGAATAGTGTTAATAATATTCGGTCAACATTTTTGGATTATTTTCATCGTAATGGGCATAAAGTTCTTTCTTCTAGTCCGCTTGTTCCGCGGAATGATCCTACACTTATGTTTACAAATGCAGGGATGGTGCAGTTTAAAAATGTTTTTACTGGACTTGAACAACCTTCTTATACGCAGGCAACAACGGCACAAAAATGTGTTCGTGCGGGTGGAAAGCATAATGATCTTGATAATGTTGGTTATACGGCGCGCCATCATACATTTTTTGAAATGTTGGGTAATTTTTCTTTCGGTGATTATTTCAAAGAAGAAGCCATTTTTTTATCATGGAATCTTTTAACAAAGGAATTTTGCCTGCCAAAAGATAAATTGTTGGTGACAGTTTATCAGAGTGATGATGTTGCTGCTGAACTGTGGCGTAAAATTTCAGGTCTTCCAGATGAAAAAATTGTTCGTATTGCGACGGCTGATAATTTTTGGTCGATGGGAGAAACAGGACCTTGTGGGCCTTGTTCGGAGATTTTTTATGATCATGGTGATGAAATATGGGGCGGTCCTCCTGGAAGTGCTAATGAAGATGGGGATCGCTTTATTGAGATTTGGAATCTTGTTTTTATGCAGTATGAGCAAGTTTCCAAGGAAGAACGTGTTAACTTACCTCACCCTTCTATTGATACAGGCATGGGATTAGAGCGTATTGCTGCTGTTTTACAGGGCGTTCATGATAATTATGACATTGATCTTTTTCGTGCATTAATTGCTGCATCAGAAGAAATTACAGGGATTGAGGCAAAGGGTGATTTTATTGCCAGCCATCGTGTCATTGCTGATCATCTTCGCTCATCTGCATTTTTGATTGCTGATGGTGTGCTTCCTTCTAATGAAGGAAGAGGATATGTTTTACGTCGTATTATGCGTCGTGCTATGCGTCATGCGCATCTTCTTGGTGCTAAAGAGCCCTTAATGTGGCGACTTTTGACTGCTTTAATTCGCGAAATGGGACAAGCTTATCCTGAGTTGACACGTGCTGAATCTTTGATTTCAGAAACTTTAAGGTTAGAAGAAATACGTTTTCGTAAAACGCTTGAACGAGGACTTGGTTTGTTGAACGAAGCAAGTACCGATCTTAAAGAAGGAGACTATTTGAATGGTGAAGTTGCTTTCAAACTTTATGATACCTATGGTTTTCCGCTTGATTTGACGCAAGATGTTCTTCGTCGTCGCGGAATATCTGTTGACGTTGGTGCTTTTGATAAAGCGATGGAACGCCAAAAAGAGGAAGCACGTGCCAATTGGTCTGGTTCTGGAGAAGCTGTAACAGAGAAAATCTGGTTTTCTGTTCGTGATCAAGTGGGGGCCACAGAGTTTTTAGGTTATGAAACTGAGACAGCGAAAGGTATTCTTACAGCTCTTGTATGTGATGGTAAAATTGTTGATCATATTTCTTCAGATCAGAAAGCTATGCTTGTTGTTAATCAGACACCTTTTTATGGTGAATCTGGTGGGCAAATTGGTGATAGCGGTATCATTTCTGGTGAAAATTTTATTTTTAAGGTGCATGATACCCAAAGAAAGGGTGATGGTGTTTTTATCCATATTGGGGAGGTGAAATCTGGTCAGGCATCGAGGTCTGATTGTGTAGAATTAACGGTTGATATTGTTCGTCGTAAGAAAATTCGCGCGAATCACTCTGCTACTCATTTGTTACACGAAGCTTTACGCCAAACATTGGGGGATCATGTTACTCAAAAGGGTTCTCTTGTATCGCCAGATCGGTTGCGTTTTGATTTTTCCCATCCAAAATCCGTTTCACCAAAAGAGTTGAAAAAAATAGAAGATTTAGCAAATGAGATTATTTTGCAAAATAGTAAAGTAATAACGCGCCTCATGGCTGTAGATGATGCCATTTCTGAAGGAGCCATGGCATTGTTTGGTGAAAAATATGGTGATGAAGTTCGCGTTGTTTCTATGGGGGAGCCACTTGAACAGGAAAGATTAAAAAAGCGTTGGTCAATTGAGCTTTGTGGAGGGACACATGTGGAGCGAACAGGTGATATTGGTTTAATTCATATTGTTTCTGAAAGTTCTGTTTCAGCTGGAGTGCGGCGTATTGAAGCTTTAACAGGCAAAGAAGCACGTCTTTATCTTAGCCGCCAAGATGAACGTATTCATGAAATCGCTGATCTTTTAAAAACTTCTTCTGCTGGTGTGGAAGAACGGGTGCGAATTTTGCTTGATGATCGTCGTAAACTTGAAAAAGAATTGAATGATGTACGCAAGAAAATGATGTTGAGTGGTGGAGTAACAGAAAGGAGCCAAGATGATATTATCATCATCAATGGGTTTTCTTTTACCGGACGCGTTGTTAAAAATATTTTACCACGGGATCTTAAGGCGCTCGTCGATTCTGAGAAAAAACAAATTGGATCTGGAGTGGTTGCTTTTATTAGTGTCTCGGAGGATGGAAAAGGGAGTGCTGTTGTCGGTGTTACGGATGATTTAACGGATAAATTAAATGCTGTAGATCTCGTTCGTATTCTTTCAGCGATGCTTGGTGGTAAAGGTGGAGGTGGCCGTCCTGATATGGCGCAGGCTGGTGGTCCTGAGGGGAACAAAGCTGATGAGGCATTTGCGGCACTAAAAGATTTTCTTGAAAAAAATTAAAGAATGAAATTATTCTGCATAGGTATTTTTCACATTGTTATATTTGGTTGGCATCTATGTATCATGAATATCTGTCTGGTGTATTTCTGAAATGCAGATACAGCGTAATTGGGGAAAATACAATTGTAAAGATAAAGACAGTGTTTGTCTTTATCACCACTTTATCATTTGGCTTTATAGCTTCCAAGCGTTTCAGGAGTCACCTTTTTAAGATAAGATAGATTATGCAGCACTTCATGCTTTACTGTGTATTCTTTTACTAGGAAGACTAGTTATTGTGTTGCTCTTATAGATTTTTTGAAGAAACATCTCTTTTTATGAAAGGAAAAATACAAGATTTATTGCATACGATTATCCTTATAAAGTTATAAGCTATCATTATTCTATTAGTTTTCAAATGAATAAAATCTCTTTTCTTGAAAAGGCTTATAAAAGAGTTGTTGTATCTTAGAGCTATTGTGTTGTTTTTATTTTGCTTGTTATGTACAAGAAAACAGTTTTTTGGTTTATTATTAAAAGGTTTGGAAAAGAATATTCTCCTATCTTTATAAATCTTTATTTCAAGTTATAAAGTAATGAATTATCAATATAAATCAAATGAATATCACATAAATCTAAAGATTTAGATTAACATCTAATTTATTTATGATAAAATTGCTTTAATATATTGAATTATAATGATAATTTATCGTTTTATCTTTTGAATAAGAGCTACGAATATTCGTAGGGTTTTATTATTTCAAATTCTGTGTATGTTAAATTAATCAAAACCACTCACGAATGTCGTTGTGAAATGGGCTTAAGAGCATTGAGAAATGTTTCTTAAAAAAAGTTATATGAATGTGCAAAACAATGATGTTCTGTTCTTTATGAGAGGACTATAAAGAAAGTGATAAACAAAAGTGCAACGCAATACATAATATTCATTATTTAAAAGATATTACTTTAGTTCGTTTTGAAATTCGTAAAGCTGAGTGAAAGGAAGACGGTAAAACTGGAAATTGTTTTTACCTTTACATTTTCCCTAAATGAGAATGTATACTCGTCAGTATGCACAGATATAGGAAAATATTTTTGTTCTAATCTAGTAAAATTGCAATAGCAGAGAAAATACTAAACTGTTTTAATATTTTTCTTAAATACCTAAAATGGATTGTGGCATTTTTAGAAATCTTTTTACTTGTATCATATATAAGAACTCTTATTGTATTGAAGAGGCATTTTTTGCATAAGATCTATGAAGAGTATCGTTTTTATGAAGCTATGGCTTCATGTAAGGGAATAACATTTTCTCCTTCTCTTTCTGGTGGTTTGATTGTTAAACCACTTGCCTTTAAAAAATTAGAGAAACGTCCCCCTTTATCGATCAATTCTTGAAAGTTTCCTTTTTCCATTAAGTGACCATGATCCAGAAAGAGTATCACATCAGCATTGCGTACTGTTGAGAGGCGATGTGCTATAATAAAAGTAGTACGGTTATGGCTTATGCAATCGAGAGCATCTTTGACACGTGCTTCTGTTTCAACATCAAGAGCGCTTGTTGCTTCATCTAGAATGAGAATAGGGGCATTTTTTAAAACAGCGCGTGCAATTGCTAGTCGCTGTTTTTCTCCACCGGATAATTGAGATCCTCGTTCGCCCACCATTGTGTTATAACAATCAGCTTTTTTTAGAATAAAATCGTGAGCTTCTGCTATTTTTGCTGCTTCATAAAGTTCTTCATTCGTTGCGCTCGCTTTTCCTATTGAAATATTGTCATGAATAGTACGGTTAAAAAGACCCGAGTCTTGAAATACTGTTGCTAGAGATTTGCGTAAAGATTCGCGATTGATTGAGCATATATTTATTCCATCAATGGAGATATGCCCAAGGGTAGGGTCGTATACGCGCTGTAACAGATTGATCAATGTTGTTTTTCCAGCCCCTGTTGGTCCTACAATTGCAACAGTTTGTCCTGCTTTAACCTCAAAGGAAATATCAAAAACACCTTGAGAAGAATTTGGGAATTGATAGGTCACGTGATGAAATTGTATGGCGCCTTTAACATTTTGGAGGGAAGGAAGATTTTGCGGTTCGTTAATATGAAAGGTTGAGTCTTCCATTTCAAAAAATTCTTGCAGTTTTGCTTGTGAGGATATTGCACAATTAATAAAATTGCTCATTTGGTCTAGGCGGCTAATCATGAGTTGTGCAAATCCAACAAAAGCAACGACTTCACCTACTCGTAATTGATCTTTTGCAACAAAAAAAGCTCCAAGGAGAAGAACACAAACGATTGAAATTGTTGAAGCCATTCGATTTAAGCCACTGGCGAGCGCCCACCAATTGAGAACAGGATTTTGTGCTTTAAGCAGAGCATTTGTATGTTGATGTAGTGTAGAAGCTTCTTCTTTTATTCGGTTATAACTTTGTACAATGGAAACATTAGAGATTGAATCACTGACATGTTTAAAAAGGTTATGATGATAGCATTCTACAGCGGCTTGTCCGTCTTTTGTTTTTCGCATCACTAAACGTGCAATTAATACATAGGTGATGGCAAGCACAACCAAGACTATTGAAAGACGCCAATTCATATTAAACGCTATGGGGATGAGAACCAATAAGGCGACAAGCGTTGAGAGATGTTGGCGCATAAAATCAAGCCATATGGTTGACATGGAATCTATTGCGCGCAAAAGTGTATGGAGTGCGTTGGAAGTTCCACGTTGTTGATGCCAAATTAAAGGCATAGCAATGATACGTTCGAAAGATTCCGTTAAAACCGTTAAGCGGCGTCTATGGGCTAAGCGGTCAGCACCGCGAGCAACAAGGACATAAGCAATAATATGTGAAAGTCCAAAACAAACCCAAATGGTAAGAGTAGGAATGATAGCTGATTTTTCTGAAATAGAATCAATAACACGTCCGAATAAAATAGGTTCTGCAATAGTGATAATAGCTAACATAACATTAGCGGTACAGATTAAAAGGGATGCATTTTTTTCTCTATTTAGGTAAGTGAGAACACGTGCATAGGTTTTAAATAAGGACACGGTTAATTATCTCCATTCGCTATTAAGCGTAAAGGCTGTTGATTTTTACAACGCTTAGTTTTTAGCTAATAAAATTTGGACGTTAAGAAAAGGCAATTTTGGATACTAACTGTAATATGGTGTGATAAAACCAACTAAAATATGAATTTTTGTGTTTATAAAGGCGCAAAAATAGATCAATAAAATTATCAGGTAAGGGAATTTTCATGGCAGGCATAGAAATAAAAAAAGTTGAGGCAGATGAAAATGGAATGCGCTTAGATCGCTGGTTTAAAGTGCATTATCCAGGACTTGGTTTTGGAGCTTTGCAAAAATTGTTGCGTTCTGGTCAGATACGGGTTGATAGTGGACGTGTTAAAGCCGATACGCGTCTTTGTATAGGACAGGCTGTTCGTATTCCACCTCTCCCTATTAATGACAAGGAAAGTCTTTCAATAACGGATAAAACACTTCGTGGGCAGGATGATGGGACCGTTTTGAAAAAAATGCTGCTTTATGAAGATCCAAAGGTATTTGTTTTTAATAAACCAGCTGGGTTGGCTGTACAAGGAGGCTCTGGTTTAACTCGTCATATGGATAGTATGCTTGAGGTATGGCGCAATAAAAAAGGTGAAAAGCCGCGTTTGGTTCATCGTCTTGATCGTGAGACGTCGGGTGTGCTTATTGTTGCGCGATCAAGGGGAGCTGCTCAGTTCTTAACTGCTGCTTTTAGAGCGCGAGAAACAAAAAAGACTTATTGGGCGTTGGTTCGGGGTGTGCCTAAAAAAAAGCAAGACAAAATTTCAACGTGGATGGTTAAGGAAATGACTGCACAAGGTGACAAAATGCGTGTTTGTGAACATGGGGAGCCAGATTCACATCATGCGGTTTCCTACTATCGCGTTTTAGATACGCGAGGGCGGGCTCTTTCGTGGCTTGAAATGGAACCCTATACAGGGAGAACACATCAGCTTCGTGTGCATGCAGCCCATATGGATCATCCTATCATTGGCGATACAAAGTATTTTTTTTCTGATAGTAATTGGACATTACCAAGAGGAATTCAAAATCGTCTTCATCTTCATGCACGTCGTATTCGTATTCCGCATCCTTCAGGAGGAATATTGGACATTGTTGCACCTTTACCACCTCATATGGTCCAAAGTTTTAATCTTTTATCTTTTAATGAGAGTGATGCTGAAACCGACTAAACAAACTTCATTTGTTCTTTTTGATTGATACAAATTTTGTCTATAAATTTGATAAGATGAATAGGGCATCATTTGAAGAAAGTTTTTGATAAGTCAATCGCTATGAGAAAATTGTGTTTTTGAGTGATGAAATTTTCGAATATCATGGCTTTCTTTCTACAGTTCTTTATCCATAATTGATTGTATTGTTATTTTTGGATATGGTGTATCATTTAATAATCTGAGTTTATGAAGCTGCTTCTTTGAATTATCTATAGAGGTCATATATTGGGAAGGCGTGTCTGTTGAGGGAGATGAGTTAGATAAAATCTGAAAGATATTTACTAAAATAGAGAAAGCGATTTTAGTTTTTTCATGGGAGATAAAGGAGGCATTTTATAGTAATGCTGAGGAAAAGTAGCCTCTCAAAAATTCCTGTTGTCAAGGAAGTTTGTTTTATTATCAATGTGGTTTGATATGCTTATAGTATAGATTTATGCTTTTTGTATCTTTGCTTACACAATGAAGCTTTCTTAGCAAAGTTCTCCTTTCAATGAGCAATTATTTTTCTACTTACTTAGTTTATCCAAAAGACTATCTTTCATAAAAGAAGAAATAAGTTTTTAGTATCTTAATGCTGCATTGAAGTGAACTCATCACATTGAAAAAATATCTAGACAAAAATTGGAGATAAAACGTCAGGCGCGTTTTATTGCTCTAAGGAGGGCTTGAACACTTTTGTTTTTTTAGTGAACAAAACAGATATTTATTATGGAAACATTCAAAGGGGAGATAAGTTGAAATGAGGAGTGATTGATGGGATCATTATTGATTGACGTTAATAACGTCTCAAAAATATATCGCAACATTGACAGAGGAATTGGTTTTAAAAACAAGGTCTTTTCTCTCTTCAAGCCGGTTTATACAAATCATCATGTGTTAAAAGATATGAGTTTTACCCTCTTTTCAGGGCAATCGTTAGCAATTCTTGGCCCTAACGGAGCGGGTAAATCGACACTGATTAAAATACTTTCTGGTATACAATACGCTGATGAGGGATGTGTTAAAGTCCTTGGTGTTGATCCTTATAAAGCGAAGAAAAATCTGTTCAAGTCTTTGGGTGTGGTCTTTGGTCACAAGAATTGTTTATGGTGGGATTTGCCCTTACGCTACAGTTTGGATATGGTTCAACCATTATATGGTCTTGAACGCGCCTCTTTTACCCGTGATCTTAAAGAGATCGCTGAGTTGCTGGGTCTTGAGCATATTATGGATAAGCCAGTGCGGATGCTTAGTCTGGGTGAGAGAGTGAAAAGTGAATTGGCATTTAATCTCTCCTTTAAACCTAAACTGTTGTTTCTCGATGAGCCAAGTATTGGTCTTGATATTACATCTAAGCATGAAATCAGGGAGCTTCTTAAAAAACTGAAAAAGGAGCGTGGCACTGGGTATATCATCACAAGTCATGATATGGGAGATATTGATGGATACGTCGATGATATTATTCTTTTGCATAAAGGAAAGAAACAGTTTCATGGTAATCTTCATGCGCTTAAAAGTGTCATTCCTTCTTTGGTGAGAATGACACTTTTTTGTGAACATATGGCTGCACCTTCAGCTGTTGTAGAAAAAATTGATGAGATTGCGTTGAAATTATCTACTCCTTTAAAAGATAAGCACTTTAACGCTGAAGAATGCTCGCTGGAGGTTTCGCTGCCCCGTGAGGATTTTGTGCGTTTTGTACGCGAAATTACAACCGAATTGAACTGTACGTTCTCTGTATCCACTCCCTCGCTTGAAGAGATGCTCCGTGTTAAATTTAAAGAATTTATCTAACCACTGCTTTGGTATGTTTCTTTTTGCCAAGAATGGATTACTCACTGTTCTAAGTGATAGAGCAATGTTTTTTACCGATATTATCATTGGGACACTTTCGCCATTTGTTATTCAACTTCTATTATGGAATGCACTTTTCTCTGATACGGGCAACACCATCAATGGCTTTAGCTTTTATGATATGATGTATTATTATGCTTTTGCTTTAGTCCTAGGTCGCTTAAATAATGGTTATAATGTGATTAAGTTTTTCTCTCATCATGTTAAAGAAGGTCAATTAGAAGTATATCTTACAAAGCCCTTTAGTTATATGACACAAATGCTTTTTACTTTTTTAGGGGAGAGTGTATTATATAGCATCCCGTTATTGGCTCTTTTTGTTGTTAAGCTTGTTTTATCCTATGAAAATATTCTGGGATTGGTCATCGCTTTTCTGTTCTTTTTTCTGGTTGTTATTCTATCACAATTGCTTTGTTTTTTACTCTCTTTTGGAATTGCCTTATTAAGCTTTTGGGTGATTGAGTACAATATATTACTCTCTTTCAGTATTCTCAGTTCAACGCTTCTTGGGGGTGTTCTTTTACCACCATCTTTTTGGCCGGTGTGGCTTATTCCGCTTATGCAATTTAATCCCTATCGTTTCATGATATCAGCTCCTGCCGAGTTTTTCGCGACGCAAAATTTAGCGTTGTTTCAGCAGTTTATTTTCGGAAGTTTTACTTCTATTTTGTGTTTTTTATTCTTAATTTATATTGCTTGGAATAAAGGGATGAAAGCATATAATGGAGCAGGTGGTTGAGATGAAAATAATCCTTCATTTTATCATTTTGAATATCCGCCGACAGATTGTTTATGGTAAGAATTTGGCTGGGGAGTTTATTCTTTCTCTATGCTATTATTTTATTCAATTCATATTTATTGATAGAATATCTTCTTTTTCAGGAAAGATCGGTAACTATAGCAGAGATGAAATCCATTTTATCTTTGTTGTCTTTGTTCTACTTGGAATATTTTTGAATATTTTTACTAATTCTATTGAAACGTTTTTTGAAAAAGTAGCGGATGGTAAAATTGAACCATACTTGATAAAGCCTGTTTCAAGCTGGTTGTTGATGTTGTTTGGTTGGTGTAAATCTCTTAATTTGATCAAGCTCTTTGTTCTTTATGTTAGTGCCTATTTATTTGTATCATTACCGGATATTTCTGATCTTAAGCTCAGATGGATCTCTTTTGTTGTTGCAATATTTTGTGTTTTTATTGTCAATATTTGTTTTTTTCTGATGTTCAATTTTATAACATTTATTATTAGCCGTAAGATGCCTGTCGAATATTTTCATGAAATGATTTACGAGCTTTCATTTGTACCAATAGGAATTTATCCTTTAAGCATCGTAAAATGGCTTTTGTTTATGCTTCCTATGGCTTTTTCTGCTTCCTTGCCTGTGTCATTGTTGCTTGGTAAAGGCGAATGGAATATTGGATATCTTCTGTTGAGCGCTTTTCTTTCCATGGTCATGACTTTCATAAGTTATAAGAAAACAATGCGTAAATTTAATGGATTAGGGGGATGAGATGAAAGTCAGCATGATTATAAAAATAAAAAATTGAGTGAAAATTCTATCGTACTGTAAAATATCGTTATTTATGCTGGCGGTATAGGGTATGTAAAATTTACACATGAGGATTTTTATTAGACATATTCATGCATAAAATCGGTTGTATTTCTATAGCTATGAGCAAAGAATTTACAACAGAAATCATAGAGTTAAATTTCTTGGTTTTAGATCAGTTTTAGTTTGAGTTTGGATGGCTGCTTGATGACACAAGCCAATTGTAAGATGGTATACAATATTAGTAGTGCTTTTTCCTCCGAGCAAAATTTACTTTTGTTGCGTTTATAGTGCTAAAAAACTGTCAAAGATGGGTAATTTTTAGATGTGTAGAATGTGGTTATTCGTGCGGATTTTGTTGGTGCATTCAATATATTATTACGTGGATGAGTTTTTGCTTAAACAATAAGAAAATTGACAGAATAAAGCTTTTAAGTTGCCTGATAGAAAGCTAAGAGCTGCGCTAAACAACATAATAGCAATTATCAAGAAAACAATCACATAGAGATTTTTCAGCATGCTGAGCAGTCAAAGTTCAGTTAATAATTGCTTGGAAATAAAAGGATTCACCAATCCAAGCAGGCAAAAACGATGGCAACGCAACTGAGCTCAATAACATAATTAAATATATTTCTTTGTTGCACTTATAAACCAATAAAATTATACTTAATTTTATTATGAATTTCTTATTTCATGTTACGATTTTATTTAATAGAAAGATAATTATTATGTAATATTTTTATTATTATTATAAACATTATTATTTAATTGAAAATATACAATTTAAATACATACAATATAAACATAATATATTTATATTATTTTAAATAGGTTATTTTAAAAAGTAATTAAATAATATATTATTTTGTAAAAAAATATTTTCTATTTTTTAATTATTAATAAGATCATTTTTCAATTTTTCTTAACAAGGATAAGAGAAAAATGAAGTTTTACATCCTCTTTTACAATAAATAAAAATGATACTTTAATCTTGTGTTGCTCTTTAAGCTTAGAGCTATACAGATGTTATTTCTTATCATTAATAAAACTAATGTGATTGATGGCGTAGAGATTACAAAGGGCTAAATTTTTTTCATGTAATTCATATCTTTTACAAGACTTTAAAAATAACACAGAAAAAATGAGAGAGGAAGGAATAGTGAACAAGAGTGATAAGCTTTTTCATTTTCTAGTGTTATGATTACTTTTGTATTTTACGGTTCATTCATTGTATATATGATCAATTCCAAAATTTTTATTTTAAGCTTATAGTGAATCTATATTTTTTT
This sequence comes from Bartonella sp. AA18HLJMS, assembly GCF_042197245.1. Lineage (NCBI taxonomy): Bacteria > Pseudomonadati > Pseudomonadota > Alphaproteobacteria > Hyphomicrobiales > Bartonellaceae > Bartonella > Bartonella sp. AA18HLJMS. The sequence goes on along the minus strand of NZ_JBHIRP010000003.1, from coordinate 152,255 downwards.
CTGTTATTGAAGTGTTGTAGTGATTGAGATTAAAATATCACAATAGTGAACACTCTGATTTAATAGAGAAGATTGTTTGCTAGCAAATAATCTATCCATATCAACGTTATTTAAATTTTTTTCAAAATATATATCTACGCTAATTTTCGTGATTGATATCTTTTCTAAGATGAAAAGGGGCATGAGCTGATTTGAATATCGATAAATTTTTCGTATCAACTCAAAAAATATACGATCATATAATTTTATGGCTATTCTAGATTATCATTTTGATAAACTGAAGAAGTATAACGATTAGCATTACAAAGGTTTGTGCAAAAATGCTTTTATTGGACATTATTAAATTTTTTATGATTTATATTTTAATCATTTTATCTTGGTTAGAAAGAAGGTGGACTCATTTTTATTTCTCTATTTTATCTTAAAATCGTGGAATTATATTAATGTTAGAAAGTTATAATTGTGGAAGACAATGAACTTTATTAAAATTATTCCATGTTCTGGTAGAAACGCATGGCTGTGAAAACGTTGAAATGTGTAATAGCTTATGGTATTAGATTTAGCGCATTCACCAAAGTTATCCCTTATCTTATCTAATTTAGCTTTTTCAATCAAAGAGTTAAGCTGGTTCTTACGCTAATTGTAGCTGGGGCAAATATTTTTTCTCAATCTATACTAAAGAAAAATATTTTATAAAAATATTTATTTTAATATATTATACAAAAAATAAAAACATTGTATGTAACTAAAAAAACAACATATTGATATTTTTTATATTATAAAATCATAATAATAGTTATGATAATAAAGCTAAATTTATAATAAAAACAATAAAATAACTTTATTTTAATATATTTTTATCTTTAAATTACTCAATGTAAATTACAAATAAAATAATTGACAATCCTTAAATAAACATGTAACGGATATATTGTAAGTGTAATATAATATAAAAATAACAATTAAAATAAAATTATTAATTGAATTTTGTATTATATTTTTATTATCAGAAGATAAATATACTTTATATATAGATAACGGAATGTTTTCTATTTAGAGGGGGCGGTAAAGAAAATTTATTTTACTAAATATTGTAATTAGGTGGTTATGATGAAAATATTCAAGTATTGTATAGTATGTTTTGTTGCAGTAGCGATTTTCTTTTCACAGATTTTAAGAGCTAATGCTGATTCTTTAAATGGTAGATTTCAAAATGCTGGTTTTATTTCTGTAATGACACAGGAAAATAGAGTTATTAAAGCTGTTGATATGGTTATTAGCCAGTTTGGAGGACAAGGGGGTGAGAAAAATGTCCAAAAAGTCGCGGGTTTAATGGGGATGGAGACAGCGATTTTTGCTTTAATCGCATATTTTGTATATTTCTTTACTAGAAAGCCGCCCAGTCCTAACAGAGAGACAGGTGGAAGAACATTCGATGCTTTTGCTCATAGTTCATGGGCTTTGAATTAAAAGATATTATCATTGATCAAATTTGAATTATGCTGTTATTGAATGTTTATATTAAATAAACCGTGTTATTTAATCACGGTTTATTTATTTTTTACTCTTAATGACATTGATAAGTTTATCTTTTTATATCATTAAGATATTGTTTTGTGGATGCCAGTATATGGCGCATTAAATTCAGCTAATCAGTTGCTTTTTAAATTTACTTAAATTTTTTCCTCTTCAAAATACGCGTTTGAGCTAAGTTTGTGGTTGATATTTTTTTATGATGAAAACGCGAATGCATTAATTGAGATATCCATAAACTTTGTATATCAACTCAAAAAATACAAGGTCACACAATCTTACGACTATTTGTGGGTTTTATGTTGATGAACTGAATAAGTATAGCGATGCGTCTTACAAATATTTGCAAAAATGCTTTTATTGGAATCTTTTAATCTCTTTGTGGTTTACAATTCATTTTATCATTTTATCTTAAGCAAAGAGAATGTGGATTCATTTCTATTTCTCTATTTTATCTGAGAAGGGTGGAGTTATACGAATGTCAAAAAAAGTCATGATCGTGGAAGATAATGAGCTTAATATGAAGTTGTTTCGCGATCTTGTAGAAGCGAGTGGTTATGAAACCGTTGAAACGCGTAATGGTCTTATGGCATTAGATTTGGCGCGTTCATCAATGCCATCTCTTATCCTTGTGGATATCCAGTTGCCAGAGGTCTCTGGAATAGATGTTATTAAACAATTAAAAGAAGATGAAGAACTTCGATCAATCCCCGTTGTTGCTGTAACAGCTTTTGCTATGAAAGGCGATGAGGAGCGAATTCGTGCCAGTGGGTGTGAAGAATATATGTCAAAGCCTATTTCTGTCCCTCATTTTATCACAATGGTAAAGCATTTCTTGGACTAAAGCTTGTTAAGTAATGATAGAAAAAATATTGAAAAGCTTATAAGATTGCTAAAGTCGTCGCGTAAATATTTTTGTGCTTTAGCACGTCGATATATTACAAGTTAGTAAAACAGATTTAAAAAATTGAAACTGAAGTTTTGAATTTTTTCGGTCTATTTTTCTTGCCTTTTATCTTAAGAGAAGAGGTTGTTTTGCATTCTTGTTTTTTCTAATCGGTATAGATTTGTTCCTACATTCATCTAAAAGTCTGTTTTAGCAGTTTAAAAAAGCCCCGTTTTTGTCCGAGGCTTTATGCATTGCAAAATTGAAATTAACGCTTTGAGAATTGGAAAGAACGACGTGCTTTTGCTTTACCGTATTTTTTACGTTCAACAACACGACTATCACGGGTAAGAAACCCACCTTTTTTCAAGATTGAGCGAAGTTCTGGTTCGTAATAGGTTAAAGCTTTGGAAATGCCATGGCGTACTGCGCCGGCTTGTCCAGAAAGACCACCGCCTGCAACGGTTGCAATAATATCAAATTGGGTATCCCTATTTGTTGCAACAATTGGTTGACGAAGAATCATTCTAAGAACAGGACGAGCAAAATATTTGTCAAATTCCTTATTGTTGATCGTGATTTTTCCAGAACCTGGTTTAATCCATACACGCGCAACAGCGTCTTTACGCTTTCCTGTTGCGTAAGCACGTCCTTGTGAATCAAGCTTCTGCATGTGAACAGGAACAACATTTTCATGTGTTTCTGTAATACTTGTTACTATGCTAAGCTCAGAAAGAGAATTAATTTCAGCCATAATCAAGCAATCCTTTTGTTTTTGCGGTTTAAAGCACCAACGTCAAGAGATTCAGGCTGTTGTGCTTCATGTGGATGTTGGCTTCCAGCGTAAACACGTAGATTCTTCAATTGACGGCGACCAAGAGGTCCACGAGGAATCATACGCTCTACCGCTTTTTCAATAACGCGTTCGGGAAAACGCCCCTCAAGAAGTTGACGTGCTGTACGTTGTTTGATTCCACCAATATAGCCGGTATGCCAATAATATTTTTTATCCGTATATTTTTTGCCAGTGAGAGCTATTTTATCTGCATTAATGACAATAACGTTGTCACCATCATCAACATGTGGAGTAAATGTAGCTTTATGTTTGCCACGTAAGCGGTTAGCAACAAATGTGGCAAGACGACCTAAAACAAGGTTTTCTGCGTCAATAATAACCCATTTTTTCACCACTTCAGTTGGCTTTTGTGAAAAAGTTGCCATAGAAGTATCCTTTATTCGAACCCTTTTAATATAAGGGAATTTTTACTGTTTTGCGTTGAAAATTGTTACCATAGCGAAATATTTAACGCATACTACTTGCTCTGATATAATGTCTTTTGATTGACGTCAAGAGAAAATAAAAACTTTATAAAACAATATGTTACAAGAAAGGTATTATAATACCCCATTAAAAGAAGTTTGTAGACCATTTAAACTTAAAATGAATGTTGCAAAAGACTATTTTATCTTTAACGCATGATTGTATTTTATCGTTCTTCATTATAAAATAAGAAATAATGCAGTGGTCTCGTTATTTTCTCAATGTTGAATCTTCTGCTTGTGGTCAAGCTTGGTTAGATGCCCTTGATGTTCAAGGGATAAATAACGCGCGCGCTATTTCTCAAAAATTTGGCTTTCCAGATCAGTTAGCTCGAGTACTTTCAGCAAGAGATGTGGATGAAGCTGAGGCTGTTGCTTTTATTAATCCAACATTACGTACGCTTATGCCTGATCCAGAAAGTTTTAGGGATATGCAATGCGCTGCAGAGCGTATTGTTAAGGCTCTTTTCAATCAAGAACAGGTTGCTGTTTTTGGTGATTATGATGTTGATGGTGCTTGTTCATCGGCACTCATAGCGCGTTTTTTTCGTTATTTTGGTATTGAAGTCAAAATTTATATTCCTGATCGTATTGTTGAAGGCTATGGTCCGAATGAACAAGCAATGAGGATGCTTGTGCAAGAAGGCGCTCGGTTAATTATCACTGTTGATTGTGGCGCAAACAGTCCTGATGCCGTAAAAGCAGCGAGGCTTGCTGGTGCTGATGTTGTGATTTTAGATCATCATCAAATGTCAGAGATTCATCAAGAAGCTGTTGCTCTTGTCAATCCTAATCGTCCTGATGATTTTTCTAAACAGGGGCATTTATGTGCAGCTGGCGTTGTTTTTGTTACGTTAGCTTGGGTTCATCATTTGCTGCGGAAAAAACAATTCCAAGGACCGCTGCCTGATCTTTTAAGTATGCTTGATCTTGTTGCATTGGCAACCATATGTGATGTCGTTCCATTACAGGGGGTTAACCGTGCTTTTGTGTTAAAAGGGCTTCAAGTTGCTCGTTCTATGCATAATCTAGGAATAACAGCTTTAACAAAGGTTGCACGAATAGGGGAGCCGCTTAATAGTTTTCATTTAGGTTTTTTATTAGGTCCTAGAATTAATGCAGGAGGGCGCATTGGTGATCAAGCTTTGGGAGCACGTTTGCTTAGCTGTGAGAATAAAGATGAAGCGGACAGAATAGCAGAACAATTAGATCGGCTTAATCAAGAACGACAAGAAATGGAGAATATTCAATTAGCACAAGCGGAATCCTATATTGCTTCTCTTTATCAAGGTCAAGAAATACCATTGTCACTTGTAATTTCTCATAAAGAATGGCATCCGGGGATTATTGGTATTCTTGCTTCCCGCCTCAAAGAGCGTTTTTTTTGTCCTGTTTTTGCTATTGCTTTGAAAGAAGATGGAAATGGCGTAGGGTCGGGACGCTCAATTAATGGTATAGATTTAGGAGCAATCGTTCGTGAAGCTGTTACATTAAATTTATTAGAAAAAGGAGGGGGACATAGTATGGCAGCAGGAATTACAATTCAATCAACAAAAATTGAAATTTTTCGAAAATGGCTAGAAGAAAAAGTTTCTTTAATGGTTTCACAGTTGCGTGCAAAAAAATCTCTTAGTATAGATGGTTCTCTTTCTGCTTCTGGTGTTAATGAAGCGCTGTTTGAATTGCTTGAAAAAGCAGGGCCATTTGGGGCAGGGAATGCAACACCTGTTTTTGTTCTTCCCTCTCATCGACTGGTGAATCTATCTGAAGTTGGTAAAGGACATCTTCGCCTCATTGTATCTAATGTTGAAGGAAAAAAACTACAAGGAATAGCTTTTCGTGCTGTAGGGACATCACTTGGTGATTTTCTTTTTGAAAATATTGGTGAAATGATTCATTTAGCTGGTCATCTTAGTTTGAATTATTGGAATGGAACGATCAATCCGCAACTGCGCGTGATTGACGCAGCTGCAGTGGTTTGAAAGGGATATTTTTTATATTAGATGTCTAGATTAGAAGCAAAAGTAGAGTTTTCTTGTATGAAACGAAATCGTGCTTCTGGTTTTGTTCCCATGAGACTTTCTACAGTCTTTTTCGTTTCTTGCATTTCCACGGCATCAATAGAAACACGAAGCAATGTACGTTTTTGAGGATGCATAGTCGTTTCTTTAAGTTGTTCTGCGCGCATTTCACCCAGCCCTTTAAAACGCCCGATTTCGATTTTAGCTTTTCCAGTAAATTCAGTTTTGAGCAATTCATCCTTATGAATGTCGTCACGAGCATAAGCAACTTTTCCTCCTTGCGATATTCTATAAAGGGGAGGGACGGCAAGATATAAATGTCCCTGATGAATAAGGTCAGGCATTTCCTGAAAGAAGAAGGTAATGAGCAGTGACGCAATATGAGCACCATCAACATCAGCATCTGTCATGATGATAATACGTTCATATCTGAGATCTTTTTCACGATACTTGGAGCGTGTTCCACATCCAAGAGCAAGGATAAGATCGCTAATTGTTTGGCTTGAGTTCATTTTTTCATGTGCAGCACTGGCGACATTTAAGATTTTACCACGAAGAGGTAAAATTGCTTGGTTTGCTCTATTTCTTGCTTGTTTAGCAGATCCTCCTGCAGAATCCCCTTCAACAATGAATAGTTCAGCACCCAAAGCATGGTTCTGGCTACAATCTGCAAGTTTACCGGGCAGACGTAATTTACGGACAGCAGTTTTTCGACTTATTTCTCTATCTTGGCGTCGTCTAACACGTTCTTCAGCACGTTCGATAACCCAATCGAGAAGTTTTGTTGCTTCTTGTGGGGAATTTGCTAACCAATGATCAAAAGGATCCCGGATTGCATTCTCAACGATACGCTGTGCTTCAATGGTTGCTAATCGATCTTTTGTTTGTCCAACAAATTCAGGGTTACTGATAAAGACTGAAAGTATTGCGGCTGTTGAAATCATAATATCGTCAGACGTAATAATCGTTGCGCGCTTGTTTCCTATTAACTCAGCGTAGGATTTCAATCCACGCAAAAGAGCTTGACGTAATCCTATTTCATGTGTTCCGCCTTCTCCTGTAGGAATCGTATTGCAGTAAGATTGCACACAAGAATCACCACCATGCCAAGCGATAGCCCACTCAACGGAGCCATGGCCATTATTGTGTTGTGTTTTGCCAGAAAAAATTTCTGACGTTACTCGATATTCATCTTTTAGTGACGAAAGTAAATAGTCTTTAAGCCCATCGGGAAAATGAAAAACAGCTTTTTCAGGAATATTTTTTGCGCCTTCAAGTATGACGGGATCACAAGACCAGCGAATTTTTACGCCACCAAAAAGATAGGCTTTGGAGCATGTCATCTTATAGATTTTTTCTGGATCAAAAGCTGCTTTTTCACCAAAAATTTCATGATCAGGATGAAAACGAACGCGCGTACCACGACGATTATAAACATCTCCCAGATCTTCCAATCCAGATTGAGGAATACCGCGTGAGAAACGTTGGCGGTAAAGTTTTCGTTCTCGTGCAACTTCAACTTCCATATCATCAGAAAGAGCATTGACGACAGAAATTCCTACTCCATGAAGTCCACCTGCAGTTTGATAAGCCTTTCCATCAAATTTTCCCCCTGAGTGGAGTTGTGTCATAATAACTTCAAGAGTCGATTTCTCAGGCATTTGAGGATGATTTTCAACAGGAATACCGCGTCCATTATCTGTAACGGTTATATAACCGTTCCTATCTAATGAGACCTCAATAGAATCTGCATAACCCGCAACAGCTTCATCCATCGCGTTATCAATAATTTCGGCAAATAAATGATGAAGCGCTTTACTGTCTGTTCCACCAATATACATTCCAGGGCGTAAACGTACGGGCTCTAACCCCTCAAGAACTCGAATAGAGAGAGCATTATAGTCATCTTCTTGCGTATCTTTTGCACTTTTTCTTGAAATCATCGCGTTTGATTTCATTGGAGACTGCAGAGTGTTTTCTTTTGTATTTACCCGAGATTGGGCTTTATTTAAAACACTAAAAAGATCCTTTTTGTTATCGCTCATAGCGTTTAACTATCCACCTCATAAAATATTTCATTAAAATAAATTTTATGCCTGTTTTTTATTTAAAAATCAATGCACTTAGGAAACATCGATTGTTGGACCAAAAATTTTTTCAAAAGCGTGTTTGAGAGCAATATCAATATCATGCATTGCTACAGAGTACCCTAGATCAAGAAAGCTTGTTACACCGTGGTTTGTAATTCCACAAGGAACAATTCCTGAATAATGGGCTAAATTAGGATTAACATTGATAGAAACTCCATGAAAACTTATCCATTTGCGCACTCGAATGCCAATAGCTGCAATTTTATTTTCAGAAGAAAGATCATTTTGTTTTGATGGGCAATGAGGCTGTTTAATCCAGACACCAACGCGATCTTCTCGTCGTTCGCCTTTAATATTAAAATTTGCAAGCATCTGTATGATCCATTCTTCTAATGCACTAATGAAAGCACGAATGTCTTGTTTTCGGCGTTTAAGATCAAGCATGATATAAGCAATACGCTGTCCTGGACCGTGATATGTAAATTCACCTCCACGTCCTGCTTCATAAACAGGGAATAAATTAGGTGCCAAAAGATCTTTTTTATTTGCACTCGTTCCCGCTGTATAAAGGGAAGGGTGTTCAAGAAGCCAAACTTGTTCATGCGCGGTTTTTGCAAGAATTTTTTCTACACGTTCTTGCATATAACGCAGAGCTTCAGGATACTCAATCAGATGATCGCTTATTTTCCATTCGACGGGTGGATTTTCTAGAATTGCATTAAAATGATGTGATAAGTGATTACGATCTGTATGTTTCAATTCACATGTCATGGGTAATATTTATCTTGATGTTTGAGTTTGTATTGTAATCAATAAAAGTGATTACAGAGTAAGGTATAGAATTGTTGAATAAAAGAGAATACGTTCATAAAATTTTATCTTAAGAAGATTTGCTACGCTTAAAAATCCACGTTCCTTTTACCATCTTCCTGTTGCACCGCCACCACCTGATGATCCACCACCACCCCTAAATCCCCCTCCACCTCGAGGACCTCCGAACCTTCCACCAGGATATCTGCCACCGGCACTTAAGTTAAGAAACCAAGGTGTGAAGATGATCCCCAGCCAGAGATACTTTTGTGGCCCCACTTTTTTACCAAAAATCATTGCAAGAATAGGAAGACCAAACATTATAAAAAAGGCTAAAAACATAATTGCATTGATTACCATTTCTTCTTTTTCAGCTTGTTTACGTTGTTCTTCAACGATTTTAGCTTTTTCTTTGATGCGAAAAGTAAAATCAGAATCACTTTCTGTAATAACTTTGATAATTGCATCAACTGCTTCAGCAATTCCTTTTTGATAATTTCCTTCGCGAAAATTAGGAATCATGAAGCTATTAATAATGACAGAGGAAAGAGCATCTGTTAGCTCTCCTTCCAAACCATATCCAACTTCGATACGTGCTGTGCGTTCATTCGGTGCAATGACCAGTAATACACCATTATTGATCTTCTTTTGGCCTAATCCCCATGTACGAAAAAGAGAATTGCTGTACGTTTCTATATCGTTGCCCGAAAGAGTAGGGAGTGTTACAAGAACAATTTGATCTCCCGTTTTCTCTTCGAGTGCTGCCAGTTTTTTTGTTAAGTCTTCCTTGGTTGCATTATCGAGCAAATGAGCCACATCATTAACATAACCTGTTAAATGAGGAAATTTTATTTGCGAACAAGCGATACTTCCCAATGCAGCAACTAAATACAGAGAGCAGATAAAAGCCCATAATTTTGGAAATACAATACGTTGCAAAGAGTATCGAAATGATTTCATTAATTAAAATTAACCTTTGGTGTTTGTTGGCTATCTGTATCGATGGTAAAAGTTGGCATGGGTTTAGCATCGCGAAACCATAACTTTGCCCAAATCATCGTCGGCATTGTTTTGAGTGCAGTATTGTAGGCACGTACTGTTTCAATATAATCGCGGCGCGCAACGGAAATACGGTTTTCTGTTCCTTCTAATTGTGATTGAAGAGCAAGAAAGTTTTGGTTTGCTTTAAGATCCGGATAGTTTTCAACAACAGCCATAAGTCGCGAAAGTGCACTTGATAAATTTGCTTGATTTTTGAGATATTGCTGCATAATTTCTGGATTATTCAACATATCTGCATTAATGTTGACTTGTGTTGCTTTAGCACGTGCTTCAATTACATTTGTGAAAACACTTTGTTCATGAGCTGCGTAAGCTTTAACTGTTTCTACAAGATTGGGGATGAGATCTATACGACGTTGATATTGATTGAGCACTTCACTCCATGCTGCATGTGCTTTTTCTTCATTTGTTGGTATCGTATTAAATCCGCACCCACTTAAAAATGGCACTAACCATGCCAAAAGAATCACGATTGGAAATTTTTTTAATATTTTAAACATTGAAGAAGTTTGTACATTTAACATAAAGATGTCTCCACAGATATTTTATGTATTATATAGGGTTTATTTTCTTGGTGGAAAGTATTTTGAACTTTATAAACAGGCGTATTTATCAATAAATTGATATCTCTCTGCGTTTTAGGTACGCTTAAGTGACTTGTTGATATTAAAATAATAATAGTAATATAGATGTCATCTTATAAAAGATCAATAATATTAATATTAATTATTATTACAGAAAATTATATTATTTTCGTAGGAGTTTTGGGTTTCAAAATGTGCAGATAATAACTGGAAAAGAGAAAAATGTAAGGATCAATTTTATAGAAAAATAGAAGGTAAGGGCAGTTCCTATTTTCTTCCTTTAGAAGTTATGCTTAACGTATTGGATAAAAAGACTTTTAATTATGTATATCAGCAACTGTAAGGAGAGACAAAGTCCTATGATAGAAAGTGTTCAGCGGCAAAGTGAAAAGTTTGATGGATTGGCTAATGATTATGATCGTTATCGTCCTCGCTATCCCCTTACTTTATTTAAAACCATGCTCTTTCCTTTTAAGAACAAAAAGAATTTGTCCATCGTGGATATAGGCGCTGGGACAGGCATCGCATTAGAGGGGATTGTTAAATTTTTAGGCAACGAGCATCAATATCATGCTATTGATGTATCGGAAGATATGATTAAGCAGGGACGAAGAAAATTTCCGAACGTGCGGTGGTATCAGGGCCGAGCCGAAGATCTATTGCCTCAAATAGGCAAGGTAGATCTTATCGTTGCAGCGCAGGCATTTCAATGGATGGATCGCCCTAAATTGCTTTGCGTTATTTCAGATCAACTTCGGGTCAATGGTGTCATGGCGGTTATTCAAAATAATCGTGATTTCAAGCATAGCGAATTTCTAGAGGCTTATGAGACATTGTTAGAGAAGATGAGTCCAAATTATTCCCGTTATTATCGTAATTTTGATTTTTTACAGGAAATGAGTGATGGCTTTGGGGTAGATCCAGAAAAGATTTCTTTTCATACGCACAATTGGACGATGATGATCCCATCTGAAGCTTTTATTGGAATGAGCCGCTCTTCAACGCAAGTGCAACGCGCTATTGCTTGCTATGGGGAAGAATATTTGCGGCAATTGGTCGCATTGATAAAGAAATATGAAGTGCAAGGCAATTTGGAGCTTTTGTATCAAAGTGAGCTCTATATGTATGCAGGATAATCCGATATCGATGATTGCTTTTGCTCTTTTAACACATCAGAGTGGGCGGTATTCAGAAAATTAACGCCTTATTAAGTCAGACTTTGAGAGAGAAAGGTTTTTTCTTCTTCAGCATTCACATTGACATCTTATTACCGCTGATTTTCATTGTTCATTTAATATGAGAGAGTTTAAATAGAAAACTTATGCTCTGCATTATAGCATCGAAGCGCTTTCTTTACTGCAGTTTAACAACAGATTATTTTATAAAATGGAAAGAGGTAGATTGAATAGAAATGTTTGATAATTCTTTGTTTTTATGATTGCTTTTTATTATTAAATGAGAGTGTTTTTAATAAATTTTGACAAAAATAACTGAAAAAGTACAAAAAATTATCATAATCAGAAATTTGTAGTAAAAAAGGTAATGGCTTGGAAGAACCTTAAAAAAACAACTCATTTTGAAATTATCTCTAAATTTAGATTCAGTATAACAAAAAAGTAAAATATAAATATGCTATATGAAGCATTTCTCTGTTTAAAAGATATAATATAAAACAATATATTAATTATTTTTTTTTGATATAAGAAAACTTCTTTTATTTTCTATTTTAAATAACGGGTTAGGCCGATTCTTATGTGGTTTTATTGAAGATGTGTTTTTCAAGATTTAATCTGGCGCTTTAAATACAATTTTAGAAGTGGCAAATAAGCTCAATTTCTTCTCTGTTGTGATGTGTTGAATAAGTTTTTTAATTTTCTATAGAGTTTAATTTTTGCAATCATGATAGATTGTGACAGCTATCTATTTAAGATTTTTATAAGTTTAGTAGGAATAGCTTGATGATAAATCCATTGAGTTCTCCATCTTTACGCTTCATAAAAGAATAAGCCTGCACCATCACACACTTTGTCATTTCCCAATGTTGTGACAGCTCTTGACACGGCTCATAAGAGGAGTAGTCCTTTTTTGTACAGTTTATCCATACGCCAATTTCGCTTATGACGTGCAAGCGAATGGTTTTGATTGATTCAACATACACAGATTTGGAATGAGAGAGTCTAAAGATATTCCGCTCTCTCATTTAATATGAATCATGCTAGATTATAATTATAAATTAATGCGTTATCTATTTTTAAAATCCATGACCTTGGTTGTGTTTGTCAATATTTCATTTTCATTTTCATTTATCGTCAACTATTCTACTTTTGGATAATAACTCCATTGTAAGGAATACCTTTAAGAAAGCATTCTCGCTTTAAAGAGTCGTTATAGTTTTTTTTGTTTTATAGAAGGATCAATAATGCTAAACGTTATACTTTGATAAAAAAAAGAAAGTAAATTATGACTATTATACTGAAACCGAGCGAGGTGACGCTTAGTGAGCTTGCAGCTATTTATTTTAATGGTGAAGTAAGTAAACTTCATAATGACACGCATTTAGCTATCGAGAAAGGGGCTCAGCGCATTGCTGAAATTGCTGCTGGAAGTGAGCCTGTGTACGGTATTAATACTGGTTTTGGGAAGTTGGCTTCCATTAAAATTGATGCGGACGATGTCGCTGTTTTACAGAGAAACCTTATTTTGTCCCATTGTTGTGGGGTAGGAGAGCCTTTAGCTGAAAATATTGTGCGTTTGATAATGAGCTTAAAGCTTATCTCTTTAGGAAGAGGGGCTTCAGGAGTTCGTCTAGAATTGGTAAATTTGCTGGAAAATATGCTTGCAAAAGGCGTCATTCCTGTCATCCCTGAAAAAGGGTCTGTTGGCGCTTCCGGTGATCTCGCCCCACTTGCTCACATGGCGGCTGTTATGATGGGAGAGGGAGAAGCATTTTTTAAAAATATTCGTATGAGTGGAGCAGCTGCGTTAGAAAAAGCGGGATTGTCCCCTATTATTTTAAAGGCAAAGGAAGGTCTCGCTCTTATTAATGGGACTCAAACCTCAACAGCCCTTGCACTTGCCGGTCTTTTTCGAGGTTATCGGGCATTGTGTGGTGGATTGCTGGCAGGAGCTTTGACAACAGATGCCCTCATGGGGTCAACGGCGCCATTTCATCCTGATATCCATATTTTACGAGGACATTATGGGCAGATTGCCGTATCGAAAACATTAGAAAAACTTGTAGAGAATTCAGAAATTCGTGCAGCACATCTACGGGGTGATGAGCGTGTACAAGATCCTTACTGTATACGTTGCCAGCCACAGGTGATGGGGGCATGTTTTGATATTTTGCTGGCAGCAGCAAAAACACTGATTATTGAAGCAAATGCTGTTACAGATAATCCTTTGATTTTAAGGAATGGTGAAGTTGTATCAGGTGGGAATTTCCATGCAGAACCTGTAGCATTTGCTGCTGATCAGATCGCTCTTGCTTTATGTGAAATAGGATCTATTTCTCAGCGGCGTATTGCTCTTATGGTTGATCCAGCTGTTTCTTATGGACTTCCAGCTTTTTTAGCGCATAATCCAGGTCTTCATTCAGGTTTTATGATCGCTGAAGTAACAGCAGCAGCTTTAATGTCTGAAAATAAGCAAATGGCCTATCCTGCTTCCGTTGATTCAACACCTACTTCAGCTAATCAAGAAGATCATGTTTCAATGGCTTGCCATGGAGCGCGTCGGTTATTGGTCATGAGTGAAAACCTTTTTACACTTATTGGCATTGAAACGCTTGTTGCGGCACAAGGAATTGAATATCGTGCACCTTTAAAAACAAGTACTTTTTTGCAATCTGTTATGGAATGTTTACGAAAAAATGTTGCTTCTCTTAAGGAAGATCGCTATCTGGCTCCAGATCTTCATCAAGCACATATACTTGTGCGTGAAGGGCACTTATTATCTGTTTTACCAGAAACAATTTTTCCTTCATTAAGTTTTCAATAGTATTTGTTTTAAGGTCAATGCTGAAGGGGGGATATTGAATTTTGAAACTTCCTCATATGAAAATATAGAGGAGCAATACTATATTTGAATTATTTAATAAATTATATATTTATTACTGTATATATCTGATTTTTGTAGTTAACTAGATATTTTGTTATTTTATAGAAACTATAAAATTAAAGCACCTATATTTTCTGATTTATATCAGAAATTTTAATATAAGTTAAATAATATATACGAATTATATATTCGTGATATTGTATTTTTATAAATATAAATTATGATATATGTATTGTATCAAGTAAAAATAAAATTTTTATTTTATATTCTTCTTATTTTTTAATACTTTATGAATTTTATAGTTCATTTTTGATATTTAAAATAAAAAAGGAGAAAAGAATGTTTAAAAGTGCTAAATTATGTGTTTCAATAACAGTTCTTTTTTTCTCTCAAATTCTTGAGATTCATGCAAATTTTAGGAGAGCTAGCTTTCCAGAGGAAGTTTTCATTATGATAGTGGCTCAAGAGAAAGAGCCTCTTATTTCAGCGAAAAACAAAGATTTTATTGCTATCTCAGGGCAAATTCCCAGAGGTAATGAGAACGCTATCATCGGACCAACAATCAAAGATGCTCTTTTTATCGTATATTTTTTTTTCATTGGAAAGCTTGTCGTTAAGGCAGCTGGAGTCCTTAAAAGATGGGTTGTAGATAAATTTTCTCATGCTTTTGAAGAATTGCGAGATTCGTATTATCATTGATTGAGCTATTCAATTGGCATAAAAAGTTTGTTTTATGGGCTTAAAGAAAGTTTGCTTAAAGTAACAAAAAATTAATTTTATGCGTAGTTAATGTGTTTGTTATGAATTTTTAGGCTTCTATTTCAGTGCACCGAAATAGAAGCCTAAAAGTTTAGCTTACATTAAGGTTAATTTTCTCTGTAAAAAACTATAGAATACGAAATGAATTAAATGACAATTGTGAAAAAATTCATTATCACTTTATTTGAATAAAATAATACGAAATTGTAGGCTATAAAAGCTGAATAATTCGCAATAAAAGTATTTTTTCATTGTTTAGAGCAAAGTGTTGGACTGGCTGGTCTTCGATGTTTTTTGAAATATATTTGTGAAAGAAACATGAGGCTTTATTTATCATAGGGCTGTTATCGTGGTGTGGATTGTCAGCATTTCAAAAAGTAAGGAAAGAAATGGCAATAAATGAACTGAAACGGGGTATGAGTAAGCGCCAAGTTATTTTTTTAGCTCTTGGTTCTGCTATTGGAACAGGTCTTTTTTATGGGTCTGCACAGGCAATTAAGCTTGCGGGTCCCAGTGTTTTGATTGCCTATTGTATTGCTGGTTTAGCTATTTTTATGGTTATGCGGGCTCTAGGAGAGATGATACTTCATAATCCATTGCCTGGTTCTTTTGCTCGTTATGCGGCAAATTACATATCACCATTAGCAGGTTTTTTAACGGGATGGACATATGTATTTGAGATGATTCTTGTTGGTTTGGCTGATATTACAGCTTTTGCGACTTATATGGGGTTTTGGTATCCTGATGTTGCTCCTTGGGTATGGGCACTGAGTATTACATTAATCATCACAGGTATTAATTTAGCGGCTGTAGAAGTCTATGGTGAACTAGAGTTTTGGCTATCTTCTATTAAAGTTATCGCTATCATTGCGATGATTATTTTAGGAATAGCAATTATTTTTTGGGGGTGGGGTGAAGGTGCAGATTTTTCTACTGTTACTGTTCATAATTTATGGAAAAATGGTGGACTTTTTCCCAATGGTTGGTTTGGTTTTTTAGCTTGCTTTAGTGTTGTTGTTTTTGCTTTTGGTGGCATAGAAATCATTGGCATGGCAGTTATGGAAGTTCAAAACCCTCATCAAACGATTTCAAAGGCAATTAATTCTACTCCAGTTCGTATTTTGCTTTTTTATGTCATGACGTTAGCTATTTTAATGTCTCTTTATCCTTGGAATGAGATTGGTCTTATGGATAGCCCTTTTGTATCCATTTTTGAAAATCTTGGGATTTCGTATGCAGCAAATATTTTAAATATTGTTGTTGTTACAGCGGCTATTTCAGCAATGAATAGTGGAATGTATGGTGCTTGTCGTATGATCCATGGTTTATCGCAGGAAGGTTATGCTTTAAAAAAGTTTCAATATTTATCAAAAAATGGTATACCAGTTTTTGTTATTTTGATGATCTTCGGTATCTTTCTTCTTGGTGCTGTCCTTAATTATTTTTATCATGAAAAGCTTTTTTTTCTTATTGCCGCAATGGCAACATTTGCGACAGTTTTTGTTTGGATGATGATTCTACTGTCACAATTTTTTATGCGAATTAAGATGCCTAAAGAAGCTCAGAATGGTTTAAAATTTCCCATTCCATTTTGGCCAATAGGATCGATTTTTTCTATTTTATTTATGGTTTTTATTTTTATTCTCCTATGGTATTTTGATGAGACACGACCAGTTTTAATTATAGGTGTTATTTGGATTGCTTGGCTTGTTATTTGTTTCTATGCACTTAAACTTTATAATTTTAAGCAAAAGAAGCTGAATAAAATGTGAATAGAGAAAAAACTCAAAACAAATAGCTGATGTCATCAGGAGAACAGGTGTTTGATTGTTTTCTCTAAAGGTTAGAACAATCTAGATTGAAAAAATCTGCTCGTTATTATTTTGCTTTGGAAGTTTTTGTGAGCCATTGCTTACGGTAACGACCAAATCATATAAATATTAGACGTTTTTTGATGGTGAGCTGTGCCATCAATATAAGTCTTTCAGGTTAAAATGCCTAACAGCGCAAATAGATTTTACCAGATACAAGATTATAGGCAGATATCTTTTTCTAAACGTATTAATGAAGTTCTGTTTTACAAGAGAAGTTATTGTAAGAATTGTTTTTTAAGCTCTTTAAAAAATTGGTTGCTTAAATTTTGTTGTTTAGAAAATTACTATTGCTTTTAGAAACGAAGATAAAGTTCTTTATGTATTTTTTCTCAAAGAGGATTGGCGTTGGTAGAAAATAGTGGATAACAAAGTTACATGAGGCATTGTATCATTGTTTTTACAAAAACTTTAATAAACAGCAGCAAGGTATTACAATAAAATCTCATAGAAGAGTAAATTAAAGAGAACAATGAACGTGTGACAGTTTTACGATTCTTATTGCTTTCACAAGAGGAAGGATCAAACTTATTTTTTTAATATTGATACAAGAGTAATTTTTATCACAAGTGGAGGCGGACAAAATGCACTCCGCAACTGTATTTCGGTGCAAAATTATTCAATATTACCATAAAAGGTGCTCAAGAACACTACGATCAGCAAAAACAGTCGTCATCAAGTGGCTTTTTGCATGAGAAATCGTCCGATAGCTCTGAACACACACAACAACAATTCTCTCTATCCTTGAGGCAACAGGCAATGTTGATATGGATGTACAATGAGATGCTACGATTATTGCTTCTCATCTGATTTCTGGTCAAGATATCAATGTAATGGGGGAAAGTATGACGATTGTTGGCATGACAGACCATCATAGCAGCCATTCACAGACGCATGAAACAGGTTTTTGATGGGCATAGATTTGACTTTGTAAGCAGAATTATTGGCGGCAATGACTATACTTACGAGACAGCACCTGCTGATAGTAACTGGTGGACAGAATGGTGGAGAGTGATCATGAATCCCATAAGCTCCCATACCTGTCTTGGAGATGCGGGTCCGAAATGCCAAAAGTTTTATGGCACATCTCATTTAGAACAAAAGCCTTGAATTAAATCATGGAGGAAAAAATGAAACAAACCTTAAAATTATTAAGTGCGATAATTCTATTGGGTATAGCTGGGTGCCAGTTTAATAAACCTCCTCTAGGAGAGGTGGCTACGTGGGAGAAAAATGGTGTTACTGATTTTACAGAGATAGGAAAAGGCTTGTTAGAATGTGGTATGCCAACTCCTTATGATGTCGATCCAGAAAATAGAAAGCAGAGCATCAATGCAAAAGCAACAATTTATGCTTGCATGCTTCAATCAGGTTTCCGCTATAAAGATGAAGAGGTAGCAAGAGCGGGTGGGCCATGTTATACTTTTAGAGCCGAAAACTTGCCGATTTGTCGTTCAGGCGCTGTCATCCCGAGGCGCAGTGTCAAGAAGCGCTTGAACAGCCCTTTTTGTAAAAAATATAAAAATGCACCTGAATGCAAACCTTAAGTCTTGCTGTTTGTGACGATCACAATCCCTACCTTCATGTTTCTCATACCCGTACGCGGGGGGGGCTTAATTCAGCATGTCAATGCTATTTATTTATGGGTACCACAACTGTTGGCGCAATAATATAAAATATCTATTTTGGTTGTAATCAAAATATTGATAATAATTATAAGCATATCGTTGATAGATAGATGATTTTAGTAATAATTTTACCGTATTTTTGATATAATAATTATGGCATAATCTTCGGAAAGATAAAATAATATAGGTTGATAATGTTCATCATTGTTTTGGAAATAAAAAACAGTATGTAAAATAATTTATAGATTGTTTCGTAATATCAAAATTACTCAAGGATAGGAAAATGAAGCAGATTTTAAAATTATTAAGCGGGATAACCTTATTTGTTATGGCTGGATGCTACCCTGAGCAGCCTTCTCGAACAGCTGTAGATGCATGGGAAAAATCCGGTGCTGATCAGCTTGAGATCAAAAAAGCTCTGTTAGAATGTGGAATACAGCATCTTGATGGTCGTCTTGATACAGAAACAAGTACTGATGAGAAATTCAATGCTGAGGAGTCTGTGAATGCATGTATGATCCAAGCAGGTTTCCAAGATAAATTGGGAAGAATGAAGTGGTGTGAGAAATATAAAAATCTTCCAATTTGTCAGCCTGATGCAGTTATTCCTCAGCGAAGTGTAGAGAGGCGTTTGAATAGTCCTCATTGTGAAGAGCATAAAGAACAACCTGAATGTCAACCTTAAGTATTGAGGCTGCTGTAATCAAAAATCCTTCCATTCTTGTTTTTGCATGGGGGGTGGGATTGTTTCTTCAATATCTATATGCTAACAAAAGTCATCTTGCGTGTGAGAAAATATTAGAAGATTTATCAGTCTTTCTATCGTAAATATTGACGGAGGGGGAAATGAAAAAAACATTGAAATTATTGATTGCTATAATTTTATTAAGCTCTGCTGGGTGTATTAGCAAACCTCCCCCATCGACGTTAGAATTATGGGAAAAGTCTGGTGTCAGTAAGTCTATGGTCCAACAAGCACTGTCAAAATGTGGTTGGAAACCAATCTACGCTTCTTCTAAAAATATGGATTCGCGTGCAAGTGATTTTGCAGCAGTTTATGAGTGCATGACTAAAGCAGGTTATCGGTACAAATTACAAGATTCAAAGGGAATCTATTTTTCATCAACGCCGCGAAGTGATTCATTTTTAGTCAATTTAATGGTAGCAGGGTATCAGCAGGTTATGGACAATGATACTTTTGGTGTAACCAATTCGACAAAACAAGAGCGAGATTTGATGTTACGTTTTGAAAATGATAAAAAGCGCCAGAAAATAAAAAAAGCTTTGCACAAGTGATCATCAACAGTAGAACGTTAATTTTTAAAGCAATAATTAAATAAACATATTAAACGGGAGAAGAGAGAAATATAGCTCTTTTGTCTCTAATGTAGTTATATTCATCAGCTACGAGATTGGCAATAGTGTTGTTGTCAGATGATGCTAGCCGAGGAGAGTGAGTTGTTGTTTAGAGAAATTTATTCAATATAAAGAATGGCAAATAATAGCTTTGCTAAAATATCTTCCTTAACGATAATAAACAGATAGCTTTCATAGAGCTAATTTTGATGAAATTTTATTTTGGTGTTTTTTAAGTTCAGAATGGTGAGTGTTTTACTGTATTTTAGATTTTATCAAAAGATCTAAAATATTACATTTATTAATTCAAATCATTGATGATAGGGTATTAGGAGAAGTTTTTTATTTATTCAAATTTCTTTGTTAGATATCTAGCATTTTTAATATAGAAATTGTGTACATCAGCTTATACATTAGTGTGCAATTTCTTGTTTTTTTGTTGTAGTTGAAGAGATGATGCGGTTATAGATTTCGTATACTGTATCTTTTTGTGCTGTGTTTTATTAAAACGTTTTAATCGTTTAATCTTAGAAGTTATTCTCATTTTGTTGTATTTTTATTTTTCGGTGGTGAGATAAATTGAATATTATATCTCTTCAAAATTCGCATTTTTTCACGTTTTTTTAAGATTGGTTTTTGGGCCTTTTGTAATTGCAGTTTTCAGCGGTTTTTGAGATGCCTTCTTTAGAGGGATTGTCCTCCTAAATGGTATTTTTAAACTTTTTGTTCTTTCTTTACATAAAACACAAAACATATTATTGAATGCTGTAATTTATCATAAAAATAAAATAATTTTGTTCGTTTTATTCTTGTTGTGTTTAATTTGTGGTTTATTTTTTTGCCAGCATTTTTTGTTTTTGTTGAAAAAAGAAAGTTTTGAAAAACAATGATAGTCAAGGTATCTAACAATCACTTGTATTCGTGCGTTTTTACAGCAGCTATTTTTTCTTTTTTGTTAAATATAAATATTGAGGCACATTCTCATTCATATACATCACTGTCATGTGACAAAAACAAATTACCTTATGAATGCAGTGATGGTTCAAAGCATACAATTAGTGATAAAGTATATAAATTCACGGCGCCTGTTAAAAAAAAGAATGGGGAGGATCGTTCTCTCATGTTACCTGCTGCTATAGTAGTACAGGAGCCAAATACAGTTATTGAGGCAATGCGTGTAGAGGTTGAAGGGACTGCAAGTATAGAAGATATTTATGGTGTTTTTGTATCACAAGGGGGAAAAATTGTTTTGAGCGATTCAGCTTTTAAAAATGTATCAATAGGTCTTAAAGCTGATAGTGGAATGATTGAGGTTAATCGTGGAACAATTGAGGCTTCTCAGATTGCTGCTTATGCAGAGAAGCGAGGAGCATCTGTTACGTTAACGAATACAAAAATTAAAGTGGAAGGTTTGGGTATCGGTCAAGAGAGTGCTCTTTTCGTTAGTGCTGATGCGGGTATTCAGATGAAAAGTGGATTTATTGATGTGAATGATGCTGCTGCGCTTTATGTGGGGAGAGGGGGGAGTGCGACTTTAGATGGTGTTACCATTGCTTCAAAATATCAAAAAACAGAAGACAAAGAAAATACAAATGAAAAAATTATACATACAGTTTTCAATGTAAAACATCAGGGTTCTGTTTATGTAAAAAATACGAATATTATTTCTACGGATGTTCATATTTTAACAGTTGGACAAGATTCTAACACGCCATCCAATAACGGCAGGGAAGGAAATATTTTAATTTCGCGGGTTAATATTGAAGATTCAACAATTAAAGCAATAGGTAACAAACAAGGTATGTATTTTGAGAGGGATGGGGAAAATGATGCGTATGAACAGGGGCTTGTCTTTTTGAAAAGGACGATTTTTGAGGTTCCAGATGGGACAGCTGTTCATAGCCATAACAGTCGTATTTATATTGGAGTAACAGAAGGTACAAAAATTTTTGGTGACTTATTATTAACAGCTGAAAAAGGGGGAAGTGTAGCGATTTTGGCTAATTCTTCTTCATTGATAGGAGGGACTCGTGTTGCCGATGATTCTATTGCTGAGCTTTATTTAACAAGGGGATCAAAATGGTTTTTGACAAAAAGAAGAGAGATCGATTTGCAAGTTGCAAACCGTACAAGTTCGTCTATTTCATTTGTGAAAGTTTCTGATAGTTTTATTGCTTTTGAGACTCCAATGTTTCAGGAGTATCAGACACTTCATATTGGGAAGGGAGAAAAAGAAGTTTATAGTGCGCAAGATAGGGCAGATATTTATCTCAATACGTATCTCAGTAGGGATGGTTTGCTTGATAATACAAAAACTGATCGGCTTTTAATACATGGTGATGTTTCTGGAAAAACAACAGTTTATGTGCAATTTGTTGCAGGAAATCAGGGTGAGATAGCAACCGGTGAAAATGCTCATAGTATTTCACTTATTCAGGTTTCTGGAAAAGCGGCAGAGGATTCTTTTCAGTTAAATCGTGCTTATATCGCATTAGAGGGTTTGCCTTACCAATATTATCTTCATGCTTATGGTCCAGCTTCTGCTCTTGGAAATGCACAAACTTCTCAAAGATTGGTTGAAGGAGATGGAGATTTTTGGGATTTTCGCCTTGAAAGTAAATATATTCAGCCTGTTTTAGAGGTGTCTGCTATTCCCCCTTCTGAGTTAAAGGTCAGAGAGGTTGTTCCACAAGTTCTGACCTATCTTTTGTTACCAAATGCTTTGTTTCATGTTGGGCTCATGGATATTAGTCATCAACAAAAGCAGTTGCAAGTTAGGCGGTCTATCCCTCGTAAATTATTAAAAGTTGAAGGGAACTTTGCTTTATCTGTCCACGGTTATGGTGGGAGTTATCGTTATGTCTCAGATCTTTCTACACTTAAATATGGGTACGATGGTCATGTTGATTATAACGCTATAAAAACAGATATTTTGCTCAAAACAATAGAGGGTGCATATAGTACGACATCTTTTGGGATTATGGGAACCTATGGAAAGCTTTCCTTACAACCTCATAACGTGGAACAAAGTCAAAAGAGTACATTTAATAAATGGTCATTTACGGCATATGCTAGTGTGAAACATTACACTGATTTTTACGTAGACGGTCTTTTATCTTATGGTTTGTTTAAAGGGGATGTGCGTAGCCGTGTTTGGGGTAAGACGGCGACATTAAAAGCAAATCCTTTGAACGTGTCGTTTTCTGCTGGTAAAGTGTCTATGACAGGATATAAAGATCTTATTTTTGATCCGCAACTTCAGCTTATTTATCAACATCTTCAATTTGATAAGTTTCGTGATATTGATGGATTTGATGTTGAGATGAAAAAAATAGATCAATGGTTTGTGCGTGTTGGTGGGCGTTTAAGTAAAACATTTACAGCCTCTGATAAGGATTGGATCACTTCTTTTTATGGCAATATTCATTTTGCTCATTGTTTTGATAAAGAACAATTTGTTCATTTTAAAGATGTTTTCCAGTTGGGTTCTTTCGGTTCTTCCTTAGAAACAGGTTTGGGTATCAATGCGCAGTTTTCTTCTAAAGTTACACTTCACAGTGATCTTAGCTATCAGCATAGGTTAACCAAGGCTGGTTTTTCTGGAGTTCATTTTTCTGGTGGTTTGCGCTATCATTTTTAATAAATCTTTTTAAAAATAATAAATGTGATTTTTAAAGTTTTGTTTTATTGTCGTGATTTAAACCATTGATGATGCAGAATTTTAATTGCTTCTTTTAATAATGGTATCATGTGTTTTAATAGGTATGGAAGGATCACGTTGATTTATTTTTTATCTGATTGATAGGGGAGCTTAAATGCTTCAAAAAAAATGATAATGAGACTGTAAATCTATTTGTGTTATTTTTGCTATAAATATTGGGGATGTGTTTGTCATCAGCTTTTTAAAATAGTAGCCTTATTATCCTATCATGTTGTAAAGACTGGCGTTTGAGGTCGCTGATATCAATCATGAAAGGCAGGGAGATATTGACTGTTGATTAAAAGCTTTTGCTGTTAAGCAAAGGAGGAGATATGTACAATATACAGCTCGATCGTTTCGTGGATGATGCGTATTTTTTTGCTTTAAAATTTTGCAAAAAGCGTTTTTGAAGCTGTTCGTATCGTTTGCATTGTTGTCGATGGATAATAAGAAAAGTGGTAAAGCATGATCACTTTTAACATCAAATTCAATATCTTCAGTTCTTAATAAAGATAAATCCTTTAAAAAAATTGTTCTAATGGCTGTATTGAATATATGAACAAGATCATTGTCTTATTTGTTAAATAGATATGAAATATAAGTTTTATATCAAAGTGGGGAGATAAGATTTTTTTTCTTCTTTTAAGACGTGGGGAGAAGAGGTTGATCGTATCAAAAAAATCGTTCATAAGTTCTTATTATTGTTTCAAATATAGAAACATTGAAGAGCTTTTATTAAAATGGGGTGTAAAAGTAGATTATATCTTCCTCAATTCCTGTTTTTTTTAAATATGCATCTTTAATGGAAAAACGTTTGCAAAGTTTTAGGCAATCGCATTCGCATTGTAATTTCGTTTGTATCGATAAGATTTATATCAAAGTTCAGGGACAGTAAAAATATCTTTATCGGGCTATTGATAAACATGGTGTTTCCATATGATGCTTAAGGTATCATCGAGCCATTTATGGTAATTGCGTGCTTCTTCGTTTGAGTTATGAACAGAGAAAATAAAACCAGGATATCCACCAAATGCTGGTGGAGGTGGTGAAATGTGATTGGTTTCAAAGAAAATGATAGTTCTGGCGGTTTGAGGATGCTGTGCAACCTTATCTAGACCTGAAAATCCAGAAAACCGTCCATACCCATGAAGAGGAATAATATAATTTGCCGCCACTTTTTTAGCTGGGAGTATATCGGGAAGGTCTAAGTTTTTTTCAGCTAAAGCGGCATTCATACATAGTTTTGCAAATGAAACTCCTGTGCCCTGCTCGACAATAAAATGGGAAACACCTGATCCACCTATACGAGCACCGATCTCAATTATATAGGGTAAGTTATTGGCATCTAAGCGTAGTTCTACATGAGCAGCTCCCATATTTATACCAAGAGCTTTAACTCCAGAGCATGCAGCCTCACATAAAGCAATAATTAAAGGATCATCTATATCACATCGTTGACGATAAATTGTTTCTTCAAACCATGGTCCCTCAGGCTGTCCCTTGTCTCCAACGGATAGAACGTGTACACCTGCTGTATCAACAAAGCATTCTACGACAAACTCTTTTCCTGGCAAATACTGTTCTACGACTAAGCCTACAGGTTTACTTTTATCATTAAAACGTGCCATGTCTTTATGCTGAACATTCCATACGGCTTTAATGAGATCAGGAAGTTCAGCGGAATTTTTAGCTAACATGACGCCTGCACTTGCCCATCCAGAGACAGGTTTAATAACGACTGGATAATCCAAGGCTTGTGTTTTTGATAGGTCTTCTGGATGATCTATATAAAAGAATCCTGGTGTTCTTAAGCCTGCTTTAGCGAAAGTTTGACGCATGAGATATTTATTTCTGGTTAATGCTGCTACTTCTGGTTCAATACTTGGAGTATTGATTTTTTTTGCAGCCAAAGCTGTCCATAGGATGGCTTCTTCGCGAAGGGTCATAACCCCAGCAATATTGCGTTCTTTTGCTCCTGTTGCAAAAGTGTCTAGAGCTGCCTCTGGGTTATCAAAAACAGGAAGTTGCCAAGTTGAAGTGACTGCTGCGGGGTGTTGAGTGGGAGCGCTTTCAGCGGTATCATAGATCATTATTAATTCGATATTAGCTGCTTGTGCTGCTTCAAATATAAATGGTAATTTTGCATTGCGCTGGCAAACTAACGCGAGTTTTTTCATTTTGTTTCCTCATTAAATTTGGAATTTTGGGCACGACGTTTCTGTTGCCATGTAGATACCTTTGATGCATCTATAAATAAGAGTGTCATCCCTATAACAACTACAATCATAGCAATTATTTTGATCATATTGAGGGAAGGGCTCGAGCCGATTATCCATTCACATACAACCACTGCAAAAGGGGATAATACGCCGATAGTGTTGGCGTATAATACGCCTCCTTCGGCTAAAACTTTTTGGTATAATACGTAAACTGGTGCCGAGCAAACAGTTCCTAAAATCAATATTTTAAATATATCTTCTAACTTAAGATAGAAGAGTGGGGCAGGATCAAAAATAAATAATGGCATAAATGATGCTGCAGAAATTGTCGTGATCCAAGCCAGTGAGGTGAGCAAAGGTAGATTTTTAAGATAACGTTTAGACAATAAGCCATAAGCAGAATAAGAAAGTGCTGCTGTTAAGGCAAGCACTACTCCTATCAGGTTATAATATCCACCTTCTCCACTATTTATATTGAATACTACAGCTGCTACACTGACAATTATCACTCCACTAAGCTTCAGCCATGAGAATTTAAGGACATTTGTCGATGCACCTAATATATAAGTAATTCCTGGAATAGTAGCGAGCACCATGGTTAAATCACTGGCTTTGAGCGATTTTAATGCACCAAAGCTGCATACAAAATACAGCGAAAATCCTAACACTGAGAGAATTAAAAAAGAAGGTATCATGGAAAGCAATGGTAGGGATCTGAAAACAGCTTTCTCACGAAATATTGCAATCAGCCATAAGGTGGCAGCGGTGGAAAACAACCTAAGTCCAACCGCATGCATGACGGGTATATTGCTAACCAAATTCTTAGATAATAACCAACTTATGGAAAACAATGCTAGAATAGCAAAAGTAAATAATAATAACCGTCCTTTTATAAAACTCAATGATTTAATCCTCTAATCACTCGCTGTGCATAATATGATGTTGAAAAATTAAATCGTGACTGTGAAGTTTGCGGCTTACCAAGATTATTTTGGATATAATCCTTAGCTCCTGCCAAATAAGCGTCATCATCTAATGCTTCAAGTGTTTCTATATCTGCTATCATCAATATTATTACTTTTTCAAGACGCTCCAAATCAAATTGAAGATAACTTTGATTTGTTTCAATCAATGCTTTGTTCCGCATCAATATTTCAAAAAGCAAGATCCCTGTACCAGCATCGAATGTCATATGCTGATCAGAATCTTGTGGATAACGGAATATGCGTTCTAATAGGACAAATTCAGTTATTTCTTTCCAAAATTTTGGATGATTTTGTAGCATAATACGCACTGTAATTAAATCAACTTTAGTTTCTTCTAGAAGACCTGTAAACCAATTTAATTTTATATACAGATTTTTATCCAATGGCCGCGGTCCGGTATGATGTGCATAGTCATGATAATAGCCCCACAAACAGCGAGCATCGTAAATGTCTTCTTTAGATAAGTTACGACTATGCAATTGACCGAACAGGAATTTACTATCTCGACCGAGTAAACGTTCAGCTTCCACAATTGTTTGCTTGTTGTAAATATCAAAGAATTTACTGAAAAAAAACAAAGCAAATGCTTGCTTATCAATTTTTTGAGCCGTCGCTACAGATTCTGGGAATAGAACTTGCCTTCTAAAAATCCCTTTGATGCTATTCCCATTTTTATACATTGAAATGGTGATAGATAATTCTTTGTATATTTCGAGGCGTCAGAAAGATAGGCCGTTTCATGACGATATCCTGTAACTAATTCCAGCTGGAATCCTTCTGGATCAGGTCCATTTGTTGCACGCATTGGAGCCAAGAAAAACAAGGGAGCATCTGGTAATGGGGCTTTGAAAGCAGCCAAAGTGTTATCAAATTGAGGAGGGGGCGTTAAACCGCTGAGCATCCACTGAAGAAGATCATCAGAAATGATCGCTAAAAGTTTTGGAGATAATCCATCAAGAATATTAGCATGGTGGTTCAGCAGAGTGATCAATTCATTGATCATATTACTATCTGCTGAAGTTGGTTCCTTAATGCTCCCATTTCGTTCTTGGCGCATACGGAATTTGTCAACTAAGTTAACAATGGAAAGAAGCACTTCAGATTTTTTCATGATTAGTTGACTTTAGTGAGTGGAGCAAAAAGGTCATTGGCATTTGTTCAAAATTTTCGATAATATTCAGCTTATAGCGATTTGCCGCAACCGATGTTGTGATACAAGCATCGGCTTTTTCAGCCTTACAAAGAACGGCTGCATCAGCATTGCTGTTGGCAAATACTTTGTCATATTGATGAGCTACCAGAGATTGCGGGGCAGGATGAGGCGCTATGGTTTTAATTTCATCAATGTTATTGCGTTTAGCTAAAACCATAGAGTGAGTAGGCATGATAAAGCTGTCAAATAATTGCATATCACCTAAACGGGTAAATATGAGTGTATGCAAATCAGGGGAAGCAGCACAACTTAAGAGATAAGCATCTTTTTTTTGAGCAAGTTCATTAAATGCTTCTTCAAGAGTTGCGTATAAGATAATACGGGATCTCGAGTCAGTGGACAAAATATTTTTATTGTGATTGTTAAGCCACTATTGTTCTGCTGCTGCACAGTTAGTATCTGCAGGGACAAGTGTATAGATAAAAGTATTATTTTCAGATTGCATGATCTCTATTCTTTATAAAAATATGCCTAAATTTAAAATAGTGTAATATGTAGAGTATATCAAGCACAATGCGTTAAATAATTTAGTGCTTTATAAAATAATGTATATATGAAAGAAAATTTACAATTATAATTTTGTCTGTTCATTATTCTATCATGCCGTAAAACATCGTCGTTTAGGGGAGTAATTGAGCAGGAAAAATTCTATCAGGGTATTTATTGGATATGTTAGAGAATTATTGGAATGGTTAAGCGAAGGTGAATGACACGTAAACCGCACTGCTCTATCATTTTTTGGATGAGCAGCGTTTTTGAATCTGTTCATATTGATAATACTATTATAGGTGAATAATAAGCAAATTGGTAAGGCGTGAACATCTTTGCCATAAAACTCAATATATTTAACTTCTTAATTAAGATAATACTTTTAGAAATTGTTTTACTATTATGATTGTATTAAATATATAAAAGGCAATCATCATTGTCTTGTTTGTAAAAGAAACATGAAATATAACTCTTAAATCAGATTGAGATTGGCAAGATTTTTTTCTTCTTTGGAATTGTTAAGAAGGTCAGATTAAACCTTATTGAAGCTACAGAACCTAAAGAAACAGTCGTTTTTTTGAAAAGATCAGAGGTAAACAAATATGCGTGAGATTTTGGATCATTTTGATATGCCATTGAATAAGAAGAGTTCTGTTCAAAAGATTCAAAATCTTTCATGCCAATCACACCCAAAACGGTTTTATAAGCAAGTGAAGATCGCTTGTGAGGAGGTCGGCTTTACGATTTTGTTGGATGAACGTCCCGTAAAAACGCCCGCAAGGCGTCATTTTCATGTGCCATCAGAAGTGTTTGCTGAATATGTTGCTCAGGAATTTGAGAACCAAAAGCACGTTGTTGATCCTGCAAAAATGCCGATGACGCGTTTGGTTAATACTGTTATTGATGGTATCGCTGATGATATGCAGGTGGTTTTTGAAGATTTATTGCGTTTCGTTGCATGTGATATGATCTTTTATCGTGCACAGACACCTAAAGAGTTGGTGCAAAAACAATCTGAGCAATGGGATCCTTTATTAGATTGGGCAGAAAAAAAACTGGGTGCAAGGTTTTATTTGACAGAAGGGCTGATGCATGTGGAACAATCACCAGAAGCACTTCAAGCTGTGAGTCATTATTTACGAAGCGTTGAGTCTGCTTATATGCTTGCTGCACTTCATATGATGACAACCTTAACGGGATCTGCTCTCATTGCTCTTGCCGTTGCTGCGGGAAACATTGATGCTGATCATGCTTGGTCTATTGCCCATTTAGATGAAGATTGGATGATGGAACAATGGGGAATAGATAAAGAAACAATAGCACGCCGTGCTCATAAAAAAGTTGAATTTAATGCTGCTGCTACAATTGTTACAACTTGTTTATAGGGGAAAATCTTTTATTTACGTGCATTCTTTTGGCTCAGAGTATTTTTGTGACTTTTTGAGGATTGGTTTTTACTTTATCAAGTCCAGGAAATAGTTCATTAGTTATGGTTAAGAGCGCTTCGTCATTGCCACGGATAAAATACCATTGGTTATCGTGAAGTAGGGCAATAATTTCAGTTTGAATAGAGCATTTTTTCCCAGCATTTGTTGTGGTTACAAGCTCCACGGGTATAACAAAATAAGGGGTACCATTATCAAGGGTACCTTCACGTTTTTGTTTTTGATCAATGTTGATCGTTTCAATCTTGTAACTTTCTGCCAACCGTTCTATTTGGCTTTTCATGATTTGTAGAAATTGTGATTGATTAAGATTTTTTTTGGCGGTTAAGCGGTTGATGACTTGGGGAGGAATAGCATTTAAGATGGCATTTGCATCGGCATTTTTAAGTGCTTTACTATAAGCAGATGTTGCTTTCTCAAGAGTTGTAAGTTTTTGGTTGGTTATTGTATGTGCTTTAGTTGTTGATGTGATAAAGACAATGCATAAAAGAACGGGAACGAGAAAACAAATTCGCGGCATTAGAAACCTTTGTTAATTCATTTGAAGAGATTCAATACATTATAAAGGAAAAGCGGACGAGCAAAAAGCCTCTTGCGCTTTTGCATGAGAAGAATATCCACAAAAATGGAGGCTTTTGCCTCCACTTTAAAAATCAAAAGAATGCGTATTGATTGTTTAAACAGAATAGTACATATCAAATTCAACAGGATGGGGTGTTGTTTCGTAACGCAAGACTTCTTGCATCTTTACTTGAATGAAGGAATTAATCTGATCATCATCAAAAACGTCGCCAGCTTTAAGAAAGCCACGATCTTTGTCAAGTGCTTCAAGCGCTTCACGCAGGCTTCCTGAAACAGTAGGGATTTCTTTAAGTTCCTTTAAGGGAAGATCATAAAGATCTTTATCCATAGCATGTCCGGGATGAATTTTGTTTTTGATACCGTCAAGACCAGCCATTAAAAGGGCTGCAAATGCCAAATAGGGATTTGCTGTTGGGTCTGGAAAACGAACTTCTACGCGTTTTGAATTTGGTGAGGAGCTCATAGGAATACGGCAAGATGCAGAACGATTACGTGCTGAATAGGCAAGAAGAACAGGAGCTTCATAACCAGGAACCAAACGTTTATAGGAGTTTGTGGATGGGTTTGTAAAAGCATTTATTGCTTTTGCGTGCTTAATAACACCACCGATAAAAAACAGACAGGTTTCTGATAGTCCAGCATATTCATTTCCTGCAAAAATGGGTTTGCCATCTTTCCAAATGGAAATGTGGACATGCATTCCAGAGCCGTTATCACCAAAAACTGGTTTTGGCATGAAGGTTGCTGTTTTCCCATAACTATTTGCTATTTGATGTACAACATATTTAAAAATTTGCATCTTGTCAGCCTCGCGAACAAGTGTATCAAAACGAATACCCAATTCATGTTGGCCTGCTGCTACTTCGTGATGGTGTTTTTCGACCTGTACGCCCATATCCTTGAGTGCTGTGAGCATTTCAGAACGCATATCTTGGCAGGAATCAATCGGCGGAACAGGAAGGTAGCCTCCCTTTATTCGTGGGCGATGCCCTAGATTTCCTGTTTCATATTCCGTATCATCATTAGAGGGAAGTTCACTTGAATCGAGTTTAAACCCTGTGTTGTAAGGGTCCGTTTTATAGCGCACATCATCAAAGATAAAAAACTCTGCTTCTGGACCCACATTGATTGTATCTCCAATGTTTAAAGATTTCATATACACCTCAGCCCTTTTGGCGATAGAACGAGGATCTCTACGATAAAACTCACCAGAGACAGGATCAAGTACATCACAAAATATGACCAAAGTAGATTGAGCAAAAAAAGGATCAATATGTGCTGTTGCTGGATCTGGCATTAAAACCATGTCAGATTCATTAATTGTTTTCCAACCAGCAATTGAAGAACCATCAAACATGACACCATCACTAAAAGTATCCTCGCTGATCTCTGCGATATCCATTGTAATGTGATGCAATTTTCCTCGTGGATCAGTAAAACGTAAATCAACAAAACGGATTTCGTTGTCTGTAATCTGTTTGATAATATCTGATGCGGTTGTCATATTCAATTTCCTTAATATGGCGTTGAGGTGGATAAAAAAGTGAATTTTCTCGTTATTTATTAAAGGGCATCGATACCGGTTTCGTCCGTGCCTATACGAATTGCATCATCAATGGAAAAGACAAATATCTTTCCATCCCCTATATGTTTGGTTTGAGCTGCTTTACGTATTGCATCAACAGTTTGTTCCAGTTTTTCATCGGACACAACAATTTCAATCTTTACTTTAGGTAGAAAGTCAACAACATATTTCGTACCACGATAAAGTTCTGTATGTTCCCTTTGACGACCAAAACCTTTCGCTTCTGTTACTGTAATACCATGTAACCCAATTTTTTGAAGCGCTTCTTTCACTTCATCAAGTTTGAAAGGTTTTATAATGGCTTCAATTTTTTTCATGCTGAAATTATCTCCAACGTTATTTTGTCTTTTTAGACTGCATCACATTATATTGACAACTGTAAGATGTCCAACAGATACTTTGTGCACAAAAAGTCGAAAATAATGACACTCTATGCTCTGTTAGGAGAGTTTCTTTTGTAGAATACAGCCAAATACTGTTTTTTGAGAAAAAAACTTACAATTCTTATACAAGAATTCAAATAATATAATAAAAGAGTTTTGTTTCTTTTTTATTAGATAATATCTTGACTTATAAGGATAATTAGACGCTCTCCACATTGAATGAGAAACTCTAATAGCGTAAGATTTTCTCATTTTAGATCCTTTTATCGTCAACCAATCAAAACGATACCTTTATATATCATAAATAGTTATGAGTGTGTGGATAACAACATTTGAAAAAAGAAATAAAATGCTTTTTATGAAAGCTTTCGATAATTAAAGGCTTTACAATATTAGGGAGTAGGGAAGACAAATATTGGAAAAGAGTGTGATGATGCCGATTCATAAATGTAAAGATGGTGGTGTACAATAATGAGTTTATCATTATAGCATTCATAGGAGCCGTCGTGAAATGGGCTTGAGAGCATTGAGAAATGTTTCTTTAAAACAGATGTGGGAATTGGCAACGCAAATATATTCCGTTTGGGGCGTTTTGTTCCTTCGTGAGGAATGTGATCTTCATTAAGGAACGCGATAAATAAAAGTGTGAAGCAATGGCAATCTTCATTATAAGATATTGCTGTGGATGCCTTGGAAAATCATAAAGATAAATTAAAAGGAAATGGAAATATAGAAATTTATTTATACCCTTAAAACTTCATATTCTTCCCAGTTTAGGTTGTCTGGTCGTTTCAGGTATAAACAAAACAGAGAATAAATACGCAATTATGTGCGCGTTCCTATTTGGCAATACGACAACTGAAACAGCTTATAAAGCGCTAAATTGTTTTTAGTCTTTGCTTCAAACTTGTTGCACCACTGGAATTAGGTGTTGGTTTACAGGTAATAATAAAAGTACAGGCTTTGTTAGTATGCTGTATTTTACAATAGAAAGCGTTTCTAAGAATTGGAATTATAGAGAGATGGGCGCAGTAAAACATCTTTTAGAAATTTTCCCGTATAGGAAGCGGGAACTTTAATGATGTCTTCAGGGCGTCCAATTGCAACAATTTTACCACCGCGATCTCCACCTTCTGGTCCTAAATCAATAATCCAGTCGGCTGTCTTTATAACATCAAGGTTATGTTCAATGACTATAACTGTGTTGCCTTGCTCGACTAGTTCGTGAAGCACTTCAAGAAGTTTGGAAATATCATGAAAATGTAAACCTGTTGTCGGTTCATCCAAAATATAGAGTGTACGTCCCGTTGTTTTACGAGAAAGTTCTTTCGCAAGTTTTACACGTTGTGCTTCCCCACCAGAAAGTGTGGTTGCTTGCTGTCCTACTTTTATGTAACCCAATCCTACTTTAATGAGAGTTTCCATTTTATTATGAATAGCGGGAATAGCTTGGAAAAATTCCTCTGCCTTTTCAATTGTCATATCCAAAATATCGGCTATAGACTGTCCTTTGAATTTTATTTCTAGTGTTTCTCGGTTATAGCGTTTTCCTTTACAGACATCGCAAGTAACATAGACATCAGGTAAAAAGTGCATTTCAATTTTGATGACTCCATCACCTTGACATGCTTCGCACCGTCCTCCTTTAACATTAAATGAAAAACGCCCAGCTTTGTAACCGCGGGCTTTTGATTCTGGAAGATCGGCAAACCACTCACGAATCGGTGTAAAAGCACCTGTATAGGTTGCGGGATTAGAGCGTGGGGTGCGTCCAATAGGAGACTGGTTGATATCGATGACTTTATCAAGAAATTCTAATCCTTCAATTTTGTCATAGCTGGCAGGGCTGTGATGAGAGCCCATGATATGATGTGATGCTGCTTTGAAAAGCGTTTCAATAAGAAATGTTGATTTTCCTCCTCCAGAAACACCAGTTATGCATGTGAAGGTTCCAAGAGGAATATTCGCATTGATATTTTTGAGGTTATTGCCTTTGGCGCCGATGATTTTAAGTGTTTTCGTTTTTGATATTTTGCGTCGCTCTGTAGGCATTTTAACAGCCATTTTTCCTGAAAGGTATTGGCCTGTGAGAGAGGCTGAATTTTCTATAATTTCCTGCGGTGTTCCTTGCGCTATGATTTCTCCACCATGAACGCCTGCGGCAGGCCCCATATCGACAACATAGTCTGCTGTGAGAATAGCATCTTCATCATGTTCAACAACAATAACTGTATTGCCAAGATTACGCAAGTGGCGCAGCATTTCCAACAGGCGTTCATTATCGCGTTGGTGTAAACCGATAGATGGTTCATCTAAAATATAAAGAACGCCTGTAAGACCAGAACCAATTTGGGATGCCAACCGAATGCGTTGGCTTTCTCCCCCTGAAAGCGTTCCTGAATTTCGAGACAAGGTAAGATATTCCAATCCTACATGATTTAAAAAAGCCAAGCGTTCACGAATTTCTTTTAAAATACGTACGGCGATATTACGTTGTTTTTTTGTGAGATATTGATGAACATTGGCAAACCAATCATCTGCCTTTAGAATAGAAAGATCTGATATTTGCCCAATATGCATTCCGTTTATTTTTACAGCAAGTGCCTCTGGTTTTAAACGATAACCGTGACAAGCCGAACAGGGCGAAGAAGACATATAACGTTCGATTTCTTCTCGAGACCAAGCAGAATCGGTTTCTTTCCAGCGTCTCTCCATATTAGGGATGATTCCTTCAAAAGGTTGGGCCGTTTTATGCGAACCAGAATTATTTTTATAGATAAAAGAAATTTCATCTCTTTTTGTACCGTAAAGAATAGCCTGTTGTGCTTCATTAGAGAGTTCACACCATTGATCTGTGAGTTTGAAACCGTAAGCTTTTCCTAATGCTTCTAAGGTTTGTTTATAGTAAAGTGAATCTGACTTAGCCCAAGGGGCAATGGCGCCATTCTTTAGGGTAATATTTTTATTGGGCACAATTTTCAGTGGATCCATTGCTTTTTTTATGCCCAGTCCATCGCAGAGAGGACAGGCGCCAAAAGGATTATTGAACGAAAAAAGGCGTGGTTCAATTTCAGGAATAGAAAAACCCGATACAGGGCAGGAAAACTTTTCTGAAAAAATGAGCCGTTTATGTGTATCATTTTTTGATTTATGAGCAGATTCCTTTGTCGTTTCTTTTTGTGCTAAGGGTTGGTCTGCCATTTCAGCAATGGCAAGCCCATTTGCTAGCTGTAAACAGGTTTCTATACTATCAGCCAAGCGAGAGGTGATATCCTTTTGTACAACAATGCGGTCTACCACGACATCGATGTCGTGTTTATATTTTTTATCAAGAGGTGGAATATCAGCGATTTCATAGAATTTTCCATCAACTTTAGCGCGTTGAAATCCTCTTTTTAAAAGATCTGTTAGCTCTTTTTTATATTCTCCCTTTCGTCCTCGCACCAAAGGGGCCATAATAAAAATTCGCGTTCCTTCTGGTAAGGACATAATTTGATCCACCATTTGGCTTACTGTCTGGCTTTCAATAGGAAGTCCTGTCACAGGAGAATGAGGAATGCCAATACGGGCAAAGAGAAGGCGCATGTAGTCGTGGATTTCAGTAACGGTCCCTACCGTTGAACGAGGATTGCGACTGGTTGTTTTTTGTTCAATGGAGATAGCGGGAGAGAGACCGTCTATGCGGTCGACATCGGGTTTTTGCATGACTTCCAAAAATTGGCGTGCATAGGCTGAAAGGCTTTCGACATAGCGACGTTGTCCTTCAGCGTAAATTGTATCAAACGCTAAGGATGATTTCCCTGATCCAGAAAGTCCTGTTATAACAATGAGTTTATCACGAGGCAGATCGAGATCAATATTTTTAAGGTTATGCTCACGTGCACCGCGAATGGAGATATATTTTTGATGAGTCATACTTTATCCTTGGCATATGTGGCAAAAATTGAGCACCTAAAATGGAATAAAACTGTTTTTTTAGAATTACAATGTGTTTAACTGCTTTAATGCAAAAGGAAGGTATAAGTTTTGTGAAAAAAATACAAATGAGTAGCTTTTTATTCTCTCGTGGTGGAATAAACTATGCGTTTTTATCATCTTTTGTTATAATTACACTGAATACAATATTGGTAAAGGATAGCAATACCTATATTGATGGTCAATTGCGACATGTAAATTGAAGGTCAAGATGGTTATAACTGTTATAGAACAGAGTATTTTACAAATTAAAATTTTGGAGTTTATGCGATGGCTGGTAGCCTTAATAAAGTTATTTTAATTGGTAATCTTGGTGCGGATCCTGAAATCCGCCGTTTGAATTCTGGTGATCAAGTGGCAAATCTGCGTATTGCTACTTCAGAAAGTTGGCGCGATCGGAATACAAATGAGCGAAAAGAACGCACTGAGTGGCATAGTATTGTTATTTTTAATGAAAACCTTGTCAAAGTTGCAGAGCAATATTTAAAAAAGGGGAGCAAAATTTATATTGAGGGGCAGTTACAGACACGAAAATGGCAAGATCAAAATGGAAATGACCGTTATACGACAGAGGTTGTTTTGCAAAAATACCGTGGTGAATTACAAATGCTTGATGGGCGCGGAGCAGCGGGTGGAGAGCAGGGAGCAAGTCAAGGGGGGAGTTACAGTGGTGACTTTGCTAATAGTAGTTCAAATCAAAGAAATACTTTTGGTCAAAATAATAACCAATTAGGAGAAAGTTTTTCACACAAATTAGATGATGATGTTCCTTTTTAAGAGGCTTTAAAGTTGCAGTATTATGATTGCTTTATGGTTTGTTTGTTTTAGATTTTTGAAGTTTAGCAAAGTGAAAGTTGTTAATTATTATTGGTAATTTAAAATATAAATTAATAACATCTTGAAAAATATTGTTAAATTTCTTTTTTGTTATGGGAGAGAAATTAGCATTTTTGTGTATTTTTCGATATAAACCGATATAAATAAAGTGAAATGATTCTTTTTTGAAAGTTTTTAAATTGTGACCGATCTTACTCCACACCCAGAACGTGATGTGCTGACCGGTATTGAACCAATCAGTATTATTGATGAAATGCAACGCTCCTATCTCGATTATGCGATGAGCGTGATTGTTTCGCGTGCACTCCCTGATGTCCGTGATGGTCTTAAGCCTGTTCATCGACGTATCCTTCATGCTATGAATGAGATGGGGCTTTCTTTCAATAAGTCGTATCGTAAATCTGCTGGTGTTGTTGGTGAGGTTATGGGGAAATTTCATCCCCATGGTGATGCTTCAATTTACGATGCATTAGTGCGTATGGCGCAGGACTTCTCTTTAAGAAATCCATTGATTGATGGTCAGGGGAATTTTGGTTCCGTTGATGGTGATCCACCTGCAGCTATGCGCTATACTGAGTGTCGTTTAGAAAAAGTTTCAGAAGAACTTTTAGCTGATATTGATAAAGATACTGTTGATTTTCAGGATAATTACGATGGGCGTGAGCGTGAGCCGGTTGTCTTGCCAGCACGTTTTCCCAATCTTTTGGTTAATGGGTCAGGGGGAATTGCTGTAGGAATGGCAACCAATATTCCTCCCCATAATCTTGGTGAAGTCGTTGATGGTTGTATTGCTTTGATTGATAATCCTGATATCACACTCGATAAAATAATTGAAATTATTCCTGGTCCGGATTTTCCTACAGGGGGTATTATCCTTGGCCACTCTGGTGTCCGTTCAGCTTATGAAACAGGGCGGGGTTCAATTATTATGCGTGCTAAAGTTGATATTGAAGAAATTCGTAGTGGTCGGCAGGCAATTATTGTGAGTGAGATCCCTTATCAAGTTAATAAGGCCACAATGATTGAGAAAATGGCCGAATTGGTGCGCGATAAACGCATTGAGGGAATCTCTGATTTGCGTGACGAATCGGATCGTGATGGATATCGCGTTGTTATTGAGTTGAAAAAAGATGTTGTTGCGGAAGTTGTTTTAAACCAATTATATCGTTATACGCCGCTGCAAACTTCCTTTGGTTGTAATATGGTTGCTTTGAATGGGGGAAAACCCGAACAGATGACGTTGCTTGATATGCTTCGTGCATTTGTTTCTTTTCGGGAAGAAGTTGTCAGTCGGCGAACAAAATATCTTTTGCGTAAAGCGCGTGAGCGAGCACATGTTTTGGTTGGCCTTGCCCTTGCTGTTGCCAATATTGATGAAATTATAGCGCTTATTCGCAAAGCTCCTGATCCGCAGACAGCACGTGCACAGTTAATGGAGCGACGCTGGCCAGCGATGGATGTCGCGCCTTTGATTAAACTTATTGATGATCCTCGTCATATTATTCATGAGGATGGTACTTATAATCTCTCTGAAGAACAGGCGCGTGCTATTTTAGAATTGCGTTTGCAACGATTGACAGCCCTTGGGCGTGATGAAATCGCTGATGAATTGAATAAAATTGGCGTGGATATCGCTGACTATCTTGAGATCTTGGCATCACGCGTACGCATTATGTCTATTGTTAAGGATGAGTTGAGTGCTCTTCGTGAGGAATTTGCAACGCCGCGACGTACCGTATTTGGTTTTGGTAGCGCTGAGATGGAGAGTGAAGATCTGATCGCACCAGAGGATATGGTGGTAACGGTAAGCCATAGTGGCTATATTAAGCGCGTACCTCTTAATACCTATCGTGCACAGCGACGTGGTGGTAAGGGGCGTTCTGGTATGTCCACGAAGGATGAGGATTTTGTAACGCGGTTGTTTGTTGCCAATACGCATACTCCGGTTCTTTTCTTTTCATCACGTGGGATTGTTTATAAGGAAAAAGTTTGGCGACTGCCGCTGGGGACACCCCAATCGCGTGGGCGGGCTTTGATCAATATGCTTCCCTTACAACAAGGTGAGCGTATTACAACGATTATGCCTTTGCCTGAAGATGAAGCGAGCTGGAGTGCATTAGATATTATGTTCGCGACAACACGTGGAACTGTGCGTCGCAATAAATTATCAGATTTCGTTCAGGTTAATCGTAATGGTAAAATTGCAATGAAACTTGATGAAGAAGATGAAATTCTTTCTGTTGAAACCTGTACAGAACATGATGATGTTGTTCTAACAACAGCCAATGGACAATGTATCCGTTTTCCAGTTGTTGATGTTCGTGTCTTTGCTGGGCGTAATTCTGTGGGAGTTCGTGGTATCAATTTAGCTAAAGGCGATAAAGTCATTTCGATGACAATTTTAGAGCATGTCGAGGCGACGTCCATTGAGCGTTCTGCTTATATTAAACGTGTCATGAATGAACGGCGTGCTTCTGGTGCAGATGCTGATGTTGAAGATATTGTCATTCTGGATGATGAGGATGGGGGGGCTGAAACAGAGTTAACAGATGAACGTTATGCAGAACTTCATGCACGTGAACAAATGCTTTTGACGGTGAGTGAGTTTGGTTATGGTAAACGCTCTTCTTCCTATGAGTTCCGGATTTCGGGACGTGGCGGAAAAGGGATTCGCGCAACAGATCCATCTAAAACAGCTGAAATTGGTAAATTAGTAGCGGCTTTTCCGGTGAAGGCGCAAGATCAAATTATGTTGGTATCAGATGGGGGGCAGCTTATTCGTGTCCCTGTTGAGGGAATTCGTACTGCTGGGCGCTCAACTAAGGGAGTCACAATTTTTAATACAGCCAAAGGTGAAAGAGTCGTATCGGTTGAACGTATTTCTGAACCTGAAGATGATACGAGTTCATTAGATGATGAAGGTGAGAAGCATTCTGATACAGTTGATATGAGCGAAGAAAAATAATTTTTAAGAGGAAGGAGTAAAGTCATGAAAATTGCTCTTTACGCGGGTTCTTTTGATCCTCTTACAAATGGTCATCTTGATGTTTTGAAAGGGTGTTTTGTGTTAGCTGATAAGGTGGTCGTCGCTATAGGGATACAGGCTGACAAAAAAACACTCTTTAGCTTCGAAGAGCGTGTTGATTTCATTACGCAGGTAGGGAAAGACTTATTTGGTGCAGATTCTAATCGATTGCAGGTTCTTTCATTTAGCAACCTTCTCATTGAGAAGGCGCGTGAAGTTGGTGCTTCATTTCTCATTCGTGGATTGCGTGATGGTACTGATCTTGATTATGAAATGCAAATGGCAGGAATGAATGGTGTTATGGCTCCTGAATTGCAAACTGTTTTTTTGCCGGCAAGTGTTTCTGGGCGCGCGATAACTTCTACATTGGTACGCCAAATTGCCTCTATGGGAGGTGATGTGACACCATTTGTACCGCCCAATGTTGCACAAGCTTTAAGCTCGAAATACCAATCTTTTAGGGGAGAATAATTGTGTCTCGTAGAATTTTTGCTGTTTTGATATGTGTGTTTTGTTTTTTTTCATTGTCTGCAGTCGCTGGTAATTCTAGCCCAGCAAGTGATGCAAGCCTTCTTGTTTTATCTCTCAAAGATGGTGATGTCATTATTCGTCTGCGTCCTGATTTGGCGCCAAAGCATGTTGCGCAAATCAAAAGATTAACAGAGGAGGGGGCCTATAATAATGTTGTGTTTCATCGCGTTATTCCTAATTTCATGGCGCAAACTGGTGATGTAGAATTTGGAAAAAAAGGCAGTAGAGATTTTGATCTGAAACGCGTTGGTATGGGTAGTTCAAATTATCCCAATATACCGGCGGAGTTTTCAAAACAGCCGTTTAAGCGTGGCACAGTTGGGATGGCACGATCACAAGATCCGGATTCCGCGAATTCTCAATTCTTCATTTGTTTTGATGATGCTGATTTTTTAAACGGTCAGTATACGGTTATTGGAGAGGTTATAAAGGGGATGGATGTTGTTGATAAAATAAAAAAAGGTACGACAAGTAATAATGGATCTGTAAAAAATCCTGATGTTATTAATGCTGCTACTTTACAAGTTGAGAAATGAATCAAGGGAGCTTTCCATATGGCTGAGAATAAAAATCCAGAGAATACTTTAATTCTTGAAACAACAAAGGGCAGAGTTGTTATTGAGCTTTTTGCTGATTTGGCACCTTGTCATGTTACACGTATTAAAGAACTGGTACGGGAAGGTGCTTATGATAATGTTATTTTCCATCGCGTTATTGATGGTTTTATGGCGCAAACAGGGGATGTGCAATTTGGAAAGAAGGATAGTGAAAAATTCAATTTATCACGTGCTGGTATGGGAGGGGCAGAAAAACCAAATTTAACAGCAGAGTTTTCAAATCTTTCTCATAAGCGTGGTACAGTTTCTATGGCACGGAGTCAGAATCCAAATTCTGCTAACTCTCAGTTTTTTATTTGTTTTGCAGATGCTCCGTGGCTTGATCGTCAATATTCCATATGGGGGCAGGTTGTTGAAGGTATGGAAAATGTTGATAAAATTAAACGTGGTGAACCTGTTGCAGATCCAGATTCAATTACCAAAGCCATTATTGCTGCGGATGTAGAATAGTATAAACTATACTGATTTCAATTGTAAGTTTCTAAGAAAAAATACTCTTTTC
The DNA here is from genome assembly GCF_042197245.1 of Bartonella sp. AA18HLJMS. NCBI lineage: Bacteria > Pseudomonadati > Pseudomonadota > Alphaproteobacteria > Hyphomicrobiales > Bartonellaceae > Bartonella > Bartonella sp. AA18HLJMS. Next base: position 110,187 of record NZ_JBHIRP010000003.1, on the reverse strand, counting down.
TGATCAATAAAGGCACACGAAACTCTTTTGTAGTATCACGCTTACCTTTTATAATTTCGAGCTAAGCATTGTCCATATATTTTCTTCAATCGGATCTTCCTGAAGAATATAACGCAACGGATTTGTACAAACACCTGTCAGAATAAGAAAACGCAAAGTCTGTTGTATTATGGTTGTTGTTTGGCAAAGTGTTTTATAAAAAATTCGGCATTTCTCTTCAATCCATTGTCGGTCTTAATGGTTTTATGATGTTACTTTCCTAAGAGAGCGTGTGCTTTTGTTTCTGCTCGTAAATCAACATCCAATCCTAATGCAGAAGCATGTTTGAAACACATATTAAGACGGATAAGAGCTTTACTAGCTCATCCAGTTTTCCTAGCAAGGTGGAAAACCAGCATTTATATATATTGGCGTAATCTTTAAAATAAGAAGACGGTTTAATCTTAGAAGAATATAATAAAGGCGCAGAAGTGAAACAAATGGCTAGTCTTGCCATCTCCTTTTTAATTCAACTTTACTTTTTTAAAAGTATCTAACGCAATATCTTTTAAATAATGAAGATTATGCATGGACTTACGCTTTTATTTTTCTCGTTTTTTAATAGAGGAATGCTCCAAACGGAATACACTTGTGTTGCGTATTTACGTGTTTTTTTAAGAAGCATTTCTCAGTACATATCAACGTTCACTTCCACGATGATATTCATGGCATGTATAGTTTTAAAGCTATAAATAGTATAAAATCTATTATGCACCACCTTCTTTAAAGCTTATGACGGAGCAAGCGGGTACCATCATACGCTTTTTCAGCCTCTAATGGTACGATAGAGCTTTTGGTATTTGAGAATCTTTACAAAAAGCATTTTTAGTTTTTTAAAGTATTTTTATTTACACGTTAATTTCTTTTGTGAATTATCTTAAATGCCAAGAGCTATCTCAATATTGTGAGTGGATAAGTGATTATGCTCATTTGCGCTTTTATTAAGCGTGAGGATCGCTGTGCCCAGTAGATGAAAAATTTTTATCTGTAAAAGTTAAAGAATATGTAAGCTGTACAATGCGTTCAAAATTTTCTTCTATGGGTACAAAGTTACTGCTTATGGAAGTATGTGAAGATGAAATTATTGTGATAATAATTTTGCAGTTCTGTTAAGGCTTTAGTGCGTTAAGCGTAGGTATTTTGTGGTATGATATTATAAGGATTTTACTATTTTTCTAGAGTTAGATTATCACTTTTATTATGGTGATTTCTTAATAAGAAATGTTCTTTTATTTCGTTTAATTTTTGATGCTGGTTACAATATTGAGCGAATCAAAAATTAATTCATAAAGCTTTTGACAATGCTCGTAAGGGGATATCTTTTTTCTTTCTATAGAGATATGCATTGATGGAATCAAAAAGACGAGAGTTATGATAAAGACATTTCATTATAGAAAAATTGCTCAAGATGGGTATGCACGTCGAGGCGAAATTATAACGGGGCGAGGATGTGTTCGTACACCCGCATTTATGCCTGTTGGGACGGCAGGAACCGTTAAGGCTATGTATATGGATCAAATTCGTGATCTTGGTGCAGATATCATTTTGGGGAATACTTATCATTTAATGTTACGTCCAGGAGCTGAACGTGTTGCGCGTTTGGGAGGATTACATGAATTTTCACGCTGGAGCGGACCTATTTTAACCGATTCTGGTGGCTTTCAGGTTATGTCATTGGCGGGAATCCGTAAAATTACTGAACAAGGTGTGATTTTTCGCTCTTACATTAATGGAGCTTACTATGAAATGAGTCCAGAGCGTTCTATCGAAATTCAAGAACTTCTTGGTGCGGATATCCAGATGCAGTTGGATCAATGTATTGCATTACCCGCAACTGAAAAAGAAATGGAAGAAGCTATGGAACTTTCATTGCGGTGGGCGCTGCGTTGTAAAACAGCTTTTGGAGATCAGCCAGATAAAGCATTGTTTGGGATTGTTCAAGGTGGTGATAATATGAAACTGCGTGAACGTTCTGCTCAAGCATTAAAAGAAATCGATTTAAAAGGTTACGCTATTGGAGGGCTTGCTGTTGGTGAGCCGCAGAGTGTTATGACAGCAGTATTGGATACTACTTGTCCGATTTTACCAGAGGATAAACCACGCTATCTTATGGGAGTAGGGACACCTGATGATATTTTACAAAGTGTTGCTCGTGGTGTTGATATGTTTGATTGTGTTATGCCGACGCGTGCAGGACGTCATGGTTTAGCTTTTACCCGCTTTGGTAGAATTAATTTGCGTAATGCGCGTTATGCAGAAGATCCACTTCCTCTTGATCCACAGTCACTTTGTCCAGCAGCACATGATTATAGTTGTGCTTATTTGCATCATTTGATTAAATCTGGTGAATCTCTTGGGGGGATGTTATTGACTTGGAATAATCTTTTTTATTATCAACAACTTATGCAGGGAATTCGTGATGCCATTGAGGAAGGCTGTTATGCCGATTTTTGCGCTGAAACGCGTGCTCTATGGGCACAAGGACGCTAAAATATTAATCGTAATATAGCACCTCATTTTTTTATTGAATTTATTCTCGCACTTACAAATTTAGCTAAAAATATGAAATTAGAAACATCTTCCAAAATTATAAAATTCCACTATCTTAAGATATAACAGTGCGGTTTTATAGGGTACATATTCTTTTCTAATTACTATATAAAACAGAAACTGTTACTCCGGTACGCGCTACCTGATCCGGAGAAAAACAGTTTTTCTGTTTCTGATGACTGTTTACAGCAACAATGTTAATGAGGCGTTAGCGAACTCTTAAAGAAGTATGAAAATTGTACTTTTATGAGCTACTTTGTGTTTTTTATTACTAAAGGTAAAGAATGGATTATATACAATCGAACAGATAAATTTTTAGAAAAATTAAAATAAAACTAAAATAAAATTACAACATTTAAAATGTTATAATTTTATTTTTTAAGTTTTTATATATAAATTTAAATATTAATCACGGTAATTGTCATATTTATAAAATATAAATAAATATACTTATACAAAATTTATTATATTTGTTTTTTGCTTTGTTTATAGAATTTATCTGAAAATAATCATAATATATTTACGTGAATATTTTAATTTACAGATAGTGAGTTAGATATCTGATGCGATTTCTCTGTGAGAGAGGGGTAAAGATGTCTAAAAGAGGGTATTTAATAAATCTAGAAACCAAGCACTATTATCATGAGAATTTTTAAAAGACTCTATAATAATTTATAAGAATGGCGTAAAGTTGAAATTATAACTTATCGATTTGGAGGGTCTATATTCAGGTAGCAAAAATAAAGCAACAATAATTTTGGGGGAGAAGTTTTATCTTTGTATCAAGATAATGATGAGATATTATTCACTTGTTTGAAATGCATTCTTCGGCAAATTTTAGAATTATTTATAGGATGTAGTATATCGTTGCAAAATAAAGCTTTCACTGTAAAATTACAATGGCTGAAAAGAGGAGACAAAGTTTATTATCTGGCAGATCTGATAGAAATAGGTGAATACGTCTATGATCTTGAGGTTTTCAAAGATTTTCCATTAAAGAATCTTACTTAAAACTCCATAAAATGCTTTATATATCAAAATATTTCTAAAACTTTATTAGGGACTATTGGGCATGCGTATAACAATGTTTTGAATTTTTGTTTGTGTGTATTACAGATATTTACAGTTAAAACTCCTATTCAGAAGTGATGATATGAGGGATTCTTATCAACAAAAGGTTCTTGTATTGGGAATTGATTCGAGAATACGACGTTTAATAATTTTAGCTCTTGCCGTGGGCAGTTTTGCTATTGGTACTGCAGAGTTTGTTGCAATGGGGCTACTGCCAGAGATGGCACGAAGTTCCTATGTTGATATTCCTACCGCTGGTCAATATATTTCTGCTTATGCATTAGGAGTTGTGATTGGAGCACCTCTTTTAGCTGTGGCAACAGCTCAGGTATCACGCAAAACTGTTTTGATAGGCTTGATGCTTTTTTATGCCTTAGCAAATATTGCTAGTGCCTTTGTTTCTGATTTTAGCATATTAGTAGTATTACGCTTTCTCAGTGGACTTCCTCATGGAATCTATTTTGGACTTGCGGCTATGGTTGCCTCTTCAATGGTAGAAATGAAAGAACGTTCTAAAGCTGTTGGATATGTTATGCTTGGCTTAACAATTGCAACCGTTTTGGGGGCACCCAGTGCTACTTGGATTGGTCAACTTATTGGTTGGCAGATTGCTTTTGTCCTTGTGGGGATGATCGCTTTATTATGTTGTTTGCTTGTTTGGAATTTTTTTCCTTGTAATTCAAGTTTTCCAAAAACGAATCCTTTGCAAGAAATGGGTGCATTAAAGCAAAAGCAGGTGTGGCTTCTTTTGTTGATGGTGTCGGTGGGAGCGTCAGGATTATTTTCTGTTTTCACTTATATCAAGCCAACATTAATGCATATTTCTGGTGTTTCACTTGAGTTGGTACCATTTATCATGCCGTTAGTTGGATTGGGTATGGTGGTAGGAAATCTCTTGGGGCCTAAATTGGCCGTTAAAATTGGTATTTCGCCGATGATATTTTTTTCTATGCTTTGGAGCGTATTTGTTTTTTTTCTTTTTTTCTTTTTATCCTATGCTCCGTTAACAGCGGCAATAGGATGCTTTTTTGTTGGAACTTCTTTTGCTGCTATGCCTTCTATACAAACAAAAATTATGGATGTTGCACTACAGGGACAGATTTTGGCAGGAGCATTAATGCAGTCTGCTTTTAATATTGCCAACGCTCTTGGTGCAGAATCTGGAGCATTAGTTTTAAAATTGGGCTATAGTTATGAATATACAGCTGTTTTAGGAAGTGTTCTAACTTTGTGTGGATTAATGGTTTTTTGCGTCTCATGGTATATGGAGAAGCATGCTTAATATTTTTCATTTTTTAAATGAAGAAGGAATTTTTCTATTTATTTTTAGTTATTGGAATGTCCTGTTGGATTTTTCAATATGCAGTAAGAAATGCGCAGTGCTAATGGAATAGCAAGACAAAATAAAAGACCCATGAGCACTATAAGAAGAGTTTTTGCTGCTAAGATCATTCCTATTGTTCCTCCAGGATTAAAGAGGCCAGCAAGATTGGTGATGACTCCTGCTAGAGTTGCACTTAAGGCCGCTGAAAATAGTTGTACAGAGGTAAGGGATTCACTGGCACGGAGAGCATCTTCATCATTTGCACATTGTAAGATCCTTGTGAGCAAATGTGGCCATGCTATACCCGCACTGATTCCAATAGAAAACAGTGCTAAGCAAATAATAAAAATATATTCAAGCGCGGAAACTTCTGTTGGGATGAGCCATAAAAGAATCACTATGCCTAACAGTTTTAATAGGGGCGAGTATACAATGATGTTGCGAATTTTTTTTGTGGAGACACCAGCACTTGAGATGGCTCCACATGTCCACCCTATGCTCATAAGTGCTGCTATATAACCAGCAACAAGTGGAGCTTGCCCATGAAGCTCTTGAAGAAAAAGTGGAAAATAAAGTTCTATACTGTATACGACTGTTGTCATAACAAGTATCAATGCGTAAACAGAAAAGATTTCAGAAGAGAAAGAAAAGGATTTGCGGGGCAACATAGGATGAGGGGTAGATGATTCGATTTTTGCTAGAACAAAGAGAAGACTAAGTCCGATAACTAATCCGCAAATTTTTGCTATTGTAGACTCCATAGCCCCTCCAACAGAAATAATAAAAATCAATAAGGAGAGTGTGAAAAGCTGGAGAAGAGGAAGAGGGGGTGTTGGAACATCGTTTTCATTCTTTTTTGGTAAAAATTTAAAGGCGATGAGTGAGAAAAATATAGCTAATACGCCAATGATCAAAAAGGATGCTCGCCATAGCCCATAATATACAGAAAGCCCCCCGATTGCTGGTCCTAACAAGGTTGATATTCCCCACATTCCAGAGATAATACTTAATGCATGTGACCATAAAGATGGGCTGAAAACAATCCGTACCATGGAATAGGATAGGGATAACAAAGAACCACTTCCAAATCCTTGGATAAAGCGTCCTATTAAAAACAATGGCATAGATGAAGAAATGCTGCACATAAAAGTGCCTAGGGTGAAGATAAGTCCAGAAATAACATACGCATTGCGAGGACCTAATTTCCCTAATATTTTTGTTGCAAGTGAAGTACCCACGAGTGAAGCTGTAATAAAGACAGTAGCCACCCAAGAATAATATATTTCACTGCCAATATGATTCATAAGAGAGGGTAAAATAGTAATAACAATATAAACGTTGGTGGCGTGTAACACAACTCCACCTGTAAACGTTAAAAAGCAAAGACCATTTTTACCCAATAAAAGCGCAGACCAGCCCTGTTTTTTCACTGTTTTTTGCTATTTAATAAAAATCTATCCTCTTTTTACTTATAAGGTACTTCTTTGAATTTGCCAAGAGAAATTCAAAGCTCTGTTTAGAGCTTTGAATTTTAATTTAAGTAATAACTTAACTGCCCATTGCTTTTTTGAGATTCTCATCAATTTTATCGAGGAAACCTGTTGTAGAAAGCCACTTTTGTTTAGGCCCAATCAAAAGTGCGAGATCTTTGGTCATAAAACCTTCTTCGACGGTTTTAATACAAACTTCTTCCAATGTCGTGGAAAAGTTTTTTAACTTCTCATTGTTATCTAGTTTAGCACGGTGCGCTAGTCCACGCGTCCATGCAAAAATAGATGCAATAGAGTTCGTTGATGTTTCTTCATTCTTTTGATGTTGACGATAATGGCGTGTTACGGTGCCGTGTGCTGCCTCTGCTTCAACAATTTTGCCGTCAGGTGTCATGAGAACAGAAGTCATGAGACCCAGAGAACCAAAGCCTTGGGCAACAATATCAGATTGGACATCACCATCATAGTTTTTACATGCCCATACGTATCCACCTGACCACTTTAATGCAGAAGCAACCATATCATCAATAAGACGGTGTTCGTAATATAATTTACGGTTTTCAAATTCAGTTTTAAATTCCGTATCGAATATTTCTTGAAAGATATCTTTAAAACGACCATCGTAAGTTTTTAGAATGGTATTTTTTGTTGAAAGATAAACTGGAACATTCCGTTGTAGTCCATAATTAAAGGATGCGCGGGCAAAATCACGAATTGACTCATCAAGGTTATACATAGCCATGGCAACCCCTGCGCTTGGAGCATCAAAAACATCATGTTCAATAACTTGATTGTCATCACCTACAAATTTAATACTTAATTTCCCTTTGCCTGGAAATTTAAAATCTGTTGCCTTGTATTGATCGCCAAAAGCGTGACGTCCGATAATAATTGGCTTTGTCCAGTTAGGAATAAGGCGAGGGACATTTTTACAGATAATGGGTTCGCGAAAAATGACTCCTCCTAAAATATTGCGGATTGTACCATTAGGTGATTTCCACATTTTTTTTAGGTTAAATTCTTTAACGCGTGCCTCATCAGGTGTAATGGTTGCGCATTTTATACCAACCCCATATTTTTTGATAGCATTGGCAGAATCTATAGTTACCTGATCATTGGTTGCATCACGATTTTCGACGGAAAGATCATAATATTTTAGATCAATGTCGAGGTAGGGATGGATTAATTTATCTTTGATATATTTCCAGATGATGCGGGTCATCTCATCCCCATCAAGTTCAACAACGGGGTTTTCTACTTTGATCTTTACCATTAGAAATCCTTTTTCTTTTAAGCAATACTACTTGTATAACACTTTCAAGTTTATAATGAAAAGTAAAAACAAGGGAAAAAAGCATTCAAATATGAGCTTTTAGAATATATTATCAATAGAGTGTAAAATTTTGGTGGAGGGTTTAATCTTTGAAAAGAAGTGATGTGTTGCAAATCTATAATTATTCTATGATTGATGAAGAATCTGTTTAATGGATAAGGTAGTTAGATCACCGGGGGACAGGGATTGTGCATTTTTATTATCAGAGATTCCATTTAATAAGTTGATCGTATTCTGAATTATAGTTTCTTGATTTTTTGTGTTAGGTGAATAAGAAACTATTTTTATATTGCTATTCCAATTCTAAGATTATGGTCTGTTTGTTTATAAAAAGTTTAATGTGATAACAAAGGCACTGTAATTAGAAATGCTTCATATAAAATGCGTTTGGGATAAACTTCAGTTTTGAAGGTTGGAAAAAACGTATAAATGATGCGGCTGGTTTTAATTTAAAAATTAACAGCAGACGCGAAAATATGACTTATAAATTACCGTATCGCGAGCTAGAATCTTCTAATTCTTATGTTTTATCGATTCTTATTGTTATTAACTGTGTGCTGTAAAGCACTATCCTCGAAATGCAACAAAGAAATTAGTTACCTAATGATTCTTGTATCCTTTTTACGAAGAGATACCTTTTAAAATCTTATTCCCTCATTTTTATTTATGCATTCCTCATTTTTAAAAACACAAATAAAATGAATATATTACACATATAAAAAAGAAACATGGTACGCCCAAGGGGAATCGAACCCCTGTTTCCGCCGTGAAAGGGCGATGTCCTAACCGCTAGACGATGGGCGCAAACCAATGATGAGGCTTATAGAGAGGATCTTTTTACTTCGCAAGCCCTCTGTGTCATTTTTTTTGAAAAAAGAGTGTTTTATTGAATAATTTTTGAGCGATTCCTGTTTGGATCATTTTATTTTCTAAGATTTTTTGTAGAAAAAATATAAAGTTATCATGATTGATAGAAAATTTTGATGTGGGAATCATCTCAGGGAATGATATTTTCAGTTTGAGGAGTAGGCAAAAATGATCAAAAACAGCATTTTTATGTATTTATTTTTTGCATATTTTATCGCTTGTTATCTTTGCTCACCACATGAGAATATTATTTAACTTGCTTGAAAGAGCCTTTATACAGAAGATTTCTCATTCGAGCTTATCATAAAACAAAAACTGTATAATTTATGAAGTAGAAAGACAATATTTATTACCAAATTAATAAATAATACCAATCATACAAAAGTTTTTTGATGAATAATCCATAGATTATTTGCAGTTTAAAAAAATATAAATAGATATCTGTATGATAAAAATGAAAATATTAAAGCAATTTTTATAGAATATATGAAAAAAATATTTTTTTATATTTACTTTTACATGTCTGTAAAATTTTTAAAATTAAAAACCATTCATTTGCTCTTTTACATATTGGGAAGGTTCTTGATTTGAAAATGAATTAGCGTGGATAAAGGGTAGATTGAGTTTTTTCTCATTTCAATTCGCTAGTTTTTCAAAGAGGTGGCAATAAGTTTAGATAAAATATTCGAGTTTTGTAAATTTATTCTCCATATTTATAATATTTCAGAATTATGGTATACAAATATTAATTCTTGTTTTTTAATTTAATGTAAGATTCTATTTTGATATATGGGTTCATTAATATTTTTGCATTAAAGATTTATATTTCAAACTATGGAATGGTAGGAAGGAATGTGTTATTATTTACTGATCTAATTTGTTTTATCCATTCTTTTAATTTATCATATGAAAGAATGTTTTTTGTTCCGTATTTGTTAATTTAGAAGAGATGTTTTTATTCTTTCTTACTAATCCTTAATATTCTTTAACTTGTTATTGATTATTTTTTAGAACTTTTCTTTATGGCAACTTGCATTTATCAGTTTTACAGATTTTCATTCTGAATTAGATGTTTTATAAAGATTCTGAAATCTTTGAAGACAATAAATATTATATTTTTAGGAATGTTGATTGAACAAGCGGGGATCATTCTATTGGAGAACATGAAGTGAATAGAGCAGGGTATTTCTTTTGTTCTTATGAACATAAGTACTTTTTGTGTTGATTGGCACATCATTTAAACGATTTTTCAGTGAAGATAGGGATCAGTGGTTAATAATGGCAGAAGCTTTAAAAGTTGGTGTTGCGGGACTTGGTACAGTTGGTACTTCAGTTGTTCGAACTCTATGTGAAAAAGCGAATAGTTTAGCTTGTCAATGTGGGCGATTCATCAAAGTTGTTGCTGTTAGTGCGCGCGATAAAGGCCGCAATCGTGGACTTGATCTCAGTGATATAAAATGGTTTGATTCACCTGTGGAGTTGGCTGCTTCTGATGAGATTGATGTTTTTGTAGAGTTAATTGGTGGTGAATTGGATGTGGTGTATACCGCTGTTAAGAGAGCGCTTGAGGCGGGACATCATGTTGTAACAGCCAATAAAGCTCTTCTTGCTCGACATGGAGTAGAGCTGGCTATAATTGCAGAAAAAAAAGGTGTTTTTCTTCATTTTGAAGCAGCTGTTGCAGGGGGGATTCCTGTCATCAAAGCGATGAGAGAATCACTTGTTAGTAATCGCATATCGCGAATTTATGGTATTCTCAATGGAACCTGTAATTATATATTAACACGCATGTTTACGGAAGGTCTTTCATTTAAAGATTGTTTAGCAGATGCACAGAGACTTGGGTATGCTGAAGCAGATCCAGCTTTTGATATTGAGGGAAATGATACTGCTCATAAATTAGCTTTGTTGACAAGCTTGGCATTTGGAACAGCTGTTTCGTTAGATGATGTTTATGTTGAAGGAATTCATAATATTTCGCAAATTGATATTAGAGCAGCTGATGAATTGGGGTATCGGATTAAGCTTTTAGGGGTTGCATTAAAAACGGATTCTGGAATAGAGCAACGTGTTCATCCAACAATGGTACCAGCATCCTCAATGATTGCACAGATAAATGGTGTAACCAATGCTCTTTCTATTCAAAGTGATTTATTAGGTGAATTACTGTTTTCTGGTCCTGGCGCCGGAGGAAAGGCAACAGCATCAGCCGTTATTGGTGATTTGGCTGATATAGCAAAAGCGCGTTCTGGTTTTCAGTATGCACCTGTTTTAAGACGTCCAGCATTAGAACTTACTCCTCATAAAAAAGCACGTATTTCGCATCATGCAGGTGGTTATTTTATTCGTTTAAATGTTCATGATCGTACTGGTGTTTTTGCCGCGGTCGCAAGGCATATGGCTGATAATCACATCTCATTGGAGTCGATTGTTCAAAGATCTTTTGTAGAAGATCAAATTGAAAAAACAATTATTTTAATTACGCATGAAACAACAGAGGTGAATGTACGACAGGCACTTGCAGAAATTGAAAAAGATGGACATCTTGTTGCAAAATCTCAATTTATTCGTATTGAACCTATGGCAAAGAATTGATAACTTTCTTGATAATAAAAAAAGCACGCTTGAGTTCTTTTATCTCTTGTGGAAAATTTTCATCTTTGCCAAAAAACTTTATTCTTAGTATTTAATAAGGACTCATATTTTTCTGGTATTCATTCGGTAGGATTTTTTCATATGCCCACAACTCAGAAGATTTTAAATGGACTTGATCGTATTTTGACGCTTGAATTGGTACGTGTTACTGAACGTGCTGCTGTTGCTGCTGCACGCTGGCGCGGACGTGGCGATGAAAAGGCAGCGGATCAAGCTGCTGTAGATGCAATGCGGCAGGAACTTAATCGATTGCCTATTGATGGTACAGTGGTGATTGGTGAAGGTGAGCGGGATGAAGCGCCTATGCTTTATATTGGAGAAAAAGTAGGTTTTCAAAGTGGATTGGCGATCGATATTGCACTTGATCCACTAGAGGGTACAACACTTTGTGCTAAAAATATTGCCAATTCTTTGGCAGTAGTTGCAATTGCTGAAAAGGGTAATCTCCTTTATGCCCCTGATGTTTATATGAACAAAATTGCTATTGGTCCTGGTTATCCAAAGGGAGTAGTCGATATAGATGCTTGTCCTACCGATAATATACATGCTCTTGCGAAGGCTAAAGGAGTGACTGTTAATCAGATTGTTGTTTGTATTATGGATAGACCTCGTCATGAAAAATTGGTTAATGAAGTACGAGCGACAGGGGCGTCGATTCGCTTGATTGGGGATGGAGATGTGGCTGCTGTTATTGATACAACTGATCCAGAAGAAACAGGTATTGATATCTATATGGGGATTGGTGGAGCACCTGAAGGTGTCTTAGCTTCTGCTGCTTTGCGCTGCATTGGAGGACAGATGCAAGGTCGTTTGCTGCTAGATACAGAAGAGAAAATTGCTCGTGCAGCTAAAATGGGGATTAGTGATCCCAATAAGGTTTATACAATGGAAGAAATGGCAAAGGGTGATGTTTTGTTTTCAGCAACAGGGGTGACAGATGGCAATATGCTTTCTGGTGTTAAATTTACATCTCGTTACATTCAAACGGAAACTCTCGTAATGCGCTCCTATACGGGTACAGTCCGTAATATTAAAGCAAAGCATAGAAATCATTCGAAATTTGATTAGTGCTTTCTTTTTTGTCACTAAAAATAGAGGGAGTTTTTCTAGGAAAAACGCTTCCATGAATCTACTTTCATGGAAGCGTTTATAGATATGAGAATACCTTAAATATTATGAGAGCTGGACAGAATGTACCCAGCCATTTTTATCTTCTATGTTCCCTTTTTGAATGCCAACCAATTGTGTACGAAGCTGCTTTGTAACTTCTCCAACTGTTTCATTTCCAATAATAAATTCTCCCCCTTTATATCTAAAACGACCAATTGATGTGACAACGGCAGCTGTACCACAAGCAAAGGCTTCTTTAAGGTGTCCACTCTTTGCATCTTCTTGAAGCGCTGCAAAAGAATAAGGACGCTCTTCTATTTTTAATCCCATTTGTTGAGCTAACCTTAAGATTGAATCACGGGTTATCCCTGGAAGGATAGTTCCATTAAGTGGGGGGGTTACAAGTGTATTATTGTCCATAATAAAGCAGACATTCATACCACCAAGTTCTTCAATCCATTTATGTTCAATCATATCAAGGAAGAGTACTTGGCTACAATTATTTTCAGTTGCAGTTTTTTGTGCAAGTAAGCTTGCTGCATAGTTTCCACCACATTTGGCAGCCCCTGTTCCTCTTGGACCAGCACGACTATAATCTGTTTCAATCCAGACGCTGACAGATTTTTCTTCTCCTTTGAAATAGGATTCAACTGGAGAGGCTATGACACAAAAAAGATATTCTTGAGAAGGGCGGACTCCCAAAAAGTTTTCATTGCCAAACATAAATGGACGGATATAGAGGCTAGCGTTGGGCTGATCAGAAACCCATTTTTGATCAATCTTTACTAATTGATGAACGGCATCCAGAAAAATATCTTTTGGCAATTCTGGCATAGCTAAACGTTGTGCTGATTCTATAAAGCGTTGTGCATTGGCATCAGGACGGAAGAGCAAGATGCGTCCATCTTTTGCACGATATGCTTTTAAACCCTCAAAAATTTCCTGTCCGTAATGTAAAACGGTACTTGCAGGGTTAATTTCTAAAGCTTTGTATTGAGAAATGATGGCATTGTGCCAGCCTTTGTCTTCAGTCCATTGAATAGTACACATGTGGTCTGTAAAAAATTGACCAAAACCGGGACTTTTTAAAATTTCTTCATATTTTTCTTCTGACAGAGGAGATGGGTGTTTTTCTATTTTAAAGGGAAGCGATGATATGGGAGATTTCATAAAAAACCTTTTGAGTATGTTTCATTTTTATTAATAAAAATAATGAAATATTTTGATTATAACTCTATTATTAACAAAACCTTTGTGTCAATGTTTTATTATAGAATACAAAGGGGTTTATTATAGAATTCAAAGGTATGGTAAGTATTTTAATTCTATCCCTACCTCTTTTTCTCAACTTTATGAAGTAAGCTGGAACTTTTGTCTATAATTATCGTTTTCTCACAATAAGTATCTGAATAATTTCATATATGCATATTTTCTAGAAATTTAAAGGTAAGGGAATTGAGAAAAGGAATCCACTATGATTGATAAAAATTATCACACATATGAAGAACGTATGGCAGCAGAAAGAAGAGATAGTGAACAACGTGTTTCAATAGCTAAGGGTATTTTTGCTATTCTTCTTGCGATGGTTATTATCTGGTTTATTTTTGGTTTTTTAGGATCTTTTTTTGCAAAATCTCCTGAACATAGTTCGCGTTATAATACCCCAGAAACAAGCCAAAGTGTAACAACGCCGAAAAAAGATTTAAATTCGCTTCCTCCTGTACCTTATACCTATAAGGGTACGGAGTAATTTTTTCGTAAATATAATCTTTTAGATAGGGCGAAAATCGACGTAGATTAAAGAATAAAGTCAGTGCAAACAGATAAGCGAAAAAGATAGGACGATTTTAATTTCTGAAGTTTTTGATAAGTAATTAAATGGTATGGAAATAAATAATGCAACGGTTGTTAAAACCGTTGCATTATTGGTTTAGCGTGTGATGAAGCAGCTTCCACCAGAACTTTTAATGGATTCACAAAGGATTATGGCTTCATTACGGTCTTGCGCTTGAAGTCGAACACGGTAATAAGTACCTTTTCCTGGTATAAAAGCGGATTGAATATTTAAAGAACGGGCACCGATAAGGAATCCAAATTTAGATTTCATATTTTTTAAAGAATTTCTAGCGAGCTCATACGTTGGTTGAGATGCAAGTTGTACGTAATAACTTTCTGAATTTTGTGCTGCGACTCTGTTTGGTGATATGGGGCGAGACGCGGCTGGTGTTTCAACTTGTGTATTTCTTTCTGCATGAGAAGGGATAGGGATAAATTTTTCTTCAATATTTGAGCTAGAATTATTTTCTGCGATTATTTTATCAATATTATTTTTGAGATCATGATCTCTTTCTTGGTCGTTTATATCAGAATCATGCGACGAAACAAGGGACGGATCTTGAAGTTCATTAGAAGTTTGATCAATGCTTTCTTCAGATTGAGCAGCAGTTTTGCTGTTTGTTTGATGCGCGGGGGCTAGTGTAACTGTACCATCTTGATTGACAATAACAGTTTGTATTTCTCGCATTGGAATAGTATGGTTTATGGCTTCTGTGACTGCATCTTCAACATCAGATTCATTTAAAGACGATGAGGAAACGTTTGAAGATTCTTCAGGGTTTAATTCTTTTAAATTTTCAGGTTGTTCAGAGTTATCAATAAGAAATTGTTGTGTATTTTCTTGTTTCTCATTTTGTTCAGTTGTTTGTTTATAGATATCTAAATTATGTGCAACATCATTTTTCGTTCCAGTTGTTTCTGGTTTGAATTTAAAAGGCGTATTATCAGCGTGGATAATGATCGTTTCTTCATTTTTTTGTGATGGCATAAAAAAATGAGAATAACCAGCAAACCCAAGTCCTATTAAAATAAGTATAAAAAAACCTTTAATGAAAGTTTTACCAAAAATAAAACTTTTTAAGGGAGGAGGAGCTGATGGAGGCGTGGGAACCTCATCTGAGCTTGTGTATGATGAATTCTCGCTAAAAGAGGGAAAATTATATTCCATATTGGCAGAAGAAAAATAGTCGGAATTTTGTTCTTTAGAGTTTATATAAACACCTTCTTTTGAATTTTGCATAGACTGATGAAAAACTTCACTAAAAACCTCATTTTTCTGTTGTTTTTGAGAAAAATTATCCGTTGGGACATTCCCTACATTGAGTACATCAGCAAATTCTTCTTCTAAACCACCATTAGTTGGCACATCATATTCTGGCGCTTCGTACGGGACTTCTGGAACCATAATAGGACCAGTTTTTTCTACGATTTCCTCTGAAAATTTATAAGTATCAACATTGGGAGGGGGAGTATCTCTGTGCGTATAGTTATGGGCAAAAAAGCCATCCGTTTGTTTTGTATTTAAAGAGGGGGATGAGGAAAGAAACTCATCTAAATTATTTTCATTATATGAAATTTCTCTATTTGGGTTAGAGGCACCTTCGCCGTTATTGATGTATTGGGCTCGAGCCTCATCATATATCGGAACTTTTTCGCCATAAGTTTCTTGTTGTGAGGGGTTTTCTGCAAAAAAATGGGGATAATTGGTTGTATGATCTTCTTGTGAAGCCCCCTTTAAATAAGATTGTCTATCAACTGGTGGAGAATCTAAAGGTGAGGAGAAGGTACTTGTTGTTTGATTTCTTGCAGTGTTTTGTCTTTTTGACACAAGATTAGAAGATGAGAAAAACTCATTTTCCTCTGTAGAAGAGGAGACATTAGGATAATCCTTTTTAATCCAATTTTCTTGATCAGCTGAAATTTTATAGGGATGGTTTATAGGAGTGTCATAGAGGTTTTGATTGTCCTCATAAGTTTTTTGTATATTCGTAGTCTCAGGTTGTTGTGAATTTATTTGTGAAAAACGATTGGTTTGTTCAACATCTTCTGGCGTCTCTCTCTTATTTTCGTGCCTTTCAGATTTATCAAAAAAGAAATTTTCTGATTCTGATTGTGACATAAGATTACTTTTTTCAAGAAAAGGATCAGCACTGGTTGCTGTTTTTTTCTGTTGATGTGATTGATTTTTTGGGATTGGTAATGGAGAAAGCTCATCTAAAATTTGTTCTTCATCATGACTGCTAGGTGAAGAATATTTCTCTTCAGATAAATTATTTTGTTTTGAATGGTTGAAAGAAGAAGATTGTGCAATATCTGAGGCTGTTGCGTTGCTGGTTGTATGCAAGTCCCATTGTTTTTTTTGATCATCAAACGGTAAGTCATGTGCTAAATTTTTTTCAAGTTCCTCTTCTAGAAAGGAGAAATCAAAATCATCATCATGGGATGATGTTTCGGGGTGAGATGTTGATCGTTCTGTTTTTAAAGAAGATTGCTCATTTTGGTTTCCGCTTTGTTTGTGCGGATTAAAAATGCGCGTAAGCCTTTCTAAAGGATCATGGTGTTCATGATCGTGTTTTGTTTCGTGTAGATTTTTGCGATCGTTATCGCTCATAGCTTTTCTCACATGATGGTTTGCACTTACGTGCAATCAATGGTTGATTTTGATTTGTTATATTAAAATTATAAATTTTCCCCCTCTCATGCAAGGATACATGAAAAAGTTTATCAATAGAGTACCTATTGTATGTATTTATAGAACTTTTTCAACGCATTTCTATGGGTGCTTCGACTCCTATGATGGTAAGCCCTGATGATAAAATATTGATAACAGCTTGTATCAATCCTAATCTTGCAAAGGATAACTCTTTATCATCAGGTTGAATAAAGCGTAAATTGAGATTTTCACTCCCTTTATTCCAATGGGTGTGAAAGCTGGAGGCAAGGTCATAAAGATAAAACGCTAATCGATGCGGTTCTTTATGAATTACGGCCTGTTCAATAATACGTGGATATTCAGAAAGTTTGCGTATTAACAATATTTCATGGTCATCTGTTAATCGATGAAGATGGGCAATCAATGTATCATTTGAAAAGCTTTTAATATGAAGCGCTTCTTGTGCTTGACGAAAGACTGAGTGACAACGTGCACTTGCATATTGTACGTAAAAGATGGGGTTATCTTTTGATTGTTCTGTTACTTTTGCAAAATCAAAATCAAGAGGTGCTTCACACTTACGGTATAGCATCATAAAACGCACAGGATCACGCCCAACCTCTTCGACAACATCCCGTAGAGTGACAAAAGATCCTGCTCTTTTTGACATGCGTACAGGATGACCGTTGCGAAAAAGTTTTACCAATTGACACAAGAAGACACTTAATTTAGCTTTACCCCCAGAAATTGCTTTTGCCATTGCCTCTAGCCGCTTTACATAGCCAGCATGGTCTGCGCCTAGAATATAAATCATTTCATCAAAATGACGATTAAATTTATCCCGAAAATAAGCAACATCAGCAGCAAAATAAGTGTAAGAACCGTCAGATTTGACTAAAACACGGTCTTGGTCATCACCGACATTTGTTGAACGGAACAAAGTTTGTTCGCTTGGTTCCCAGTCTTCTGTATTTTGTCCTTTGGGAGGGGGGAGTTTTCCTTTGTAGATATAACCATTTAAAGTGAGGTCATTGATGGTGTTACGAATGGCGCGTGCATTATCTGCATAAAGCATTCGCTCAGAGAAAAAGATATCATGATAAATATTAAGAGCAGCCAAATCTTCGCGAATCATGGACATCATTGCATGAATTGCACGTTCTTTCACAAGAGATAAGGCTTCATCTTTATCCATCGTGAGGAGTTGGTCACCAAACTCTTGAGCAAGCGATTGACCCAATGGTATCAAGTATTCTCCAGGATAGAGTCCTTCTGGAATTTCATTAATTTCTTGCCCAAGAGCTTCACGATAGCGCAATAGTACCGAATGGGCGAGGACTTCGATTTGTTGACCCGCATCATTGATATAATACTCTTTTGTAATGTTATAGCCCGTAAATTGTAGCAAATTGGAAAGGACATCTCCAACAACGGCTCCGCGGCAATGTCCTACATGCATTGGCCCTGTCGGATTTGCTGAGACATATTCAACATTGACGCATTTTCCTTGTCCCATTGGAATACGACCATAAGAAGTGCCTAATTCAAGCATAGATTTTATAGCATCTTGCCAAAATAATTTTGTAAGTTTTATGTTTATAAAACCAGGACCGGCAACATCTATATTTTCGATAGAGGAATCATTTTTAAGAAGTTCTATGATTTTATCTGCAAGTGCACGTGGATTGTTTCCAATAGATTTTGCAAGCACCATAGCAGCATTGGTTGATAAATGACCATGGGAGGAATCACGCGGAGGATCAACAGTGATTTTTGATAAATCTAGAGATTCTCCATTTTTTCCTTTTATATCAGATAATTCAATTGATCTCTTAATTTTTTTTTCGAAGTTTTTAAAGATATTCATATTTAGCTTCCATGATGATGCCAAAAGCCATTAAACGAAATTATCTGTATGGTCAAATAAACGCTGATATTCACGTAGAGCGTAGTGATCCGTCATGCCTGAAAGAAAGTCTGCAATCAAACGTGCTAACTCTTGATTTTTTAAGTGCACTGTTTTGCTCTGCCAACTTTCAGGCATTGTATTTGGATTTTCATAATAACAATTGAATAATTTTTGTACAATGCATTTTGCTGCATTGCGACGACTAAGAACTTGTTCATGGTAGTAAAGATTTTTAAATAAAAAGTTTTTTAGTTCTTTTTCATAAACGGTCATTGTCGGTGAAAAGGTGACAATAGTTTGTTTTGCTTGGTGAATATCGTTTATGCTTGTTGGTTTGATGCGTGCTAAATTTTTTTGTGACTGTTTGATAACATCTTCAACCATGGTTGTTATTTGTCTTCGTACAAGCGTGTAACCGCGACGCGTTTGGTCGAGCTGGGGATGCTCATCTGTTATATCTTTTAATATTGCTGCTGTTAGTGAAACATGTTCAAATTGATCGAGTGTTAAAAATTGCGAACGTAGACCATCATCAATATCATGCGCATTGTATGCGATATCATCTGCAATAGCAGCACATTGCGCTTCTAGTCCTGCAAAACAATCGAGTGCAAGGTCTTGCTTTACATTGTATTGTAAAATATCGATAGGAACCTCCTTATTCTTCGCGTGAGGACCTAAAAGGGGACCATTATGCTTTACAAGTCCTTCGAGGGTTTCCCATGTAAGGTTAAGTCCATCAAAATTTGCATAGCGCTGTTCTAGTTTTGTTACAATGCGTAATGCTTGTGCATTATGATCAAAGCCGCCATAATGTACCATGGCTTCATTAAGAGCATCTTCTCCTGCATGGCCAAAGGGTGTGTGTCCAAAGTCGTGAACAAGGGCAATGGCTTCGGCAAGGTCTTCATCAAGACACAGGGCACGGGCTAATGTTCTTGCAATTTGAGAAACCTCTATGGAATGGGTTAGGCGAGTACGGTAATGATCGCTTTCATCAGCAATAAACACTTGCGTTTTATGTTTAAGACGTCGAAATGCATTAGAATGGATAATACGATCTCTATCTCGTTGAAAAGGTGAGCGTGTGGTGCTCATCGTTTCATGGTATAATCGACCACGGCTTGTTTGTGGATGAGCACTGTATACTGCTCGAGATTGGTAATTGAAGTTGATATTTCCTATATCCATTGCAAGCTGTCTATTATCATCTTAAAATTGAGAGTGGTTTATGAGAAATAAACTGCTCTTTGAGTGTAGGATACTCTTTCTTGATGGTTTAATGCAAGGATATATAAAATGAATGTGAAAATTTCAGATGTTGCTGCCAAAAAAATTGCACAGATACTTTTGCGTGAAACCGATAAAATAGCATTACGTATTTCTGTTGAAGGTGGTGGGTGTTCTGGTTTTTCTTATAAATATGACTTGGTTTCTGAAATGTGTGAAGATGACCTCGTTCTCAAAAAAGACGGGGCAGTTGTGTTTATTGATTTACTATCACTTCCTTTTATGGAAGGAGCTGAGATTGATTTTGTTGATGATCTTATGGGGCAGTCTTTTCAAATCCACAATCCCAATGCTGTTTCATCGTGTGGTTGTGGTGTAAGTTTCTCAATTTAAAATGATGGCTGTGTGATATTGTTTCTTGAAAAAAAGATCATGTTGGTCAACAATGCAAAAATGGGTATTCTTATAAAAATAGTGCACCGATGTGTATGGTTGTGCGTGGTGCTTGCTTTATTGACTTGGAGTCACTGTGCTTTTTCTGAAGCAGGAGAAGGGCAAGATCTGCAGCAGAGACAATCAAGGAGTTTTATTGTAAAGACTCAAGAGCAGGAAAATGAAAACTTAGCATCTCAAACACAACTCATTTTGAATGCTCGATTAACAAATAGTCATCCGGATATTGAAAAAGGGCTTGTCTGGCGGGTTTATGCCCCTATTCTAGGGATTGATAATAAGTTACCATTAGTGGCAACCTATAAGGGGGGAGGTGCACGTTTTAATCTCGAACCAGGAAATTATCTTGTTCATGTCTCATTTGGTCATATGAGTGCTGTGCGCCATATTCGTTTAGAAAATGGGCAGAGTCTTGTAAAAAACTTTAATCTTGAGGCTGGTGGTGTCATTTTAAATGCAACACTGCTCAATGGCGTAATGAATGAAAAGGAACTCCGTTTTACCATTTATGAGGATGAAAAAGAAAATGATGATACGGGAGTGATTATATCAAATGTTAAACCCCACTCAGTTGTGCGTTTAAAAGCTGGCCGCTACCATGTTGCTTCCCATTATGGTTCTATTAATGCGACGGCTCGTTCCGATATTCAAGTGGATGCAGGTAAAATAACAGAAGTTACTCTTGAACATCAGGCCGCTCAGATTGTCTTAAAGTTGGTGCGACAAGAAGGAGGAGAAGCGCTTGCAGATACAAGTTGGTCTCTTGCCAATGATTCTGGTGATATCGTTTATGAAACAGTTGGTGCGTATGTTTCACTCGTGTTAGCAGAGGGAGAGTATATTGCAATTGCTAAAAATAAAGATAAAATCTATCAAAAAGTTTTTTCAGTCGTTTCTGGTCATGATGAAGATATAAGTGTGATAGCGAATGAAGAAAATATGCAACAAATTGATGAAGATGTGGATTGATCATTGTTCATGGGGGTAAACTATGATGAAAGACGGGGTATGAATTTTGATTGAAATTTCAACAGTTGGTGTGTTTTTTGCTGGGGCACTCTCTTTTTTGTCACCATGCGTTTTGCCGTTAGTTCCTCCTTATTTGTGCTATATGGCAGGGGTTGGTATTGATGATTTTCGTTCAGAAAAGCCTGATGAGAAAGTTTTTATCCGGTGGGCTTTATTATCTTCTGTTATTGCTTTTGTTCTTGGGTTTACGACTGTTTTTGTTGCTTTAGGTGCCAGTGCTAGTACAATTGGGAAATTCATCGGTTATTATCGTGATTGGTTTGCCCTTGCTGCTGGAATTGTCATTATTATTTTTGGTTTAAATTTTTTGGGGATTTTCAAGATCGCTTTTTTATTTCGTGAGGCGCGTTTTCAGACCCATAAAACACCTGCTGGTCCTTTAGGCGCGTATATTATTGGTTTAGCTTTTGCCTTTGGTTGGACACCGTGTATTGGCCCCATTTTAGGGCCTATTATAACGCTTGCTGGAACAAAAGAAACTGTGGGAGAGGGAGCTGTTCTCTTAGCGGTTTATGCATTAGGTCTTGCTATTCCTTTTATGTTAGCAGCTTTATTTTCGAGCAGTTTTATGCGATTTTTAGGAGCTTTTCGTATTCATTTAGGAAAAGTTGAAAAAATCATTGGTGTTTTTCTTATTCTTACAGGGATTTTGTTTTTAACAGATTCTATGCAGGATCTTTCATTTTGGCTTTTAGAACATTATCCTTCGTTGAGTTATATTGAAGATATTCGTTGGCACAGTATTATGAATTTTTTTGGATTTCCTCGTTAGTCTTATGTGTTTTTATGGTTAGAAGTTGTCTTTCTATTGTTCTTGCCGCAGGTGAGGGGACGCGCATGAAATCGTCTCTGCCTAAGGTACTTCATAAAATTGCTGGATTGCCTCTTATATGCCATGTTCTAAAACAAATAGAATTGGCAGGCTCTTCACAATTAGCGGTTGTTGTGGGATATGGTGCTAAGGAGGTTATGCACGTTGTTCAGTCATTTGTAAAAGATGTAATGATTTTTGAACAAAAAGAGCGTTTAGGAACTGCCCATGCTGTTTTGTCTGCTCGTTTAGCTTTGCAAAAGGAGGTGGATGATGTGCTCATTGTTTTTGGGGATACTCCTCTCATTCAGCAAGATTCATTGCACCAAATGCGTGCACAGCTTGCTGATGGAGCAGATGTTGTTTTTGCAGGTTTTCATACCAAACATCCAACAGGTTATGGACGTCTTCTCGAGAAAAATGGTCAATTGATTGCAATTGTAGAAGAAAAAGACGCTAGCGATGAAGAAAAAAAGATTTCTTTTTGTAACGGTGGAATACTCGCTATGCGTGGAAAACATGCACTTTCTCTTTTAGAGAAAGTTGGTAATAATAATGTGAAAAAAGAATATTACTTAACAGATATTGCTTCTCTTGCAACACGCGAAGGATTAGATGTGCGTGTTGTTGAAGTTCCTTTTGAAGATATTGTAGGAATTAACAACGGTTTTGAGCTTTCTGAGGCTGATTCTTTGTGGCAAAAACGTAAAGCGCGCGATTTAATGTTATCGGGTGTTACACTCTTAAAGCCAGAAACACTCTATTTTTCTTATGATACAGAAATTGCACCAGGGGTGGTGATAGAACCAAATGTTTATTTTGGGTTAAACGTAAAAGTACAATCTGGTGCGGTTATTCATGCATTTAGTTATCTCGAAGGTGCTGTGGTTGGTAGAGATGCACAGATTGGTCCCTATGCACGTTTGCGTCCTGGAACAGAGTTGGCTAAGTCCGTAAAGATTGGAAATTTTTGTGAAGTCAAACAAGCTAAGGTAGGAGAATCTTCTAAAATCAATCATTTAAGTTATATTGGTGATGCCGAAATTGGTGCACATACCAATATTGGAGCCGGTACGATTACTTGCAATTATGATGGATTTAACAAATATAAAACCATGATTGGTGATCATGCTTTTGTTGGGTCTAATACGGCACTTGTTTCCCCATTGGTAATAGGGGATGGCTCTTATGTTGCTTCAGGAAGTGTTATTACTGAAAATATTCCTATGAACAGTATGGCTTTTGGGCGTGCACGACAGGTTATAAAAGAGGGCTATGCGACAAAATTTCGAGAGCGTTTGTTAGAAAACAAACAGAAAAAATGATTATTTTCAGCTTATTCTTTTGTTTCGTGTTAATCTAACGATGGATGGAAGATTTATTCTTAAAGATTGCCGTATTCCATGTTTGAATTATTTTTATTATTTATAGTTTTAAATAAAGGCTGTTGGATTGTTTTGTAAAATTTGAATCTTAAGATGTGGGTTGGAGCTTTTTAATGTGTGGAATTATTGGAGTTCTTGGAAAGAGGTGTGTTACGTCCTCTTTGGTTGAGGGGTTAAAACGTCTTGAATATAGAGGGTATGATTCATCTGGGGTGGCAACGGTCCATAATGGGCATCTTTATCGTGTACGTGCTGAGGGGAAGCTTGTTCATTTAGAAGAAAAATTAAAAAAAACACCTCTGGAGGGAAGTTTAGGGATTGGTCATACCCGTTGGGCTACGCATGGAATTGCTGTTGAACGCAATGCGCATCCCCATGTGACTGAAAAGCTTGCGATTGTTCATAATGGTATTATTGAAAATTTTGTAGAACTGCAAAAGGAACTCATAGAGGATGGTTGTATCTTTGAAACAGAGACGGATACGGAAGTTATTGCACATTTAATAACGCGTGCATTAAAAGATGGTCTTTCTCCGCAAGAAGCCATACGTACCAGTTGGAAAAGGCTGCAGGGGGCTTTTGCTATTGCTCTTATTTTCGAAGGTGAAGATAACCTTATGATTGCGGCTTGTTCTGGTCCACCTCTGGCAATTGGTTATGGAAAAGATGAATTTTTTGTGGGGTCAGATGCCATAGCTTTGGCACCATTCGTTGATTATATTAGCTATATGGAAGATGGGGATTGGGCTGTTCTCACACGGGAAGGTGTTACAATTTATGATGCTAATAACCAACCGGTCAAACGTCCTGTGACGACATTACTTGAAGGGGCTTTATTGATTTCTAAGGGTAATCATCGTCATTTTATGCACAAGGAAATGTTTGAACAACCTGAAGTGATTTCTCATAATTTGGCACATTATCTTGATCTTGGAAATTATGTCGTTCGACCGCTTAAGAATTTGATTGATTGGAAAAATATTCATCGGCTTCTTTTTGCGAGTTGTGGAACGGCATATTATTCAACCTTAGTTGCGCGCTATTGGTTTGAGAAATTTGCCGCTTTAAGTGTTGATAATGATGTTGCTTCGGAGTTTCGTTATCGTGAACCTCCTATAACGTCTGATGTGTTATCGCTGTTTGTTTCTCAATCTGGTGAGACAGCTGATACATTGGCTTCTTTGCGTTATTGTCGTGAGCGGGGTGTAAAAACAGCAACAATTGTGAATGTAGAGCAATCAACAATGGCAAGGGAGGCTGATTTTATTCTCCCAACACTTGCTGGACCGGAAATAGGTGTTGCTTCAACAAAAGCTTTTACCTGTCAATTGGCAACGCTTGCTTCACTCGCTCTTAGTGCGGCTAAACAACGTGGCTATCTCTCGGCTCAAATAGAAAAGCAATTGGTTCAACAGTTGGCAGAAGTTCCACGTATTTTAAATGAGGTCTTAAAATTAGAGAGAAAAATTGAATGTATTTGTCGTGATTTGGTGAATGCAAAAAGTGTTCTTTATCTGGGACGTGGAACTTCTTATCCGATTGCTTTGGAGGGAGCTCTTAAACTGAAAGAGCTTTCTTATATTCATGCTGAAGGTTATGCGG
Source organism: Bartonella sp. AA18HLJMS (assembly GCF_042197245.1). Taxonomy (NCBI): domain Bacteria; kingdom Pseudomonadati; phylum Pseudomonadota; class Alphaproteobacteria; order Hyphomicrobiales; family Bartonellaceae; genus Bartonella; species Bartonella sp. AA18HLJMS. The sequence continues at coordinate 84,840 of NZ_JBHIRP010000003.1, read as the reverse complement.
CAGGTGAATTAAAGCATGGACCAATTGCTCTGGTGGATGAGACAATACCCGTTATTGTTGTTGCACCTTATGATCGGTGGTTTGAAAAAACTTTTTCTAATATGCAAGAAGTGGTAGCGCGTAATGGTCGTATTATTTTAATAACCGATAAAAAAGGAGCAGATGTGGCTTGTCTTAAGACTTTATCAACGATCACTTTGCCAGATGTTCCAGAATTTATTTCTCCTATTATTTATGCACTCCCTGTTCAGTTAATCGCTTATCATACGGCTGTTTTATTAGGAACAGATGTTGATCAACCCCGTAATTTAGCAAAATCAGTCACGGTTGAATAAAAGTATATTTCTGAATCTTTTGGAGAATAATCAAGTGTAAGAAATTGATTTATAATGAAACTTATTTTTTCATTTTCTCTGTTGAACGAGAATGCTGTAGACAGTTTTTTTCTTTCTCAATCCTTTACGATAAAACGAAAAATATCTTCTTACCTATCAAAAAATGGATCAGCTATGTGAACATAATGGTAAAAAAAGACGCAATATTGCTTCTACTGTTTTAATGCAGTTGATTTGTTATTCGTTCATGAAGCATAAAGATGGTAAGAGACTGCGTAGATCATTTATGGGTAATTCTAAGAAAAAACCATATTTGAACAGAGAGATATTTAAGTTTTTTATTAGAGGGTCTTTGTTATCCTGCTCGTAAGAGGCGTGCAGCATCGTTGTGTCCGAAAAGATAAAGGAGCAACCGTAAAGCTTGTCCTTGCTCAGAAGAAAGATGAGGATCGCGTTGTAAAAATAAACGAGCATCTTTTCTTGCCATTGACAAAAGATCGCTATGAACTGCAAGGTTTGCTATATGAAATTCAGGGACTCCAGATTGTTTTGTACCTAAAAGCTCTCCTTCGCCTCGTAGGCGCCAATCTTCTTCAGCGATTTCAAAACCATCTTCTGTATTGCGGATAATATTAAGGCGTGTTGCTGCTGTTTTAGTCAGTGGATCTTTATAGAGCAAAATGCAGGAAGACTTTTTATCGCCTCGTCCTACACGTCCACGTAATTGGTGCAATTGTGAAAGGCCAAAATGTTCCGCGTGTTCGATGATAATGATCGAAGCATCTGGAATATCTACTCCCACTTCAATGACTGTGGTTGCAACTAAAATACGTGTATTTCCACATTTAAAAGATGCCATAGCGGCTTCTTTTTCTGCTGTAGACATTTTTCCATGGATCATACCAACGTGTGCTCCAAAGCGCTCATGGAGAAATGCAAAGCGGTTTTCAATTGAAGTGAGATCAAGAGCTGTCGATTCCTCTACTAAAGGACAAATCCAATAGAGCTTTTCTCCTTTTTCTAATGCAATTGCGATTCTCGCTATAAGCTCATGAAGACGTTTCAAAGAAAGCGTTGCTGTTGTAATGGGTTGTCGTCCCATTGGTTTTTCGGTAATTTTAGAGACATCCATATCACCAAAAGCTGTTAAGACAAGTGTGCGCGGAATGGGCGTGGCGGTCATAACCAGCATATCAGCTTTATTGCCTTTTTCTGTAAGAGCGATACGTTGATGGACACCAAAACGGTGTTGTTCATCGATAATGGTTAAAGCGAGATTATTATAAGTAACACTGTTTTGTATGAGAGCATGGGTTCCGATGACAATAGAAACTTGACCTGACAGAATATCATTCACGATATTTGTCCGCAATTTCCCTTTTTCTCGTCCTGTTAAAAGCGTTGTTTGTAATCCGACCTTTTCGGCAAGAGGAGCGATGGTGGCAAAATGTTGCCTAGCAAGCACTTCAGTTGGTGTCATTAAAGCTGATTGTCCTGAATTTTCAGCAATTTGTGCCATTGCCATCAATGCAACAACAGTTTTTCCTGCGCCTACATCACCTTGAAGTAGTCTTAGCATCGGTTCTGGTGAAGCAAGATCATTTGCGATATCTTCTACTGCTTTTTTTTGTCCGGTTGTGAGTTGAAAGGGGAGGATATTAAGCAATTTTTTAGTATAAATTCCTGTTGATGGTCGAGAAGTGCCAACAAGAGATTTAGTTTTCAAACGCACGAGTCCTAGTGCCAATTGACAAGCGAGCAATTCATCATAGGCAAGACGTTTGCGTGCTGTACTTTCTAAGGATAGATCATTGGGGTTAATGGGCGCATGGATACGGCGTAAAGCAACGGAAAAAGAAGGAAAATTTTGCTGCTTTTTTACATTTTCATCTATCCATTCTGGTAGAAGAGGAATAAAATCAAGAGCGTTTTGTATGGCGCGTCTTAGTGTCTTTACAGTTAGTCCGGCAGTAGAGGGATAGACAGGTTCGATCAGAGGTATCTGATTTGATTGTTCGCTTGGGGCAATATAGTCTGGATGCGCCATTGAAAGCTGTCCATTAAACCATTCAACTTTTCCTGATATAATGACTTTTTTTCCTTCGGGGAGTTGTTTTTTTAGCCAAAGAGGTTGAGCATGAAAAAAGACTAAATTTATTTTTCCTGTGTGATCATGGGCAATAACACGATAGGGAATTCGGTTGTGACCACGGGGTGGTGGTTGATGTTGATCGATGATAATTTCGAGCGTAACAGTATCTCCTTCTTTTGCACAAGTAATGTTGGGACGCATTCTGCGGTCTATAACGGAATGGGGCATTAATTGAAGAAGGTCAATAAGGGTTGCTTCGCGTTGTGTGGGATTAACATCTAAGAGTTTGGTCAATAAACCATAGACTTTAGGTGTAATACCAGAAAGAGTTCGGATAGAATTAAAAAGTGGGGTAAGAAGACTTGGAGGCATGAGCAAATTTAACCTGCCCTTTTTGTTTTTTCTAGACCTTTAGAAGAGCTTTTTGGGGATAAAGTCATAAAGAGGAGGTTGCTTTATTTACACATTGAACTTTAGGAAGAGAAATTAATATTTAAAGAAAAATACAATTAAATGGTCAAAAATTAAAGTGCTTAGATGAGGTATATTGTTTTTCTTTTTATTTTAGGTGTTTATTTGCTGTGAATAGAAGCATTTTCTTGATAGAACTCTCTTATAAATATTAATAAAATTGGGATATTGCTCCTATGTAGGATGATGAATTTATAGCTTTAAAGTTTGATGATAAACAGAAGTTTTTTCTTTTATAAGGGGTGCTGTTTAGCATTTATTTTGTAGTGGGAAATTGTGAGAGTGGTAAAAAATAAAATGCAAATGCAAGAGAACAAAAATTCTCTTCCTCGCTTTATTCATTTGAGAGTGCATTCAGCTTATTCCTTGCTCGAAGGGGCTTTAAAAATCCCCCAAATTATTCAACAGACGATTTCAGATCATGCACCAGCGGTTGCTATTACCGATACCAATAATTTATTTGGTGCTTTGGAATTTTCACAGCATTGTCTTTCTCATGGGGTCCAACCTATTATTGGTTGTCAGCTTACTGTTGATTTTTGTGATGAAAATGATCATTCACGTTTGGCTAAATGGCGTAATCCTTCAGATTTTTGCTCTATTGTTCTTTTGGCTGCTAGCGAAACCGGTTATGCTCATTTGGTTCGTCTTGTGAGCCGTGCTTATCTTGATAAGTGTGATACTGATCCTCCTCATATTAAAGCTGATTGGTTGTCAGAACACAGTGAAGGCATAATCGCTTTAACGGGTGGAAAGGGAGGACCTATTAATCTTTCTTTGGCAGAAGAGAAAAAAGAACATGCTGTTGAGCGCTTAATTTATTTGAAAAAATCTTTTGCTGATCGTCTTTATGTGGAGTTACAACGGCATGGCTCTTATGACCGGAGAGTAGAAGCTGATCTTATTGAATTGGCTTATGCGCATGAAATTCCTCTTGTAGCAACGAATGAAGCTTTTTTTCTGCAAAGAGAAGGGTATGAAGCGCATGATGCGCTGATGGCTGTTTCAGAAGGACAAATTGTCTCTAATCCAGATCGCAAACGTGTGACACCAGATCATTATTTGAAGTCACAAGATGAAATGGTTACACTGTTTTCTGATCTTCCAGAAGCTTTGGAAAATAGTGTTGAAATTGCATTGCGTTGTCATATTGCCTCGCCTCTTCGAAAACCGATATTGCCTCGTTTTATAGAACAATCTGTTAATTCAGAAACTACTTTAGAAATAGAAGATAGTGAGTTATTAAATCAGGCTAAAGATGGTTTGAAGATTCGGCTTGAAACAATAGGGTTGGCTGAAGGGTATACGATTGCAGATTATGAACAGCGGCTTGATTATGAAATTTCAGTTATTACGCGTATGCAATTTTCTGGATATTTTCTTATCGTTTCAGATTTCATAAAATGGGCAAAGGTTCATGACATTCCCGTTGGACCAGGCCGGGGTTCTGGTGCTGGTTCACTTGTTGCTTATGCATTGACGATTACTGATGTGGATCCCTTGCGGTTTTCTCTTCTCTTTGAACGTTTTCTGAATCCAGATCGTGTTTCGATGCCAGATTTTGATATCGACTTTTGTCAAGAGCGGCGCGAAGAAGTTATTCAATATGTTCAAAAAAAATATGGACGTGATCAAGTTGCTCAAATTATTACTTTTGGTAAGTTACAGGCACGTGCAGTTTTGCGTGATGTGGGGCGTGTTTTAGAAGTTCCTTATCGTCAGGTGGATTATCTTACAAAATTAATTCCTGCCACCCCAGGAAGTCAGGTAGAATTAGCAGATGCTATTAAGGATGAACCTAAATTTGAAGAAGAAAAGAAAAAAGATCCCGTTGTTGGACGCGCATTAGATATAGCGCTTCAGTTGGAGGGACTTTATCGTCATGCTTCAACTCATGCTGCTGGGATTGTTATCGGAGATCGTCCACTTTGGGAGCTTGTCCCGATGTATCGTGATCCTCGTTCTGATATGCCTGTTACACAATTTAACATGAAATATGTTGAACAAGCGGGGCTGGTAAAATTTGATTTTCTTGGATTAAAAACGCTTACTGTTTTGAAAATGGCAGTCGATTTTGTTGCCAGAAAGGGGATTAAAATAGATTTATCAAATATTCCTCTGAATGATGAAGCAACCTACGCTATGATGGCACGTGGTGAAACGGTTGGCGTGTTTCAGGTGGAAAGTTCTGGTATGCGCAAGGCGTTGATTGGAATGAAGCCAGACCGTATTGAAGATATTATTGCGCTGGTTGCACTTTATCGTCCAGGTCCAATGGAGAATATTCCAACCTATAATGCACGCAAACATGGGGAAGAGGAAATTGCTTCTATTCATCCTAAAATAGATCATCTGATCAAAGAAACACAAGGTGTTATTGTTTATCAAGAACAGGTGATGCAGATTGCTCAGGTGCTTGCTGGCTATTCGCTTGGGGAAGCCGATTTATTACGTCGTGCTATGGGAAAAAAAATTCATGCTGAAATGCAAAAACAGCGTACGCGTTTTGTTAATGGAGCCGTTGCAGGTGGTGTGGATAAAGATCAAGCTGATATTATCTTTGATCTTTTAGCAAAATTTGCCGATTATGGTTTTAATAAATCGCACGCTGCTGCTTATGCAATTGTTTCTTACCAAACAGCTTATATGAAAGCAAACTATCCCGTTGAGTTTTTAGCTGCTTCAATGACATATGATATGACGAATACAGATAAGCTCAATGATTTTCGGCGTGAAGCATTAAGGTTGGGTATTGAAGTTATTGCACCTTCTATACAAACATCTCATCGTGTTTTTGAGGTTGGTGATAACTGTATTTATTATTCTCTTGCTGCCATTAAAGGTGTGGGAGAAACTGTTGTAGATCATATTGTTTCTTGTCGTGGGAATAAGGTTTTTAAGGATTTGGAAGATTTTTGTGCGCGTGTTGATCCTCGTATTGTTAATAAGCGTGCGATGGAAAGTTTAGTTTGTGCTGGTGCTTTTGATTGTTTTAACATTGCACGTGAGGTTTTATTAGCCAATCTTGGAACCCTTCATGCGCGTGCACTTCGTATTCTCGATGACAATTCTAGCGGGCAGGTTGATATATTTGGAATGGCAGGCGGATTAAAAGAACCATTGATTTTATCGCAAACAACCCCTTGGTTGCCGGCTGAGAAACTTTATCGAGAATTTCAAGCTATAGGTTTTTACTTTTCTGCGCATCCTTTGGAGGAATATCAAGCTATTCTAAACAAAAAACGCATTCAGACTTGGGGTAATTTTGCTAATGCCGTTAAAGGGGGAGCAACGGCTGCACGGCTTGCTGGAACTGTTGTGGCAAAAAACGTGCGCAAAACAAAATCTGGTAAAAAAATGGGAATTATTCATTTTTCTGATACAAGTGGACAATATGAAGCAGTTCTCTTTTCTGAGGCACTCTCGGATTATGAAGAGATGCTAGAACCCGGAAAATCTTTTATTATTACGGTGAGCGCAGAAAATCGTTCTGAAGGAGTTAGTTTGCGAATTGAAACAATTCAGTCTTTGGAAAATGAATCATTACAACAGCATAAAATGATGCGTCTCTTTATAAAAACAGTTGATATGCTTCCACAAATTGAACAAAATTTAAATCTTGGGGGGAATGGAGAGGTTGGGCTTATTTTAATTCAAGAGGATGGATTGCGAGAAGTCGAAATTGCGCTTCCTAAGCGATATAAGGTAAATTCACATGTCGCAAATGCTATGAAATTAATTCAGGGTGTTGTTGATGTAGAATTGAGTTAAAGAAAGATTAAAGATGGGAGCTGATTTTGAGTGGTGTTTTTGCTTTTAGGAGAGCTAAAAATTAAGCTTTTAAAATCGGATTGTAGGTTTCGAAAAATATTGCTTTTATTAGAGTAAATTATGATATTTTTTAGTGTCATAAAATTAAAAAAATCTCGTTCTTTCGTAATATTCAAAGTGCCGGAAGAATTTTATAAGTTTTTATCATTATTTTTTATAGAATTCATCGCATCATACATGTAAAGCCAATTGAGATCTGACATAATGCTCTCTGGTGTACGAATTTTCATCATGAGATTGCGTGCAATTGCTATGGGACCGGTTGCGTGATAGGCTAATCTATTGAAATCTCCGCGTTTTTTTACTGCTGCAATACGCGGGGTGCGTGTTGTTTCGTAAAGCGAAAGTGCTTTCGTTAATGAAAAATCTTTCAATGAAAGTGCTTTTGCTAATGTGGCGGCATCTTCGATTGCCATAGCGGCGCCTTGTGCTGCAAAAGGTAAGGCAGCATGTGCGCAATCGCCAACAAATACTTGTCTCTCTAAACCGATAAAACGATTTTGTTTCATTTGAAAAAGTGGCCAATAACTCCATTCATCAATATGATCGAAGATTTGTAAGATTTTTGAATTCCAATCTTTAAAAAGAGATTTGAGTTTTTCTTTATCTCCTTTATGGGCCCATCCTTCTTTTGAATTTTCTCCATGCGTAATGGCGACAAAATTAAAAATTTTTTCTGACGATTGAATGGGGTAGACAACAAGATGATTTTTGGGTCCCATCCAAGCCGTAATTGTCTTCATATTTTGCAATGAAGAACGAAAGTTTTGAGGAAGATTATCAGATGTTGTTGTTGCACGCCAAGCAATAAAGCCACTAAAATTTGCTTTTTCATGAAAAGGAGATTGTTGCCGTAATGTTGACCAAACGCCATCACATCCGATCAGGAGGGGCGTTGAATAAAGCTGTTCTGTTGCCGTATCTATTTTTATTGTCGTGATTTTAATGTTGGTTGCCGATTGGGTAGAAGATACAATCGTTTCGCCTGCTTTGTATTTGATCAAAGGATTTTCAATCACTGCATTATATAAAATTTTTTGTAAAGCCGCGCGGTGAATCGTCATATAAGGGGCTTTCCAATATTTTTCTGTTAGATTAATAAGATGAGCCCGTAGATGTATTTTTAAAGATAATCCATCTTTTAACTCAAAAAAATATGGGATTGTCGCGACTTCAGTGAGTTTGTTAAGAAGTTTCCAGCGAGCAAGAATAGATGTTGCATTTGGTGTCAGTTGAATACCAGCGCCTATCGTTTCAAGTTGCTTACACTTTTCGATAATGGTGCTTGCAATTCCTTTATGAGCGAGTGCTAAAGCAGTGCTTAAACCAGCAATTCCTCCTCCAACGATGATGGGTGATTGTTCCACAAATGATTTCATATTAAACAAGCAGAATTAAAAGAGGGGTTATTAAGAAAGCCAAAAAACGCAATTATAATAGCTTTTCTGGATGATATAAGCATCCTGTTGGGTTTGTTTGATCGTATGATAGCGAGGGAACATAACGATAAAGGGTTGAGCAGTAAGGGCAAATTTTCTCATCTGCTGCTCCCATATCGATAAAGATATGAGGATGATCGAATGGTTGTGTAGCGCCTACACACATAAATTCTTTCACACCAATTTCGATTGTTTTATATCCAAGGTCATTTTGAAAATGAGGAATGTTGTGATCAGCCATGGCGTACAAACTCCAGAATAAATTTTCTCATCAGCTATGATTGGGCTCTTCTATTTTATAGGCGTGAGTTTGTAATAAAGCGTATAATAATGCAAGCTGCTTTTTAAGACAAATTTTTACTCTTTTATGCTATATTAGAATAGTTGTCTTACTTTTAGTGCTTTGCGCATAGCAATAATTCCAAGTATTTTTAAATATTAAATGGAAAAATGATGAGGGAAGTTAGGCATTGATATATTATTATGATGATAACATAATCAAATGTTATGTGAGATATTTCGTCAAGGATTTTAGAAAATATAAAAGAAAATTATTTAGGATATATGGAACAGAGGGTGGTAAATAAAATTTCTATATCGAATATAACAATGAAAAATCCGGTACGGTTTATTAATCGAGAGTTTTCATGGCTACAATTTAATAATCGTGTTTTGATGGAAGCGGCTAATTCGAAACATCCTTTATTAGAACGTCTACAATTTCTTTCTATTTCAGCTGCAAATCTTGATGAGTTTTTTATGGTTCGTGTTGCAGGACTAGCAGCTCAAATTCGTGCTCGCGTTACAGCGTGCAGTGCAGATGGGCACACTCCACAGGAACAACTTGATATTGTATTAGCTGAGATTTCAAAGCTGCAGGCTCACCAACTACGAGAATTGAATGTTTTACGTGATGAATTAAAAAAGAATGATATTGAAATTATTTGTTCTGATGATCTTTCAGAAATTGAAAAATCATGGCTTGAAAAATATTTTCTTGAGACAATTTTTCCTGTTTTAAAACCTTTACCTGTTGATTCTACTCATCCTTTTCCGTTTATTCCTAATTTAGGGCTTTCTATTGGGCTTCAATTGTCTGGAGAAACTGATCAGAATTCACACACAGTATTGTTGTCTATTTCAATGCTTTTAAGGCGTTTCGTTCTTCTTCCTCAAGAAGGTAATCATTTTCGTTTTATCGCATCTGAAGATGTTATTTGCCTTTTTATTAAACATGTATTTCCTAACTATGAGGTTAAAGGAATTGGTACATTTAGAATAATCCGAGATAGCGATATTGAAGTAGAAGAAGAAGCTGAGGATCTTGTTCATTTTTTTGAAACTGCTCTAAAAAGGCGGCGCCGTGGGCAGGTTATTCGAGTTGAGTTTGACGCAAAAATGCCAGAGAGTTTACGCCAATTTATAGCGAATAGTCTCGCTGTTCCTGATAATTGTATTAATGTCCTTGACGGATTTTTAGCGCTTAATACGGTATCAGAAATTGTTTCTATTCCCCGCGATGATCTTAAATTTATTCCTTATATTTCTCGTGTTCCAGAATGTATTCGTGAACATCATGGGGATTGTTTTGCGGCTATTCGTGAAAATGATATTGTGATTCATCACCCTTATGAGACATTTGATGTTGTTGTCCAATTTTTACGTCAAGCTGCTTGCGATCCTGATGTTGTAGAAATAAAACAAACACTTTATCGTACATCAAATGATAGTCCAATTGTTGGCGCTTTGATTGAAGCAGCTGAACAGGGAAAGTCTGTGACTGCTTTGGTAGAACTTAAAGCACGTTTTGATGAGGAAGCAAATATTCGTTGGGCCCGGGATCTTGAATGTGCTGGGGTTCAAGTTATTTTTGGTTTTATTGCATTAAAAACGCATGCTAAGATGTCATTGGTTGTAAGACGTGAGGGAAAACGTCTTCGCTCTTATGTTCATCTTGGAACAGGAAATTATCATCCCATTAATGCTAAAACTTATACCGATCTTTCTTTTTTTTCCACGGATGATGATATCGCTCATGATGTTGCGTTATTATTCAATTATATTGCGCAATATGAGCGTCCAAATGAAACAATGAAGATTGCTTTTTCACCCTTAACATTGCGTGGTCGTATCTTAGAGCATATTGAGGGAGAAATTGTTCATGCACAACAGGGAAGGTTTGCTGCTATTTGGATGAAAGTTAATGCATTGGTTGATCCTGAAATTATTGATGCTTTATATCGTGCCAGTCAAGCAGGGGTGCAAATTGATTTGGTTGTGCGGGGGATATGTTGTTTACGGCCTGGTATTCTAGGAATTTCGGATAATATTCGTGTAAAATCAATTGTTGGGCGTTTTCTTGAACATAGTCGCATTTTTTGTTTTGGGAATGGTCAAGATTTGCCTAATGAAAATGCACTCGTTTACTTAGGCTCTGCTGATATGATGCCTCGTAATTTGGACTATCGTATTGAAATATTAGTTCCGGTTTTTAATAAAATAGTGCGTCACAAAATTCTTTTACAGATTATGTTAGCTAATATCATTGATAATCAACAAAGCTTTGATATACTTAAGGATGGAACATCAAAACGTATTACACCGCAGATAGGTGAAAGTCTATTTAATGCGCAGGAGTATTTTATGGCCAATACAAGTTTTGCGGGGGAAAATGAGTCTTTTGAGTCTTCTGTTTCGCGCTTGGTTGCGTTGCATCGGCAACAAGCCGAAATACATAAAGACTAAAATCCAATGACATATAGAGATGCTCAAGGTCGGTTAAAAGGGCGTAAGCCTGTTGCTGTTATTGACATTGGCTCAAATTCTGTTCGGTTGGTTATTTATGAGGGGCTTGTTCGATCACCAACAGTTTTATTTAATGAAAAGATTCTTTGTGGTCTCGGTCATGGTGTGGCGAAAACAGGATTTTTAGAAGAAAAATCGATGAAAATGGCGTTGCAAACACTGAAACGGTTTCGTACGCTTTGTCGACAGATTGGGGCAGATGAGGTCTATACTTTAGCAACAGCAGCAGCACGAGATGCACAGAATGGCGTAGCGTTTATTCAGCATGCTGAAGATATTTTGCAAAATAAAATATATCTTCTTTCAGGAAGTGAAGAAGCTATGTATTCAGCATATGGAGTTGTGTCTACTTTTTATCAACCAAAAGGTATTTCTGGGGATCTTGGTGGTGGAAGTCTTGAGCTGATTGATATTGATCATTCTGATGTTGGTGAAGGGATAACGCTCCCATTGGGTGGTTTAAGGCTACAGTATATGTCAAATAATGATAGTGCTGTAGCTACAAAAATTGTACATGAGCAATTTTATAAATCGTCTGTTGTTCGTGCTCGTAAAGGTATAGCACGTTATTTTTATGCAGTAGGGGGGACATGGCGTAATTTGGCAAAACTCCATATGGCAATGAAACACTATCGGCTCCCTGTTATGCATGGCTATGAAGTTGATGCCGTTGAAATGGAGAACTTTTTACGTCTTGTAGCACGTGGCAATATTGATAATATGAGAGGGATTGCAGCGGTTTCTCAGAATCGTCGAAAACTTTTATCTTATGGGGCAATAGTTCTTATTGAACTCATTCAGTGTATGGAGTTTGAAAAGATAATCTTTTCTGGTGCTGGCGTTCGTGAAGGTTTTCTTTATTCACGATTGCCGCAGGCGATTCGACTTTCAGACCCTCTCATTGCAGCATGCACAGAAATGGCTATTTTACGGGCACGTTCACCAAAACAAGCAGAAGAACTCATTGATTTTACGACGAATGCTTTTGAAGTTTTTGGAATTTCAGAAACCGAAAATGAATGCCGTTATCGTCAAGCCGCTTGTCTTCTTGCGGATATTGGTTGGCGTATACATCCAGATTATCGAGGCAATGAAGCAGCAAATCAAATAGCTTTAGGATCTTATCCAGGAATTTCTCATGAAGGGCGCCTTTATGCGGCACTTGCTGTTTTTTTTCGCAATACGAGTTTATTGGTTGATAAAGAATCTCTTCCCATTTTTCAATTAGCAACTCAAAATATAATTGAAAAAGCACGTATTCTTGGCGAAACTATGCGTATTGCTCATCTTTTTAGTGCTTCTGTTGCAGGAATTTTACCTCATTTATTGTGGCATAAAAAAGCAGATCATATTATCCTGCAGATCCCAAAGAATTACGCTGGGTTATTAGGAGAACGTCCTCTTGGACGATTACAGAAGTTATCAAAAATAATAAAACAACCTCTCGCTTTTGAAATTTTTTGATTTTTTTCCTAATTTATTCGTGTTTTATGTCTTAATAATAGGGCCATTGACGAGGGATAAACTAGGTAGCCTATCATCATGAGCTGGACAATAGGACTTGTTCCATAACGCCCCTGCTAGACACCACGCAAAGCATTTGTAATGCCTGAGCATTCATAAAAGAAAACATAATTTTTTATTCTGTTACTTGCATCACAGGATGGATTTTTCACTTCATAAGCTTCATGTGAAAATGAAAAGTTTTGTCCATTTTTACGTGAAAGGGTTTTCTTTTTATGCTGCGTCGTTATAACGTTTCTGTTTAGCTTGCTCGATTATCTTGATAAGATTACGATTGTAACCAACGCGATAAAAAACAAGTTTTAAAGATTTTGGGAGAGATCTATTGGTTACATGACGCTGGAATGTTGAAATACTCATATGAAACAGTTTTGCACTTTCACGGTCTGTCAAAAGAATATCATTTCAGTCATTATAAAATCCTTTCACTATAAAAAATAGAAATAAATCACAACTATTTATTAACCATGATTTTCGAATCCTTTGAAAGGTGTTTAATTTATAAAAAAACAGCGCTTTATCATATAATTTCTTATGTGAAACTTTATGAGTCTTATTGAGATGGAATGAGAGAATCTTACGATATTCGGAGGTCTAATTCAATATAAATAACGCTAGATTATCGTTAGAAATCAATATATTGCTTTTGTTAGGTATTTTAGTTGTTATGCTGGCTCGTTTTTGATTGTTAGATTGCAATCTTGGTAGTTTTTAATACGATATGGTGACGTGAGGCATTATATCTTTGTTTGTTCCTATTTCTAGGCTGCTATTTTTGTAATGAATGCGCTTTTATTATCAGAACTTTTTTTTTCAAAACTTTTAAATAAGGAACTGTCTGTTTTTTTAGATTATTTTTAATGGGATTTCTATTTAATTGACCTGATAAAGATTTAGCTATCATTTTAATAAGAGTTTACTATTTAATTTTTTAACTTTGTCAGAAGTAGGCTTTATTTATCCTGTTTGCGTTGGCCTATAGGGCATACCAATTGATGTAGATAATGAGTAGCGTAATGGATTTTTCAAAATGAAAATGTAAATTAAAGCTGTTTTGTGCTTATTTTTCCATCGTTAAAGTAAAACCCTATCTGGCCCTTTAGCAGTTGTTCGGCTTTTTTACCAAATATTTCATAGCGCCAGCCATTCATAGCGGGAATATTTTTCTTTATTCCTCCATTGGCAATTTTTTCTAAATCATTAGATGTTGCAATAATTTTAGGGGCAATGCTGTTTTCATTTGCAACAATTTTTAATAACACTTTGAGCAGATCGATAACAGCGGCTGTCGTATCATTGAGTGGATTATGTTTAGGAATGGGGGGTAAAGTAGAAAGATCCACTTCTAAGCCTTCGTGGACAGCTTTGATTAATGATTGAGCAATTGAGAGTTTATCCCAATTCTTATTAAGACTGCGCAACCGTTTTAATGCAGATTCATCTTTTGGTTGTTGGGTTGCTATTTCTATAAGACATTCATCTTTTATGATATGACGACGTGGCATATTGTATTTTCGTGCTTCACGTTCCCGCCAAGCTGCTATCTTTTGTAATACAGCAAGTTCACGTGGCTTTTTAATTTTTCCTTTCACTTTTTTCCATGCTTCATCTTCTGGCATATCATAGGTTTTAGGATTTAAAAGGATTGTTATTTCATCATCCATCCAGTGAGCTCGTTGATTTTTCTCTAACCTTTTTTTCAATAACAAGTAAACATCTCTTAAGTAAGTTACATCGGAAAGTGCATAGAGCAGTTGTTTTTCAGACAAAGGGCGGTAACTCCAGTCTGTAAAGCGGGAGGATTTATCAAGATGATGCCCTGTACAGCGTTGTACAATTTGATCATAGGAGATAGAATCACCAAATCCACAAATTGATCCTGCTATTTGCGTATCAAAGAGAGGGGAAGGAATAACACCTCCAAGATGATAAATTGTTTCAATATCTTGGCGCGCAGCATGAAAAACTTTTACAACTTTTTTATCGATCATAAGGTCAAAAAAAGGTTGTAAATCAATATCTGGTGCTAGGGGATCAATCAAAACTGTGACATCTGGTGATGCAAGCTGGATTAAACACAGTTGAGGCCAAAAAGTTGTTTCGCGAATAAACTCAGTATCGACTGTTACAAAATCAGAGGTACGTAGAGCGTTAAGTGCAATTTCAAGATCTGTTGTTTGTGTAATAAGATTCATCATTTTATTATAATTCGATAAATTAAATTTGTGCTTTATTGACTTTATTTTTGAGTTTTTATTCTCATATCTTGACAAATGGTTATTAAAAAGCGTTTGTAGCGCATGTGAATATTATAATCAAAGGCAAAAAACATGCACCGTTATCGCAGTCATCATTGTGCGGCTCTTCGTAGATGTGATGTAGGAACACAAGTTCGTCTTTCGGGGTGGGTTCATCGTGTTCGTGATCATGGAGGGATTCTTTTTGTGGATTTACGTGATCATTTTGGAATCACACAAATTGTTGCTGATCCTGCTTCACCAGCTTTTAAAGTTATTGAAAAAGTGCGTTCTGAATGGGTTATTCGTGTGGATGGGGAGGTATGTGCACGTGCTGATGAGGTTATTAATGCAGCGCTTCCAACAGGTGAGATTGAAATTTTTGCACAAGAGGTAGAAATTCTTTCAAAATCTGATGAGCTTCCTTTACCGGTTTTTGGTGAGCCTGATTATCCAGAAGATATTCGATTAAAATATCGTTTTCTTGATTTGCGTCGGGAGACTATGCACAAAAATATCATGCGTCGGACTGAAATTATTGCGGCTATGAGACGGGCTATGCAAAATAATGGTTTTACGGAATTTACGACGCCACTTTTGACAGCTTCATCGCCGGAAGGCGCACGTGATTTTTTGGTTCCAAGTCGTGTTCATCAGGGAAAATTTTATGCGTTACCGCAAGCGCCACAGCAATATAAACAGTTGTTGATGATGTCAGGTTTTGATCGTTATTTTCAGATTGCTCCATGTTTTAGAGATGAAGATCCAAGGGCCGACCGTCTTCCTGGTGAATTTTATCAATTAGATGTTGAAATGAGTTTTGTTGAGCAAGAAGATGTTTTAGCAACTATGGAACCTATTATGCGTTCTATTTTTGAAGAATTTGCAGATGGAAAGACTGTGACACAAAGCTTTCCTCGCATTTCCTATGATGAAGCAATGCGAAAATATGGTTCTGATAAGCCTGATCTACGTAATCCGATCATTATGGAAGATGTTTCTCAGCATTTTTATAATTCTGGTTTCAAAGTCTTTGCTCAAATTTTAGCGAATGATGAGAATGCACAAGTGTGGGCTATTCCAGCTAAAACGGGTGGAAGTCGTGCTTTTTGTGATCGTATGAATGTATGGGCACAAGGCGAGGGGCAACCAGGGCTCGGCTATATTTTCTGGCGTGAAGAAGAAGGAAAATTTGAAGGAGCAGGGCCTATCGCCAAAAATATTGGTGAACAGAGGACTGAAGCAATCCGTATACAGCTTGGTCTTGAAAGTGGGGATGCCTGTTTTTTTGTAGCTGGCGATCCAAAAAAGTTTTCATCTTTTGCCGGAGCAGCACGCACAAGGATAGGGGAAGAATTAGATCTTCTTGATAGAGATAGTTTCTCTTTGGCGTGGATTGTTGATTTTCCATTTTTTGAATGGAATGAAGATGAAAAAAAGATTGATTTTGGACATAATCCTTTTTCCATGCCTCAAGGGGGAGAAAATGCCCTTGCCTGCCAAGATCCTCTTACTATTAAAGCTTTTCAATATGATCTTGTTTGCAATGGTTATGAAATTGCATCAGGTGGAATTCGTAATCACTTACCAGAAATGATGCTTAAAGTTTTTGAACTTGTAGGACTTTCTAAGGAAGTTGTGAAAGATCGTTTCGGTGGTCTTTATCGTGCATTCCATTATGGGGCTCCACCACATGGTGGTATGGCTGCAGGAATTGACCGCATTATTATGCTGTTGCAAGGTGTTAAAAATTTGCGTGAAGTTGCTTTATTCCCTATGAATCAACAGGCGCTTGATCTTTTGATGAGTGCTCCGTCTGATGTTTCTCCTACACAATTACGTGATTTAGGAATCCGCATGGCTCCTACTCACAAAAATAGCTCATAAAGTTGATAATGGATTGTTTTCATCTTTTCTACGTAGAATGAAGTTTTGATGCCTTTCAAGAGCCATCGGTGTGTGTGGCTGTTTGTGAAATTTAGATAGGAAAACGCTATTGTGTTGATTCTTTACGAGGCATTTTTATTCCTTGTTTCTATAGTGGCTCTTCCACTTGTGATAGGTGAGGAAATGATTATGATTGCTTGATCATGAATAAATTAGAAATGAAAGAACTCTATAATATTCGGGAGTCTCATTTTAGTTGAAAAAAATGAATTATCTTTATGTGTCAATATATTATTTATTTTTTATTGAAGTTTTTACAACGTTGTAGCAGAGAATTGTGTCTCTTCGTTTTTATGAGAATAATGTGGTTTTCCATTCTATGGACTTACTCTGAAAAGTTTAAATTTCATAAGCTTTGAACATTTTTTTGGTTTTTCGTAGAAAAACTGAATGGGGTTGTTATACAATTTATCTTTATAATAAAAGATGATGTTTGAAAGGTGCTTTTGTCATTTCAGAAAAAGATGAAATAACTCTTTGTGGGCAGTTAAATTATCGTCGAATTTGACAAAGCTTTCAATAAATTACTTAGGACAAGGGGGGGAGGACATGTATAAATTTTTCAAATTGATATAATTTTCTGTTCATGTTCTAATTGCAGCGTTTGTTTTTATGTAATTGACTTTTAATAAAAAAGTCGACTCATAGAAGATTTCATTAAATAAATCCTATAAAATAATTTCTTATTATTGTGGGAATTGTTGTTTTAATCTATGTCTGATAAAATGAATTTACCTTTTGATAAAGAACATATTGAACCAATAGAATTACGTTCTGCTTTACAGGAACGTTATTTGGCTTATGCACTTTCTACGATTACACACCGTGCATTGCCTGATGTACGTGATGGATTGAAGCCGGTCCACCGGCGGATTGTTCATGCGATGCGTCTTCTCAAACTAAATCCTGGACAGTCTTATGCGAAATGTGCGCGGATTGTTGGTGATGTCATGGGAAAATTTCATCCTCATGGGGATGCGTCTATTTATGATGCCTTGGTGCGCTTGGCTCAAAGTTTTGCTGTTCGTTATCCGTTGGTTGATGGGCAAGGCAATTTTGGTAATATTGATGGTGATAATGCTGCTGCCATGCGTTATACGGAAGCACGTATGACTGAAGTGGCTGCATTGTTACTTGAAGGAATTAATGAGAATGCTATTGATTTTCGTTTAACCTATAATGAGGAAGATGAAGAGCCGGTTGTTTTACCAGGAGCTTTCCCTAATCTTTTAGCAAATGGTTCTTCTGGTATTGCTGTTGGTATGGCAACATCTATTCCACCCCATAATGTTGCTGAGCTTTGTGAT
Source organism: Bartonella sp. AA18HLJMS (assembly GCF_042197245.1). NCBI lineage: Bacteria > Pseudomonadati > Pseudomonadota > Alphaproteobacteria > Hyphomicrobiales > Bartonellaceae > Bartonella > Bartonella sp. AA18HLJMS. The sequence goes on along the minus strand of NZ_JBHIRP010000003.1, from coordinate 66,852 downwards.
GCAGCGCTCCATTTGATTGCGCATCCCGATGTAAATGATGAGGAATTAAATCAATTCGTTCTTGGTCCTGATTTTCCGACGGGGGGAATTTTAGTTGAACCTAAAAAAAGTATTGAGGAATCCTATCGTGTTGGGCGTGGATTCTTTCGCTTGCGTTCACGTTGGCATCAGGAACCTGGTAGCCGTGGTTCTTACGTGATCGTTGTAACTGAAATTCCCTACCAAGTTCAAAAGTCACGCCTTATTGAAAAAACTGCGGAATTGTTGCTTGCACGTCGGTTGCCAATGCTTGAGGATATTCAAGATGAATCAGCAGAAGATATCAGAATCGTGCTTGTTCCTAAAAATCGGTCGGTTGATCCGGAGCTCCTTATGGAGTCTCTTTTTAAATTGACTGACTTTGAAGTAAGATTTCCCCTTAATCTGAATGTTTTGTCTTTGGGAAAAATACCCAATGTTCTTTCTTTGCGAGAAAGTTTGCAGCAATGGCTTGAACATCGTCAAGAAGTGCTTATTCGTCGCTCTTATTATCGGCTTGATCAAATTGATAGCCGATTGGAAATTCTTCATGGATATCTTATTGCCTATTTAAATCTCGATGAGGTCATTCAGATTATTCGTGAAGAGGATGAACCGAAAAAGAAGCTGATTAATCGGTTTGAATTAACAGAAAATCAAGCTGAAGCTATTCTTAATATGCGCTTGCGTTCTTTGCGTAAACTTGAGGAATTTGAAATTCGTAAAGAATTTGAAAGTTTGAAAGCTGAAAAAGAAAAACTACAGAATTTATTAGCTTCTCCTATAAAACAGTGGAAAATAATTTCAGAAGAAATCAAAAAAGTTCGAAACACTTTTGGTCCTGAAACACTCTTGGGGAAAAGACGTACGACGTTTGAAGAGGTACCAAGACATGATCTTGATGATATTCAACAAGCAATGATCGAAAAAGAACCGATTACTATTGTTATTTCTGAAAAGGGGTGGATGCGTGCTTTGAAGGGACACTTGAACGATTATAAAGCACTTTCTTTTAAAGAAGGAGACAGTTTAAAGTTAGCCTTTCCAGCATTTACGACCGACAAGATTGTGCTGATCAGTACGGGGGGGAAGTTTTTTGCTATTGGTGCAAATAATTTACCTGGAGGGCGGGGACATGGTGAACCTATTCGTCTCTTAGTTGATATGGATGATGAGCACGATGTTCTCACAGCGTTTGTGCATCACGCCGAGGAAAAATTGCTCTTGGTTTCATCTCACGGTAATGGTTTTATTGTTTCTTCTGCAGAAGTGATCGCCAATACACGAAAAGGAAAGCAAGTGATGAATGTGAAAGCTCCTGATAAGGTAAAGCTTTGTGTTCCGGTAAATGGTGATCATGTTGCTGTAGTCGGTGAAAACCGTAAAATGCTTATTTTTTCTATTGAACAAATACCAGAAATGAATCGCGGTAAAGGTGTTCGTTTACAGCGTTATAAAGAAGGTGGTGTTGTTGATGCCAAGACTTTTAATTTATCAGAAGGCTTAAGTTGGCAAGATACAGCTGAACGAATCTTTAACCGTCAAGCTGATGATCTCATTGAATGGATGGGAATGCGTGCGGGCGTCGGGCGTTTGGTTCCAAGAGGATTTCCAAAATCAGGAAAATTTATCAATTAAATGTATTTTATAAATGGGAAAGTTCCCTATGGTTTTATGATTGTGTAAGATATTAATTTATAAAGATAATTTATTATTTTTTATATTGAACGAAAGACCTAAAGCGTAAGTTTTTCTCTTATTTCGATCTTGTTTAGGTTAAACCAATCAAAACTGTTTGTTTGCCTGTCATGAGATGAGAGACCAGCCCGTCTTCATAAAAACTATTGAAGAAAAGAATAAAAATATTTTTTAATAAACCGTTTCACAGACAAGAGTTGTTGCAACAATAGTATGTTTGTTTTTTTACATTATACCATTTATGGGTGCTGTCGTGAAATGATTTGATATTTCGAGAGCTGTACCTTTAAACAAACAATGTGAATGTTTAACACAAGAATGTTCTATTTGGAGATGTTTTATTTTGTCTGATAGGTTTATTTTCTTATTGTTCAAGAGAGATGTTATTAATCTTTCGTAGTAATATTTATTCGTTAGGATTACTATGATATTGTCTAAAAAGATGACCACGTTCAGCCCATAAGACGAGAAGTATGGCAGTGAGACTCAGAAAGAAAAATCCTGCTGAGTTTGGGATGGTTGTTTCATCAAATTGTTGGGCAATAAAAAAGCTAAGTCCTGCACCGATAGATGTTTGAAGAAAGCCGGATACAGAAGAAGCTGTTCCAGCTATTTCTCCTACAGGTTCAAGAGCGAGTGTATTGAAATTGGCCATAATACCACCGCAGGTAAACATTAATATACAATATAACGTCATATAAAAAGGAAAAGGGATAACACCACCTGCTAAGATGGACCCAATAAACCAAATGCATGAAGTGGCACAAAAGAGCAAAAGCATAGTATGAGCAATACGCCGCATTCCAAGGCGTCCAACGAGTTGAGAGTTAAAGAATGATGATAGAGCTTGAAATGCAGCACCAACTGCGAAAGCAATAGGGAACCAAAGTCCTAGATTATAGATCCCTTCATATGTTTGTTGTGATGTATTAACGGCGGTAAAGATACAGCCTAAAATAATGGACGTTGCAAGTGTATAGCAAAGTGTTGTGCGATTGGTTATTACAATCCATAAGTTGTGTTTAACTGAAGAAAAGGAAAGAGAGCGTTGCGCATAAAGAGTTTCAGGCAAGCGCAGTTGAATCCAAATCATCAGTCCTAAACCAATCATTGCCATGAAAATAAAAATATATTGCCAATGTCCGAGCAGTAAAATGATCTGTCCTGTTGCGGGACCAACCATTGGTGCAACAAGAAAAACCATCATAACAATAGACATAACTTCTGCCATTTTTCGACCACTGTAGAGATCACGTACGACGGAAACTGTGAGCACGCGCATAGCAGCCCCTCCAATTCCTTGCAAGATACGTAAAATAAGTAAGAGAGAAAAATCAGTTACAAAGGCACAGCCAATCGCCGTAAATGAATAAAAAGCAAGCCCGAGAAGAATAAGTTTACGTCGTCCATACCTATCGCTTATTGGACCGAAAAATATTTGAGCAATACCATAGCTAATAAGATAACTCGAAATGATATAATGTTGATCATTTTCATTGAGAACATTTAAGCCGTCTAAAATATCGGGCATAGCTGGCAGCATAATATCAACAGCTATAGCGTTAATAGCCATGAGCGAAGCAATAAGAATAACAAATTCTTTATAGCCAATTTTGTTTCTAATCGCATCTCTATGCGTTTGTTCATCGACTGAATATGACATATGGCATCCTTGAAATAAAAATTTCGTCTGAAAACAGCTCTTTTTAAGAGTCTGAATAAAATGAAAGATACCTATGATTGATTACATGGAATATTTTTTTCTTTCAAAAGTTCCTGTAACTCATTGTTTTGAAACATCTCTTTAACAATATCACAGCCTCCGATAAATTCACCTTTGATATAAAGCTGTGGAATTGTTGGCCAATTTGAGTAATCTTTAATCCCTTGACGCAATTCGTTAGAAGTTAAGATATTAATCCCTTTATAATTCAATCCTAAATAATCAAGAATTTGAACAACTTGTCCTGAAAACCCGCATTGCGGAGCGTCAGGTGTTCCTTTCATGAATAAAATGACGTCGTTTGTTTTAATTTCGTTGTCAATAAAATCATGAACAGTGGTCATTTTTATCCCTCGATATTTCAGATTTTTATCAGTGTGTAATTTATACTCATACTGCTTTTAATCGTATTAAATGTGTGAATGCAAGAAGAAATTTTAGATTATTTTGGGACATTTGTTTGCAACATTAAGGCGTGAAGGTCATTTCCCATATTGCCTTTAAGGGCATCATAGACCATTTTATGTTGTTGAACACGGGTTTTACCACGAAAACTTTCAGAAATAACTTCTGCAGCATAATGTTCCCCATCTCCAGCAAGATCACGAATTCTTACTGTAGCATCAGGAATGCCTTCACGAATAAGCGTTTCAATTGCATGGGCACTCATTGCCATCATTATTCTCCTATGTTGTTCATTTTTATAAAGGCTGTTTAAGAGAAAAAACAATTTTTACTCTTCACCCATAAATTGTGGAAACCAGTTTTCATAGGCTTTTGTGAGTTTGTCTATAGAAAGTTTTAGTATTTTATCTATATCAAGTGCATCACCTGCAACTTGACCTAGCTTTGTTAAAGAAACTGTATTGATTTGTGCGAGCTCTTTAAGACTATTAAGAGAGTGAGGTTTGACGGCTAAAAGATAACGTCCTTGGTCTTCTCCAAAAAGTTCTGCATGATGGGGTGATTTATTGCTTAACTTTACTTTGATTCCTTTACCTGCTTTAATCACCATTTCAGCAAGTGCTATCGCTAATCCTCCGTCAGAAAGGTCATGGGCGGCGTGAATAAAACCACGATGTATGACATCTCGAACAAATTGACCATGCTTTTTTTCAAGTTGTAAATCTACAGGTGGGGGGGCGCCTGCATCAATATTTAAAATGTTACGTGCATAGATTGATTGTCCTAAATGGGAGCCGCAATTTCCTACTAAAACAAGAATATCTCCATTTTGCATACCACTTATTGTTACCATTTTAGACCAATCATTAAGAAGGCCTACACCAGCAATTGTGGGGGTTGGAAGAATGGCTTCCCCATTTGTTTCGTTGTAAAGAGAAACATTGCCTGAAACGATAGGAAAATCAAGGATTCTACAAGCTTCTCCTATACCTTTAATAGCAAAAACCAGCTGTCCCATAATTTCAGGTTTTTCAGGGTTACCAAAATTGAGATTATCTGTAGCAGCCAGTGGTGTTGCACCTGTCGTACTAATGTTTCGCCAGCATTCTGCGACAGCTTGTTTACCCCCTTCATAAGGGTCTGCTTCACAATAGCGAGGTGTTACATCAGAAGAAAAAGCAAGAGCACGTTTGCTGTTGTTTCCTACACGGATAACGCCTGCATCACCTCCTGGACAAACAAGGCTATTTCCTTGGATAAGGGTATCATATTGTTCATAAACCCATCGCCGAGAACTTTGATCAGCAGAATTCAATAAGCACAGAAGCGCATCACCAAGATTTTCAACTTTTTTGACGTCTTCTGCTTTCAAGGGTGTTTTTTTTGCCGGCTCACTCCAAGGACGATCATAAACAGGCGCTTCATCACCAAGCTCTTTGATGGGAAGATTGACAACTTCTTCCCCTTGATGAAATACACGAAAACGTAAATCATCGGTTGTTTTTCCAATGATAGAAAAATGTAGTCCCCACTTATGAAAAATTGCTTCTGCTTGCTTTTCTAGTTCTGGTTTAAGGACCATGAGCATACGCTCTTGACTTTCAGAAAGCATCATTTCATAGGCTGTCATGTTTTCTTCTCGAACAGGAACTGTATCAAGATTAAGCTGTATCCCCAGATTTCCTTTTGCTCCCATTTCAACGGCAGAAGAGGTGAGTCCTGCTGCCCCCATATCTTGGATAGCAACCACGGCTCCAAGTTCCATGAGCTCTAAACATGCTTCAAGGAGACATTTTTCTGTAAAAGGATCACCGACTTGAACGGTTGGACGTTTTTCACTGATTGAAGAATCAAATTCAGCAGAAGCCATTGTTGCTCCACCGACACCATCACGTCCTGTTTTTGCACCCAGATAAACAACAGGGAGTCCAATACCTTGTGCTTTAGAATAAAAAAGGGCGTCTGTCTTTGCAATACCGGCGACAAAAGCGTTAACAAGGATATTGCCATTATAACGCTCATCAAAATTTACTTCTCCACCAACCGTTGGAACACCAAAAGAATTGCTGTAACCACCTATTCCAGAAACAACACCAGAAACAAGATGGCGTGTTCGTGGGTGATCAGGAGCACCAAATCGCAATGCATTCATAGCAGCAACAGGACGGGCTCCCATTGTAAAGACATCACGTAAAATACCACCAACACCTGTCGCTGCACCTTGATAAGGTTCAATATAAGAAGGGTGGTTATGGCTTTCCATTTTGAAAACAACACATTGTCCTTCGCCAATATCGACAACACCAGCATTTTCACCAGGTCCTTGGATGACATATTTTCCTTCTGTCGGAAGAGTTTTTAGCCATTTTTTAGATGATTTATAGGAACAATGTTCGTTCCACATCGCAGAAAAAATTCCTAGTTCAGTAAATGTTGGTTCTCTACCAATTAACGTTAGGATACGTTGATATTCATCTTCTTTTAGCCCGTGTTGTGCAATGAGTTCTGATGTAATAGTGATGTTATTGCAAGGCTTCATGAGTATTTATCCGTCAAATTAATCGAAATTTAGTATTTTTATTTTTTTAACCTAGCAGCTTATATTATAAACAATCATGTTGTTTAATAATAAAAATATTTATAGACAGTAAGCTGAAGATTTTGTCCGTTTGTTTGGTGGGATTTAAGACTAAAAATGGTCTTAAATAATTATGTGTTTAGAAAATAATATCCATTGTTGTTTGTGAAGAGCTTTGTTTATAGCTTTATGAAGCAAGAAATGGTATAAATCCTTATTTTTTTAAATTATGGAGCGCGAGTATTTTTGCAGCATTATCCATTTACTAACTCTAAAGCACTTTGAAAAAGTAAACGACCGTCAGTACCTCCGTGGGCGGGTTCAATAAAGTTTTCAGGATGGGGCATCATACCAAGAATATTACCAGCTTTATTAACAATACCAGCAATATCTTTCATTGAGCCGTTCGGGTTTGTATTTTCTGCATAGCGAAAAACAATTTGTTCATTGTCTTCCATTTGTTTCAATGTTTCACTATCAACAAAATAATTTCCGTCATGATGGGCAACAGGACAACGAATAATTTGTCCTTTAGAATAATATCGAGAAAATTTTGTCTTGGCGTTGACGACTTCAAGCTTGATTTCACGACAAACAAATTTTAAAGAAGCGTTACGCATTAAAGTACCGGGTAATAATCCTGCTTCCAACAAAATTTGAAATCCATTACAGATACCTATAATTGTCGTACCTTCTTGTGCTTTTTCACGAATGGCTTTTAAGACGGGAGTTCGCGCTCCAATCGCACCACATCTTAAGTAGTCGCCATAGGAAAAACCACCAGGAATAATAATAACATCTACATCTGGAATTGTTGTTTCTGTTTGCCAAATTTTTAGTGGCTCAACTCCCGTTATATGATGTAATGCTGCAACCATATCTCGATCACGATTTAATCCAGGAAGTTGAATGATGGCAGTTTTCATGAGCGTTTCACTTACAGAAGTTCGATTGTATAATTTTCGATGACAGTATTTGCGAGTAACTCTTCACACATTTGTTCAAGTTTTTTCTTTGCAGTTTCAGAAGGTAAATCATCAAGAACAATATCAAAAACCTTTCCTTGACGAATAGATTGAATGCCTTCGAAAGCCAAACTTTTTAAAGCACCGATAATTGCTTCTCCTTGTGGATCAAGAACGCTTTCTCTTAAAGTAACCGTGATGCGTGCTTTCATTTTTTGCTTCCTGCTTGTTAAAAGAACCTCTCCTTTGAAGAGGGGTGTTTGTATAAGGTGATGTTTTTTACCTTGTTTTTACTTTACGAGAACGGGACCACTTGGTCGTGTTGGTTCGTTTTCATTCATAATACCAAGACGTTTGGCAACTTCTTGATAGGCATTAATAAGCCCTCCCATATCACGACGAAAACGGTCTTTATCCATTTTTTCTTGTGTGTGCATATCCCATAGTCGTGCAGAATCAGGAGAGATTTCATCAGCAAGAACAATGCGCATTGTTTCATCTTCCCACAGGCGACCAAATTCCATTTTAAAATCAATTAATTGGATGTTAACACCGGCAAAAAGCCCAGAAAGAAAATCATTAATACGAATTGAAAGTTGCATGATATCTTCTATCTCTTGTGGGACAGCCCATCCAAAAGCTGTGATATGTTCTTCCGTTACCATAGGATCATCGAGAGAATCATTTTTATAGTAGAATTCAATGATGGATTGCGGAAGCGGGGTTCCTTCTTCCAGTCCTAAACGCTTAGCAAGAGAGCCGGCAGCAACATTGCGAACAACAACTTCCAACGGAATGATTTCCACCGCTTTAATAAGCTGTTCGCGCATGTTTATACGTTTGATAAAATGTGTTGGGATGCCCAAACGTCCAAGATGGCTAAAAATATGTTCCGAAATTCGGTTGTTTAAAACGCCCTTTCCGTCGATAATTTCATGTTTTTTTGCATTAAAGGCAGTTGCATCATCTTTAAAAAATTGAATATAAGTCCCTGGTTCAGGTCCTTCATATAAAATTTTAGCCTTGCCTTCATAAATACGGTGGCGACGATTCATCATGATTCTCTATTTATCTTGAGAGGTTTTTAATAACATTGATAAATGATACTATCCTAATTGATAGAATTTCTCAATGATATTGCTATGATACTTTTATAATTTTTATCATTACACGTTTACCCAAAGGTGAAGATACATAAGCGATGAGAAAGAAGATCACCTCTTTTGGATCAAATTTTTGCAAGAAAGTGAGAGAGGACCATAAGCCCTTCAGGCCAAGGTCCGTGTCCGGATTCTGCGTTAATATGGCCAGAATACCCAGCATCAACAAAGAGTGATCCCCAATCATTGGCAATTTTTTCTGCTACTGAAAATTGACAAAACTCATCGTTGCGACTGGCTATGACAATAGAAGGAAAAGGAAGCTTTTGGCGATGATAGGGGCCAAATGTCATTAAATGTTTGGGACGTATTTTTTCATTGGCGACATCTGGAGGTGCAACAAAGAAAGCGCCACAAATTTTTTCTGTATTTTGTACAGTTGCATGAATAACACTGGGAACTCCTAATGAATGAGCAATAAGCATAACAGGCCTTTGAGCTTTTGCGATGGCGGTTTTAACTTTGTTAACCCACTCTTCACAAACAGGCTTTGACCAATGGAGTTGTTCAATGCGGCTGGCTGTCGACAATTTTTTTTCCCAGCGTGTTTGCCAATGATCTGGACCAGATCCTTTGTAGCCAGGAACAATAAGAATATCGAGTTGATTTGCTTTCATGAATTGTTTTCTTTGTTACAACAGATTTTTGATCATAGGTTGAATGGATTTTGGTTTTCTATGTCGCTTTATTGTTCTTCAAAAACACGTTTAAAAATCGTATTGATATGTTTGGTGTGGTAAGAAAGATCAAATTTTTCGCGAAGTTCTTCTTCACTTAAAGCTTTGGTAACATCTTTGTCGTTGAGGAGTTCTTCTAAAAAATCTTTTCCTTGTTCCCAAACTTTCATCGCATTTCGTTGTACAATCCGATAAGAATCTTCACGACTAATCCCTGCTTGTGTGAGTGCCAAAAGAACCCGTTGTGAGTGAACAAGACCGCGGAATTTATTGAGATTTTTTTGCATATTTTCTGGATAGACAATGAGATTTTCAATGACAGATGTGAGGCGAGAAAGAGCAAAATCAAGTGTAATAGTCGCATCTGGAGCAATATAACGCTCAACAGATGAATGGGAAATATCACGTTCATGCCAAAGAGCTACATTTTCCATGGCTGGGAGTGCAAATGCACGTACCATACGGGCTAATCCAGTTAAATTTTCTGTTAAAACTGGATTACGTTTATGAGGCATTGCCGATGAACCTTTTTGCCCAGGTGAGAAATGTTCCTCTGCTTCAAGAACTTCTGTTCGTTGTAAATGGCGTATTTCTATTGCTAGCCTTTCAATAGAGGAAGCAATAACACCAAGTGTTGCAAAAAACATAGCATGACGATCTCTTGGTATTACTTGGGTGGAAACCGGTTCAGTACGCATTTTCAAGGCTTTTGCTACATGTTCTTCAACGCGTGGATCGATATTAGCAAAAGTTCCTACAGCTCCTGAAATCGCGCAAGTAGAAATTTCTTCTCGTGCAGCAAGAAGACGTTTGCGACAACGAGAAAATTCAGCGTATGCAAGAGCAAACTTGATTCCAAATGTTGTCGGTTCAGCATGAATGCCATGACTCCGCCCAATGGTGATTGTCTCTTTATGCTCAAAAGCACGTCTTTTTAATGCTTCAAGAAGTTGATCTATATCCTCTAGCAAAATATCACTCGCACGCATCAATTGAATGTTCAGCGTTGTATCGAGAACATCAGATGATGTCATACCTTGGTGGATAAAACGTGCTTCTGGTCCAATGAATTCAGCTAGGTGGGTTAGAAATGCGATAACATCATGTTTGGTAATTGCTTCAATTTCATCAATACGATTGACATCAAATTTAGCTGCTGCCCCTTTTTCCCAAATGACTTTGGCGGCTTCTTTCGGAATAATCCCTAAGTGAGCAAGAGCATCACAGGCATGGGCTTCAATTTCAAACCAAATACGATATTTTGTTTCAGGAGACCAAATTGTTACCATTGCAGGGCGGGAATAACGTGCGATCATCATTTTTTTCCTTGTTGTGAGAGGATTGCGGCTTGGCGCAATGCACTAATACGTGTTTTGTAAAGCTCTTTATTGCCATCTTTATAAATTGCAGAGCCTGCGACAAATACATTTGCACCAGCTTTTGCAGCTATCCCAATTGTATCAACGGTGATACCACCATCAACTTCAAGATCAATAGGGCGGTTTGCAATCATGCTTTTAACGCGCTTAATTTTATCTTTTATTTCTGGAATAAAACTTTGTCCACCAAAACCGGGATTGACCGTCATGATGAGAATGAGATCTAATTGATCAAGCAAATATTCAAGTACATGTTCAGGGGTGCTTGGATTGAGTGCGATTCCTGCTTTTTTCCCCATTTTTTTGATTGTTTGTAATGAACGATGAAGATGTGGACCTGCTTCAGCATGAATAGTTATAATATCTGAACCTGCTTTTGCAAAAGCTTCTAAATAAGGGTCTACTGGTGCGATCATCAGGTGGACATCAAATATTGCTTTTGTTAATGGGCGCAGAGCTTTGATGATTTCAGGACCAAAGGTGATGTTAGGAACAAAGTGCCCATCCATAATATCAAGATGAAGCCAATCTGCACCAGCATCAACAACATCTAACATTTCTTGTCCAAGTTTAGAAAAATCAGAAGCCAAGAGAGAAGGCGAAATGAGATGAGAATGGGGCATTAAAATCTCCTTAGATTGGCAGTTTTTATCATATCACTGTGTATACACAAATATTTTTTGTGTTATGACGGAAAAGAAAAAATATGTATTATAGGTCTTTTTATGGAAAGATTGCTTGAAATTTTAAAGCTTTATAAGTGAAAGATATGTCGAATCATAAAACATATTTGATGCCTGAACTTCAACATAAACATACTATTGCGGTTTCTTCCCAAGAATATCGAGATGCCATGAGTCTTTTTGCAGGAGCTGTGCATATTGTGACAACAAATGGTATTAAGGGAAGACGTGGGGTGACTGTTTCGGCGTGTTGTTCTTTATCTGATGATCCTCCAACCCTTCTTGTTTGTCTCATGCGTCATAATTTAAAGAATCAGGTGTTTATGGAGAATGGAAATTTTTGTGTTAATAGCTTGGCAGGAAAACATCGCTCATTAGCGGATGTTTTTTCGAGGCGTTGCAATTCTACACAAAATGAGCGTTTTGATGTTGCTCAATGGGGAGCTTTGCAAACGGGGGCGCCTAGTCTTTCAGACGCTCTAGCGTCGTTTGATTGTCGTTTGATTTGTTGGCACGAACACGCAACCCATTGTGTTTTGATTGGTGAGGTTGTTGCAATCAACTGTAATAAAGAAAAAGATGCTTTGATGTATTTGAAACGTGAATATCACACTTTGCCTTTATAAAGATTTTATTTTTTTGCATTGATGAAATGATTTATTGTTGCTTCATTTAGATTTTTAACAATGTAGGGAGTAGGGGAGGGATGGCTCTGATATCTGATTTCCTTCTTTTTAAAGTTTTTCAATAAGCGAGAAAAATGATTCTGGATGAGATTTGATCAAGAATTCAATCTACATAAAAAAGCGATCAAACCTAAACAGTGCATTTAGATATATTCGTCGATTGTTATGAAAAAACATTTTACTCTTGTGTTGATGGGTATTGCACAATATATAGACCGCACATAGCATATGTGGAGGTTTTTTATTGCATGAGCGAAGAGATTGATGGTCAATATCGCCCTAGTGAAGATGAGCCTTTTATGAATGAGCGGCAAAAGGCATATTTTCGTGCTAAATTGGTTTCTTGGAAGAATGATATATTAAAAGAAGCTCGTGAGACTTTGGAAAATTTGCAGGAAGAGAATGTTGGTCAGCCCGATTTGACTGATCGGGCTTCTTGTGAAACTGATCGTACAATCGAATTACGTGCTCGTGATCGTCAGAGGAAACTTATTTCAAAAATAGATGCTGCTTTAGAGCGCATTGATAATGGGACATACGGTTTTTGTGAAGAAACCGGCGAACCCATTAGTATCAAGCGTCTTGAGGCTCGGCCGATAGCCGTTTTGTCATTGGAAGCGCAAGAACGTCACGAACGACGTGAAAGAGTTTATCGCGATGATTAAGGTTATTGAGATGATAAACAAACGAAATTCGTGGTGATAAAATTGTATATTTTTATTTTTGATGGGTAGGAATGAATAAAGATGGTTCTTGCCGCCCCTCAATTTCGGCGGTGATGGCTGAATCTTTTACCGCTTGATTCGTAAAAGGAGAGGGACTTTTATCCGATACATCGTTTCTTTCTGGAGGGGCGGAATTTAGATGTGTGTGTATTTTTCTTTTTTGTATTTTTGATGTATCAGTAATATCGGATTCTACAACTACATCTGTTAATCCGCCAATAAGGAGCAAATGTTCTTTATTATCGCAACGGACTAAAACAAGGCGGCGTGCTCGATCTATAGAAATTACTTCACATAATGCTAATCGTGATAGACTTTTTTTTCTATTAATGCTGTATCTTCCTGTACTTAAGCGACGTAAAAACACGATAATTACGGTAATAGCTGCGATTGTTATTATAAAAAGCAGAAAGCTTATCGTTATGTTTGCAGCAGATACACCTATCTGCTCTGATAACCAGATATACATAGATTTTCTCCCATTTTGGATGGAAATATTATTTTTTATTGAGATAAAGTTATAAACATACCCTCAAAAGATTCACTTATAATGTAAGAAATAAACTTTTGAATATTAAGCGAGCTTATCTTAGATAATATCATAGTATATACTTTATAACAACATAACAACGAATATAAAGGAAGTTTGTGACATAAGAAATAGCTATAAGCTAAGGCAAAGAGAGATGGATAAAGATTTTCAGAATAATGAAAGATCAGCGTCTTCGTTTCACTGGAGAGTTGTGATTTTTGGTGTTGTTTTTGTATTAGGTTTTCTTTTCATTGTGGGTATTTTAGGTTTTTTTTATCCACAAAACTATTTGCAACAGGCGATATCAATATCTTTTTTGATTCTAGCAATGATCGGTGTTGCAACACTCGTTTTGTGTGGAATGGGAATTTTAAGATATCATGTGTGGTCGCATGAAGATTTTGATTTTAGCATCTTTAATAGGAGCGATGATGCAATTGTAATCTCTGATCTTTCTGGTTTTGTTTATTATTCTAATCAAAACTATCGAAAAATTCTGACCTATAAGCCTGAAGTGTCTTGTTATAGGGTTATTGCAGATCTGCCAGGAGCCGGTGCACTCTCGTATCGCTTAAAGGTTGCAGCCTGTAATAATCTTGCAGCGCAAGAGGAATTAAGAGTAGAACAGCCAATTTTTACCGATTCTACATTAAAAAAATCTGTTTGGTATAATATTTCCATTCAACCTATCACAAAACAGAAAAAAAAGCTTTTATTTTGGCGTATTACTGATATTTCGCACTTACAACAAACGCGAGAAGTTTTTTTCTCGAACCTTCAAGAGGCTATCAATCACTTGGATCAAGCTTCTATTGGTTTTGTATCCGTTAATAGACAAGGAACTATTCTTTATGCCAATGCGACTTTTGCAGAATGGTTTTCAATTGATTTAGCGAATTTCTCAATTGGTCAACATAATTTTGATTCGTTATTTGATAGCGTTGGTGCTAAGAGCTCATGGAGTGATATCTGTTTACAAACCAACAGATATCAAAGTTCAGGTTACTCTTTACCTTATAGGTTTTCGTTATGTTTAAATTCACACACGACTTGTGAGAAAATATTCCATTGTCTTATATCTGTTTCTTCTCTCTTAGAAGAGGAAGCCATTTATCGTGTTGTGATCATTCCACAACAAATACAAAAAGAAGAGGATGATCAATTAAAATTACCCAGTATATTAGGAGAATATTTTGATGCGAGTCCTTTTGCAATAGCCGTGGTGGATCATGCAGGGCAATTGGTTCATATGAATAAAGCTTTTTCATCACTCACGGGATGTATGGACAAAGCTGTCAATTTTTATGATGTTATTTCTCGTCGTGATTGTGTGCAGTTAGAGCGTTCTTTTCAGAGAATTGCGACAAATAAAAATTATTTTGTTTCTCTAGAAACTGTTTTAGAAAAAAATGAAGAATGCCATTTACGGCTCCATATTATGTCTGTACCGCCCTATCACGGTGATGCATTGCAAGATTTGCTTATTATCTCTGTGATTGAAACAACCGAACAAAAAACTCTTGAAGATAAAATGATGCAAAGTCAGAAGATGCAAGCTGTAGGACAATTGGCTGGCGGCATTGCTCATGATTTTAATAATGTTTTAACAGCAATTTTAATGTCGTGTGATCTTCTTTTAAATACGCATCGTAGTTCTGATCCTGCTCATGCTGATCTGATCAATATTAAAAACAATGCTAATCGTGCAGCTGCTCTTGTCCAGCAATTATTAGCTTTTTCTAGAAAGCAAACACTTCGACCTGAAGAAGTCGATTTTACTGAATTTTTATCAGATATCCGCAATCTTATTTTACCACTTTTGGGGAATAATATTCAGTTAAAAATTATCCATGGAAGAGATTTGTGGAGCGTTGAAGTTGATCAAGCATCTTTTCAGCGTGTTATTATGAATTTGGTTATTAATGCGCGTGATGCCATGTTAGATGGAGGTATTGTTACGATTGCAACAAATAATATTACAAAGCAACAAAGTGCTGAATTTAATCATCTTGGATTAGCAATTGGCGAGTATGTGCAATTGACTATTTCAGATACAGGGGCTGGTATATCTGCTGCTATACAAGAAAAAATGTTTGAGCCATTTTTTACAACAAAAGAAGTTGGAAAAGGAACAGGACTTGGTTTATCAATGGTTTATGGAATTATCAAGCAGAGCGGTGCGTATATTTATTGTGAAAGTAAAGAAGGTGAAGGAGCAACATTTCATATTTTTCTTCCCCGTTATATCCCCAATATAAAAGGAGAAATTTCTCAAAAGATTGAAAAAGATGAAGAGAAAGATAAAAATATAGACTTAACAGGATCTGCGACTGTTTTATTGGTTGAAGATGAAGATGCGGTCAGAATGGGGGGGGTAAGAGCTCTTCAAATGAGAGGATATACGGTTTTAGAGGCAGCAAGTGGGGCGGAAGCACTCTCTATTCTTGAGGAACAAAAAGGAGATGTTGATATTATTGTTTCCGATGTGGTGATGCCAGAAATGGATGGGCCCACTTTATTGAAGGAAGTCCGTAAAAACTATCCTGGTATCAAATTTCTTTTCGTTTCTGGATATGCAAAAGATGCTTTTGCTAAAAATCTTCCACAAGATGCTGTTTTTGGTTTTTTATCTAAACCTTTTACACTCAAACAGTTAGCTGTAACAGTTAAAGAAACACTTTCATCATGAGAAAAAATTTATGCAATAGAAAAATTGCGTATTTTAAGATTTTTTAGGCTAAAGACGAGAGCATTTTGATAAATAGAGCTTATGATAATGTCATAGAACTAAATAAAGAAGAAGAATTTTGAAAATGAAATAAAATTCAAAAAATCACATGTTTTGTGCAAAAATTTATGAAGAGATGGGCTCTATTATGTCAACATTTCATAGAGATTTTCAATTGTAGATACTGAGCAGAAACTATGTGTAAAGCATTGAAATATGCTGATTAATAGATTGTTGATACACTCAAAAAGATAAAAGCTGTTGTTGCGTATCGACTATTTTGCTCTTTCCTTCAATAAATGCTTTTAAAGCTTCAGGGTAGAGTTTATGCTCTACTTTAAGAACTCTTTCTGCTAAGCACTCAGCAGTATCATGGGGATAGACTGGAACGGCTGCTTGGGCAAGGATTTTTCCTGCATCCATGTCTTCTGTAACAAGATGAACAGTGCAACCCGTGATTTTTACACCTGCTTGTAAAGCTTTTTCATGTGTGTTTAAGCCTTTAAATGAAGGCAAAAGAGAAGGATGAATGTTTAAAATTCGTCCTTCATAAAGTTTTACAAAACGTGGTGAGATAAGACGCATATACCCTGCAAAGCAGAGAAAATCTGGTTTATATTGATCTAAAATCGTAAAAATATCTTCTTCATGCTCTTCTTTTGTTTTGTAAATTTTACGATCAACAATATGAATAGGTAAGTTATGGTTTTGCGCCTTTTCAATACCGTTTGCACGCGGATTATCGCAAATAACCGCGACAATTTCAGCAGGATATTCTTTTTGTTGACTAGCTTGAGCAAGGGCGACCATATTGGACCCATTACCAGAAATGAAAACGACGATTTGTTTTTTCATAAATGCAGTACCCCTTGATAAAGTATTCCTTTATTTTGATCTTGGCATTTTGTTAAAATACCAAGGGGAGTTACAGTTTCTCCTTTTCTTTCAAGAGCTTGTGTAATTGTTTCAGCTGCATGCTGTGCTACGATAATGATCATGCCAATACCACAATTGAATGTTCTTAACATTTCTCTTTCTTCTATTTTACCTTGTTTGGCAATCCATGAAAATACTGCTGGAACATTGATGGTAGAAAGATTAATTTCAGCGCAGAGAGAAGATGGAAGGACACGTGGAATATTTTCAGGAAAGCCTCCACCCGTAATATGAGCAAGAGCTTTAATCCCTTCATATTTTCGCATGATAGGAAGAAGCGATTTTACATAAATGCGTGTTGGTGTAAGAAGTGCTATACCAAGGCTGTTTTCAGGGGAAAAAGGGGCAGGGTCATTCCATTTGAGATAATTTTTCTGGATGATTCGTCGAACAAGCGAAAAGCCATTGGAATGAATTCCAGAGGAGCTTAGACCTAATATAACATCACCTTCTATCAAATCTTTTGAAGGGAGTAGCTTGCTACGTTCGCATGCTCCTACAGCAAAACCGGCTAGATCATAATCTCCCTCTGCATACATTCCTGGCATTTCTGCAGTTTCTCCTCCAATAAGAGCAGCACCGGCTTGTTTACATCCTTCTGCAATACCAGAAACAATCGCAGCCCCTTGTTCAGGGTCGAGCTTTCCAGTTGCAAAATAATCCAGAAAAAAGAGCGGTTCAGCTCCTTGTACAAGTAAATCATTGACACACATAGCAACGAGATCAATACCTACAGTATTATGGTGACCTACTTCGATAGCAATTTTTAATTTTGTTCCCACACCATCATTGGCTGCTACGAGGATAGGATCTGTAAAGCCAGCGGCTTTTAAATCAAAAAGGCCACCAAACCCACCAATTTCTGCATCTGCTCCGGCTCGTTTTGTAGCGCGTATAAAGGGTTTTATTTTTTCTACCATGGCATTACCCATATCGATGTTTACACCGGCTTTTGCGTAGGTAAGGCCGACTTTGGATTTATTCTTTATAAGATCTTGATTGCTCATTGGAGCCTTCCTTTAATGGAAAATCAGGTTTTGATATTATGCAATGCCATGATAGAGTTCTCTCTGCAAGAGATATTGATAAGAAAATAAGCAACTTTTCTTGTAGCTTATTTTGAAGTTGTTTATAATTTTTTGTGAAGATTTTTTTAGGATATTTTATGAGCAAGATATCAGATAATCACGGACAGTCTTCTTGGCAACTTATGAGAAAGAAAGTGAGTGAGAATACATCTCGTGATCGTTATAAGACTTATGTGCCAGCGTATACTCAATTACCGTTGCCGAATAATATGAAAAGACAAATCTTTTTTTGGCTTGGTACGCTGATTTTTTTCATTCTTTTTATGTTTGTTTTTGGATCGATTTTGCTTCCTTTTGTGGCAGGGATTGTGTTGGCTTATTTTCTCAATCCCATTGTTCAATTACTTGAAAAATTTGGTATTCGTCGTGTGTTTGGGACTGTCCTTATTACCTTATTTATTGTTATTACCTTTGTTGCTGCTTTAGTTATTTTGATTCCTGTTATTAGTTGGCAAATACAGCAATTTATGAGTGATGGTTTACCTGTTTATATTAATCGTATTCAAACCTTTTTTGTTGAGCATGATTTTGATTGGTTAAGGCGCTATTTTGGAAGTGATCCAAATGAATTACGGAATAATATTAAAGGATTTTTGGGCGAAGGTTCGGATTTTATTACGTCTCTTTTGAATTCACTTTTAAAGTCAGGAAAATCTATCGTTAATATCGTTAGCCTATTTGTTGTGGCACCTGTGGTGGCATTTTATATGTTATTAGATTGGCCACGTATGGTAACAGCAATCGATTCGTTAATACCGCGTGATCATCTTGAAACCGTCCGTAGTATTTTTCATGAAATGGATAGAGCTATTGCAGGCTTTGTTCGTGGACAAGGAACAGTTTGTCTCATATTGGGAGGCTATTATGCTATTGGTTTAACGATTGCAGGACTCAATTTTAGTCTTTTGATTGGTATGTTTATTGGTCTTATTAGCTTTGTTCCTTATATCGGCACAATGAGTGGTTTGGTCCTTTCTGTTGGTATTGCATGGGTCCAGTTTTATCCCAATAATTGGGGGGGAATCATTGTTGTGATGGCACTTTTTTTAATTGGTCAATTTATTGAAGGTTATATTCTTCAACCCAAGCTTGTGGGTTCATCAGTGGGATTACATCCCGTATGGTTGATGTTTTCACTTTTTGCTTTTTCTTCACTCTTTGGTTTTACTGGTATGCTTGTTGCTGTTCCTGCGGCAGCGGCTGTTGGCGTTTTAGTTCGTTTTGCTCTTCATACTTATCTGAGTTCTCAGATGTATTCGCGAAGCGGAAATTCGGAGTCGCTAAAATGAATGGGCGTGAAACGCAATTATCTTTAAATTTTCCTTATGATCCGATTTTTCAATTTGAGGATTTAGTGGTAACGGAAAGCAATCGTATGGCTTTTCAGCTTATTGATCACTGGCCCAATTGGAGCTTACCTATTGCAGTTTTGGTTGGTAAAGAAGGATCTGGAAAAACGCACTTTTCTAATATATGGCTCCAAAAAGCAGATGCTTTCAGGATTCAGTACAATGAACTTGGTCAGGCTGTTACTATGGCTTCTTTAGGAAGATCATTTTTAATAGAGGATATTGATACAGGTGAAATCAATGAGACAGAACTTTTTCATTTAATTAACAGTATTAAGCAAAGAAATCTTGATGCACGACAAGCTACTTTATTGATGACGGCACGAACACTTCCTTCCGCTTGGAATTTAACGTTAAATGATCTAAAAAGTCGTCTTAATTCGGTGATGTTCGTTGAAATTAATCAGCCTGATGATGCATTGTTAACAGCTGTTGCTTTTAAGCTTTTTTCCGATAGGCAACTTATTGTACATCCAGATACGGTTTACTATCTTGTAAGCCGTTGTGAACGTTCTTTATTTTCATTGAAGCGTGTTATTGATTCTGTTGATCAGTTGGCATTACAAAGAAAAAGAAAAATAACACGTGCTGTTATTGCTGAAGTTTTAAATAGAAGAAATCCGTAAATACTCCTTATCATGGCTTACTTATTCTGTCCTTTTATTATCGTTTCAATATGTGAAAAGACAAGTCATTTAAATTTTTTCTTTTTTGGATATCTATATAAGAGAGAAAAATAGTGTTTTTTACTTTTGTCATGTGTTTATTTTAAATAACTTTGAGATTTTATTGTATGATGTTGAATTCTTTTCATCTTCGCATTTGAAAATTTTTCTAAAAAGAGCGCTTTATTTTATTTATAATGAAACCTTTGTGCTTTGAAAAAATGTTTGTTGTTTATGAATATGAATTGTCGCAGATTCTAGAGTTTTTAATAAAAGAGTCCTTGGGAAGATAGAAAAAGAGGAGAAAAAAGCTTAATACAGCTGAATTCTTTGGCTTATGTTCTCTTTGGGAAAATTTATCTATGATATTTAAGTCGTTTTTTTCTAAAACTGTATCTGTGAAATGCGTTTTGATACAGTGAGAGCTTGCTTAAAACAGGATAAAAATTATGAAGTTCTTATAGAGAAATTCATTCTTTTTTAATATAGATTGGATTTTTTACGGAGGTTATTTTCTACTATTTGTCAATAAATTTGTTATTGAGTAGGGGAAAAAATTAAAAAATGTGCTTTTTTGTAAAGAAATGCAACAAAATTTAAAAAAAGTGTGTTTTTCTCTTGCACTTCTGTTGTGAAAATTTTAGGAAATGTGCATCAAGTAAATGTAAATGGCGGAGCGTAGCGCAGCCTGGTAGCGCACCTGATTTGGGATCAGGGGGTCGTAGGTTCGAATCCTATCGCTCCGACCATATTTGATTGAGTGTGTGAGAATGACCCAATTGGGTACGTGTGGTGAGAAACTATCATCCAAGCGTTGTGTAATCTGAAGGAAAAAGGCATGATCGCACGTATTTATAGTCCTGCTAAGACAGCTATGCAGTCAGGTAAGGGGAATACAGGTTTTTGGATTCTAGAGTATGAGCCAATGAAAGCAAAAATGCTTGAACCTCTTATGGGCTACACGGCAACGTCTGATATGAATAATCAGGTAAAGATTCGATTTAATAGGAAGGAAGAAGCGATTGCTTTTGCACGTAAGAATGCTATCTCTTACCGTGTAGAAAAGAAACATACATCGATTCGACGTGCTATTTCTTATTCTGATAATTTTCGCAGTGATCGGCAGCATTCTTGGACACATTGAATTGAAGATGCTATTTTGAATTGATAAAATAATCAGTTGGGTCCCGTAGCTCAGCTGGATAGAGCAACGGCCTTCTAAGCCGTGGGTCACAGGTTCGAATCCTGTCGGGATCACCATGTTTAAATGATATTTATAGGCTATAAAAAGTTAGAGAGTTTTCCTTTTATTCTATTAGCTTATTTTTCTGTATAATCCCGAACCTTTTTGATGTTTTTTGGTTTATTTTGTTGCTACACGTTTTCTGTTGACTGTTTTAGTATAAAATAATGCTGTTTTATCTTTTTTCAGTAATAATTGTTTTTGATTATTGAAACTTATAGCATTGCATTTTCGTGCCGCGTGTTGCTACTACATTACATGCTTTAGGAAACAGATTGTAAAAATTATTTTTTAAGAGCTTCTTTTCATCTTTCTGAAAATGAATATTTTATTTCTTAGATTAGATTTAAGCATTGCTGCTAATGCTGGTGAAATTGCCAAAAAACATCTATTGTGATTTTTTTTATTTTTTATGAATAATATTATTACGTTTTTTTGCATGATCTTTGGTAAGATCGATTTTGATTAGATACAAGGCATGATGGATTCGATTTAGAACAGTTTATGAAACATTGAAGAATAAAAACGATATCTGTTTATGATGAGAATTTACAGATGGCACAAGAGGTGAAAATATCTTCTTGTATTGGAAGCTGTGATTCATAACAAATTACTTCTTTATAGTTTTTTCGTATAAAAAGATGTTATATGTGCCGTCCAGATAAGATATTGTTTTTTTCAGTGAGAGACACTTGCGGACAATTTGATTTAACATGATTGTCACTGTTTTTCAGGTAGGATTGTAGGTTTCATCAATGTTTAGGTTTTCTTAGTCTTATAGGTTTAAGAATATACACTGTATATTTATATGAATGAAGATAGGTTGTATCTTAGAGTTAAATTTTTAGATTTCATATTTACATTTTCAAATGTTTTTTCTTATTTCTTTATAGCTTGTACATCATGTGAGAAGTATTTTAATATTGGATAACAATCACATTAAAATGTTATGCAGATGAGCTCTGAAGATCTAAACTCACACGGTTCAAGGTGATCATTATTTCAATAGGAATACAGTGTGAAGAGAATGCCATTTTACAGGCTTTGTTTTAAGAGATATCTCTTAAAGCTCACTTCACGCTGGCGCTCGTGAATGGTACAATGATAAATCCATTGAGCTCCATCATCTTTACACTTATGAAGAAATAAGCTGACATTATCATACACTTTGCCTATTTGTCAGCCTCCGATGTTGCAATAGATCTCAGTACTTGAGGCATTTATCGGCGTTTTTGTGCTTTTTTATACAATTTTTACTTAATACTAATTCCTCTTATGACGTGTAAGAGAGACGGTTTTGTTTGATTCAATATAAATAGGTTTGAAATAAGAAAACATTACGATATTCGGATTTCTCATTCAACATAGCAAACAATAAAACATGATTATAAATCAATGTATTTTTAGAATGAAAAAATTTGCTTTTATCGTGTTTTTTACTCTTTTTAATATTTTATTATAATCTGTAATTGGTAAACTCAAAATACAGCTCTAAGGTTAAGTGTTTTATATCTATCGAAGTGACTGTGGTTATATCTAACTGTTTGGACAACAAGTTGTATACCAATAGACATGAAAGAATTAAGAAAAACAGTGGATAGATCAGGAAACAAACAATATTTTTCAGAACGGAAGCCTATGCTTGTGGAAAGAATTTTAAAATCAAACTTCTAATCTGTTGCAAAATGAGGCTGTTATTACGTTTGTGATACTTTTAAATGGCTTCCCCCAAGAGGCGCTATCAGAACGTAAAAAATATTAGAAACACTCCGTAAAGTATGCCCTTTGTAGAGGCATGTTGCACAATCTTATTTCCGAATCTTTATTTACGCATCCCGTACCTTGGAAGAATACGATAACTCAATAATTTATTTATACTATAAAGTTGAATGGTGGGCGTGACAGGGATTGAACCTGTGACCCCTACGATGTCAACGTAGTGCTCTCCCGCTGAGCTACACGCCCATTCATTGATGTTGCATACACCATATAGAATGCCAAACGTCAATGCCTAATTTAATTTTCTCTTTCAACAGATGCAAATAACTTTAAAAAATACTTTTTAAGCAGCGATAAGGATCTTTTCAACTTCATTGACGAGTTCACGTAAGTGAAATGGCTTAGAGAGAACCTTTGCATCAGGAGGGGCATCACTATTTGAATTGAGTGCTACCGCTGCAAAACCTGTAATGAACATTACTCGTAAATCAGGGTCAATCTCAGTAGCACGTCGTGCGAGTTCGATTCCATCCATCTCTGGCATCACAATATCAGTCAGGAGAAGGGAAAATGGTTCTTCTTGTAAACGTTCATATGCGCTAATACCATTATCGAAGTCGGCGACTTCGTAGCCTGCACGTTCTAGGGCTTTTACGAGAAAGCGACGCATATCGTTATCATCTTCTGCGAGCAGGATTCGTTTCATGATTATATTCCAATGGCTCCATTTGTCAGAGTTTTGCCGCATCAATTATACAATATAGAGTATTTATAAAAAAGATGGTAAAATGCTCATAATTGAAATGAATGGCAAAATGGTTAATTCTTACATTCTGATTCAAAATACAGCATATTCGTTGTGAGTTGGTTAAATTCGAAATATATGTGATTTTGAAAAAAGAAGGGGGTCTCTAAAACTACTAAGATGATTCTTTACTATCTTTTCTTTTAAAGTTACTGATTATTATCAGAATTCCATTAAAAAACTTATGAAAACCGTTATTGTAGGGTTTTCATATATCGAGAAATTAGAAGAATATTATGTTAATTTATTGTTTTTAAAAAGTTCTCCTAAGAAATAGAAATTTTATAGTTATTTGTTTTTATAGAGATTTGTAATAAATATTATAAATGTGCTTTATTTCCAGTTTTTTCCTTAAATAGATGAAAACTATTTTTTTCTAGAATAATATTAAATTATCACTTAATAACAGATAAAAAATAGTATTTTGATGCTTTATTTGTAAATATGTATCATGTTATATTAAGATAGATTTATTATTTTTATTTATATAAATAGTTTTTTTATTAAGTTATTTTTTATGATGTAAATAATATTGTTTAATGTAATGATATACTTTGTATATTAGTTTTTTAGTAGAATGCGTGGTGAATATTTAGGTTATGGCTTGCCTGTAAAGGCTAGAAAACAAATCATATGAGTGGTTGGAAAGAAAAATCTATTATATTTAAAAGTGTTTGTAGATCCAATGCTCGTAGAAACTTTCTTTTTTGATGGGGCGGAGCGGAAATTAAGGTTTAATGTTATTTTACAGATACATTATCGGGAATAAAGGCATCAAATGCAGCCCAAAATTGTTTTTTATAATCTTCGTTAATCATAATTGTATCCAGTTCAGCGCCTGTAATAGTAATACTTTCTGTTAGACGTGTGTGTTGGCATAATTGCCGCACTTCAATGTTGTTTGCAATATTGTTTTGATTGGCAAGAATAAAGAGTGTTGGGATTCGTAAATCTCCATGAAGTACATTTCTCTTCATAGAATCAATCGCATTAAATACTGAAGCCATCCATTGGGATGTTGGGGGCTTAATGGAAGGGAGCGGCACTTTATGTATGTGTCCCAATTGTATATTTTTTTGTTTTGTCTTGTTTAATTTTTTACTATCTTTCGCTGGTATAAAGCCAAGACCTATATCAGAAAGAAATTGTGTTAACTTATGTTGAAAACCATTCGTTTTATTGCCGAATGGAGCAAAAAGGGGAGAAACACAGAGCAATCTATTAAACTGATGATTAATGAGATCTAATCCGCTAAGTGCTATCAATCCACCTATGCCATAGGCGAGCATAGAGTAAGGCGGCGGACAATTAGGATAAACAATACTTTTAAGAAATTTATATAAGTCATTAATATCATTATTTATATCAAAACAATGATGTCGGCTTTGTTTTCTTATCTTGAAGGATGTTTTTTCTTGATCAAAGCAGTCAAATATTGCTGTATGAAAACCGCGTTTAGAAATTTCATTTATTAATAAAAAATATTTTTCTAAAGTATTTGCGTAGCTTTTGAGAATAACAATTGTTCCCTTAGATTTTTCCACCTCAGGATATGTTATAGCAAAACGAATTTCGTGATCTATTGCTATTTTAAGAGTATCATGATGGATATTAAGAGAAGTGGAACCCCAGTCTATGGGATAAAGAGGTGTTTCCAATTGAAATCCTTTACAGTGTATTTGCCACTTAGTACTTTGACATTTATGTAATAAAGAAAGAGGATTAAAAAAGGGGTATATTGCTTTTTAGATAGTTTTTATCAATTTAGGTCCCAAAGAGTTGAAATAAAGAAAAACGATTACTAGATAATATAGTGCGGTTGCCATGATGGGGCTGCAGGTTCGCAAGTAAGTTTGCCATATGGGAACTTTGTGAATTAGTTATAAATTATAGTCGCTCTAGAGGAGGGCAATATTATGCGTCAAGTAGATTTTTCACCATTTTATCGTTCCACAGTAGGTTTTGATCATCTTTTTAACTGGTTTGATTCTAGAACACAACCAGAGGAAGTTTCTTCTTATCCCCCTTATAATATCGAGCGTTTAACTGAAGATTCTTATAGAATTTCTATGGCTGTTGCTGGTTTTTCTCAAGATGAAATTGATATTGAAACGCATTGTAACCAGCTGATCGTTAAGGGAGACAGAAAGTCTAAAAATGATGATGAAGAGCGAGAATTCCTTTATCGAGGTATTGCTTCGCGTGCTTTTGAACGGCGTTTTCATTTGGCTGATCATGTTAAGGTTATTGGGGCAGAACTTGGAGATGGGCTTCTTCATATTCAGCTTAAAAGGGAAATGCCAGCTGAATTAAAACCCAAAAAGATAACCGTACAGATGTCACCATCCATTACAAAAAATGATAACAGCGACGTTATCGTGTAAAGAAAATTTAGAAAATATGAGATCGGATAATTATAAATTTTTCTGAAGAATAAAAAACGCGAGGCAAAAGGTCTCGCGTTTCGTATGTGTTTTCCTAAGAACGAAGCGCATTTTAATAAAACAGCTTATCTCGAATTTTTGATAAAATATCATTGCACATTATTCTACGTTGAAGAAGAAGTTCATGTGTGTGCAATTGAAATGCATAATAATTCACTTTTTAAGTAAGCTTATTTTATAGCATTTTAAAAATGGTCGGAGCGGCGGGATTTGAACCCACGACCCCTTGACCCCCAGTCAAGTGCGCTACCAAGCTGCGCTACGCTCCGAGTTCGTGTAAAACGATTAAATGACTGTTTCTTTAAAGGCAAGAGAAAAAATAAACAGAATAAAATCTAAAATGCTCTTGCACTTAGAGCTTTTGAAAGTAAAAATTTTGGACATCAATATTTTGTTGTTAATTCAAGATAAATAACGAATTTGTAAAATTCTTTGTGATCATTAAATTTTTAGCTCTATAGTTAATAGATGTATGCATTTAATTACTTTTGAGATTGTGAGGAGGGGGTAAGATTGGTGAATTTAGGGGTATGAATTGGAGCAAATGAGTGCTGAAGGTATATTTTTTTCTTACCTAATCGTTACTTTTCTAAAAAGATAAAGATTTTCAAAAGAAGAGGAGTGAATGTATGGTTTTGAAAAGTTTTCGTTTTTTAGAGTCTTATAGACGAGGTATTTTCATTTTATATGGATAAAAAATTGTAAGTTCTGGATTGTATAATCACAAATCTCATTTTACGGGTATGTATTTTTACCGAAATATGCAAGATCAGAATGCTTTAATTCATGTTTTGTTGTTTTTTTTCTAAAATATCAGATAAAATATTGTAGAGGAAAAACTTTCAAAGTGTCTATTGAACTAAGAAAAGAGTAAAGGATGAGCCGTTTTTCGGTAATAAATTTGACGCAAGCAGCAGTGGATCGTGTTAAAGCGATTATGGATGCAAAAGATGCACAGGGTATTCTTGTTGGTATCAAAAAAGGTGGTTGTGCAGGGATGGAGTATACAATTACTCTTGTCAAAGAAAAGGGGATAGATGCGGATGTTGTTGAAGTGAATGGTGCCCGTGTTTTTGTAGCACATGATGCGGTATTATTTTTATTAGGGACGCAGATGGATTATGAAGTGACAACGCTTCGGTCTGGTTTTGTCTTTAAAAATCCTAATCAAGTATCAGCATGCGGGTGTGGCGAATCGGTGGAACTTCGTCCTGCTACGCAGGATCAATATAAAACAAATTGAGCTGAGCTAAATTATAATTTAGTAATTTTAGAGGGGCTTGTTCTTTTAGGTAGAAGAAATCTACTATTTTTTATCGTTCATTTTTAGCTTGCTTCCAAAGTGCTTCCATTTCATTCAAGGATGCGTCAGTGAGCGTTTTAGATTGAGTGGATAGCTTTTCTTCAATATAGGCGAAACGATTTCGAAATTTTATATTCGTTTTTTTTAATGCTTTTTGTGAATCAATCGCTAAGTGGCGCGCGAGATTAAGAAGTATAAAGTAGAGATCTCCAAACTCTGCTTCTATCTCTGAGTTTTGTTTATTTTTGATGGCTTCTTTGAGCTCTTCCAGTTCTTCTTCTATTTTTTCAAAAACTTTATCACTTTTTTGCCAATCAAAACCTACTTTAGCTGCTGTTTCTTGTAAAGCAAGTGCCTCTTGGTTTGCTGGCTGGATTTGTTTTACTGTTGCGAGTATGCTTATGGAGGAATTGTTGTTTTTTTCTTCGCACATTCTTTTTTGTTCAACCTGTTCTCTTTTTTTTATATATTCCCACTCCTCTTTTATAAATCCTCGTTTTTTTTGCTCGGCATTTCCAAAAACATGAGGATGGCGTCGAATCATTTTTTCCGTGATTGCATAAACAACATCTTCAAAAGTAAAGCTGCCTTCTTCTTGTGCTATGGTAGCATGATAGGCAACTTGTAAAAGAAGATCCCCAAGTTCTTCACAGAGATCCTTTCGATTTTTTCGTTCAATGGCATCAATGACTTCGTAAACTTCTTCGAGCATATAGGGTATGAGGGATTCAAAAGTTTGTTTTTTATGCCAGATACAACCATTATCAGAGTTTCGTAATGCAGTGATAATTGCAGTGAGATCTTTGATATCTTTTGAGGCCAACATTTTGCACTTCCTTTGTAAGCAATAGAGCTTATGTTAGATGTCCCAACGTCTATGTAACCACATCCATTGTCCAGGATATTCACGGACCCAAGATTCAACAATATCATTTAATTTTTGTGTAGAAGCAGCTATATCGATATCATTTTTTTCATCACGTGGAAGTTCTACATGTTCATATAACTCTAAACGATGACGTCCACTAGGCAAACGAATACAACGTGCTGGATAAATATCACAGTCATATTGTCGAGCAAGTTTTATAATTAAGGGGTTTGTTTTAAGAGGTCTGTTAAAAAATGTTCCCATGATACCGCGGCGAAATTTTTGATCAACGAGCATACCAACATTTTCACCTTCTTCTAATTTGGCTGCTAATGCCCATGCTGCACCGGCCTTGGAGGGAACAAGATGTCCCATAGAAGTTTGTCGTGCTTTAAGGATTCGTTTGGCAACATAGGGATTATTGGGTGGTCTAAATAATACCGTAACATTAAGATCAAAACTTTGTGCACAAATAGGCAGAAGTTCAAAATTGCCAGTATGTGCGGTGAAAAAAATATGTGGTTTTTTTTCATTTTTTAATCGCTCAAATATTTCAATGCCTTTAACCTCAATGAAACCTGGCTCGTCTGCATGAGGATCAAAATCAAAAATTTTATCAAGAAAAATATATTCAGCTAGGAAACGTCCTATATTTTCCCACATTTCTATTGCAATCGCACGGAGTTCTTGCTCTGTTTTTTCTGGATATGCACTCCTAAGGTTTGCAAGTGTGATTTGATGACGATGTACAAGGGGACCAATTTTTTTTGCTAACCAAGCAAAAAAAGAAATTCCCATTTTGGCTGGAAAACATTTTAGAATAAATAAAGAACCAAAGAGTAGATATGCCCATAACAAGTAGGATATTTTTTTAGCTATAATTTTAATACGATATATGAGATTTTTAAGAGAAAGCTTCATCATGATTTAATCGATTTTAAGGATAATTTTACCAAAAACATCACGACTCTCCATTCGTTTTAAAGCTGTATCAATTTCATCCAGCCCAACAATTGTATCAATGACAGGGTGTACGGCTTTTTGTGCCATTTTTTGCATGGCATTTTTCATATTTTCCATACGGCAGCCAAATGAACCGAATATCTTAAGCTGTTGCTGGAATAATTGCATGAGATTTATTGGTGCTGAAACACCAGAGGTAGAACCGCAAGTCACTAAGCGTGCTCCTTTTTTCATACATAACAGAGAACCGTTCCATGTATCGACACCAACATGCTCAAAAACAACGTCAACACCTTTTTTTTGGGTTAATTTACGCACTACACCTTCAAAACGATCTTTACGATAATTAATCACATGATCTGCCCCAAGAGAGTGTGCTTTTGCAATTTTTTCATCTGAACCTACAGTTGTGATAACTGTACAGCCCATGTGTTTTGCAAGTTGAATGGCTGCAGAACCAATACCTGAGCCACCAGCCTGTACTAGGATTGTTTCTCCTGCTTGTAGTTTTGCGTTATCGAAAAGCATATGTTCTACGGTACCAAAAGTAATTGGAGCAACTGCTGCTTGCAATTCATCACATTGGGGAGGTGATGGAACTAATAAACGTGCTGGCAAATTGACAAGCTCACACGCAAATCCATCAAGGTGAAAACCATAGACTCCCTTTACATTACTGCAAAGATTATCCCGTCCTTCATGACAAGCTTGGCATACTCCGCAGGTTTGTGCACCATAAATTGAGACAATCTGTCCAAGTTGGAGATGTTCAACGCCATCTCCTATTTGTATAACCTCACCAGAGGCTTCTGCACCAATGATGAGTGGCATTTTTCTTTTCGCAAAAGCCATGCCACGCCATCCCCATACATCAATATGATTAAGAGCAACGGCTTTTATCCGCACAGTTACTTCACCTATACTAGGTGAAGATGGCGGGGAAATATTGGTGATTTCAAGCCGACGATCATCGAAGAGTTGCAGTGCACGCATTATCATCCCCCTTAAATATATTATTGGTTAGCGTTATAAAATTTTATTATTACAGGATTATCCTTTATATGCAGTGATAACAAGACTCATATTTTGACCACCAAATCCAAATGAGTTTGACAAAACCGCATTGACACAGGACTTACGGCTATGATGAGGAACAACATCTAAGGGGATAGTAGGGTCAGGATTATCATAATTTATTGTTGGTGGGAGTATTCCCGATTGAATGGTTAAAAGCGAAAAAACCGCTTCTATTGCACCAGCAGCAGTTAATGTATGCCCAATCATTGATTTATTAGAAGAGACAGGAATATGCTCTAAAAGATCACCGAATACTGTTGATAATGCAAGATATTCCATTTTCTCATTTTCAGGTGTTGAAGTTCCGTGGGCATTAATATAGTCAATTTCATTGATGGTTATTTTTGCATCGTTTAAAGCTTTGCGAACGGATTCAATTGCTGGTGATGCATCGGGTTTTGAACGTGTACGGTGAAAGTCATCGGCGGTTTCTCCACAGCCAGCTAAAATTCCTAAAACTGTAGCATTACGGTTTAATGCGCTTTGAAGAGATTCAAGAACAAGAGCGCCTGAGCCTTCTGCCATAACAAAACCATCTCGATCACGGCTAAAGGGTTTTGCTGCTTTTTCTGGAGGCTCATTCTGAGTTGAAAGAGCAGATAGTAACGAAAAACGGATGAGAGATTCTGCTGAAACTGATCCATCTGTCGCAATTATGAGAGCTCGATTTGTTTCTCCCCGTCTAATAGACTCAACACCTAATTGAATTGCTGTTGCACCAGATGCACAGGCAGTGGAAAGTGTAACAGGAAGTCCTTTTGTGCCAAATGTTTTTTGAAGTTTTTCTGCAATTGCACCAAATTGTGTGGCTTCAAAAAGCGTCTCATGGAGTTTATCCTTACAGACTTTAAGAAGATGTGCATAAGAAGGCTCATTATTGAATTCCTCCTCTTGATCAAGACTAAAACGTGCTTTCCATTCAAGTTCAACAGGAGGAGCAGCTAGAAAGAGTGGTCCATTAAATTTTTTTTTATCAATAGCAGCTTGTTCTAAAGCTTCTTCAGCAGAAAGATATGCAAGCTTCTCAGAGAGAGCTGAAGCACCAAGTGTACTTTCTTTAAGAAAATCAATTGTTCCAGCAATATATGTATTTAATCCCTCAACGGGAAAACGTGTTATTTTGTGGATACCACTTACACCACTTGTTAATTTTTGCCAATTTTCATGTTTCCCTTGTCCCAGTGATGTGACAATGCCTGCACCAGTTATTGCTACAAGTGGACGCCCAAAATGATCATGATATTTCACTATAGAAATTCCCCTTCAAACAGCTGTAAGACGCACAATACCTTCAGCTCTTTTTATACCAATAGTTGTAACAAATATTTCACGTACTTCTTTAGAAAAAGGTTTTTCATGAGGACTTAACGCTGGAAAACAATGTTTTTTTTCAATTGAAAGTGCTGCAAGAGCTAGAGCTAGAGGAAATTGTGCTTCCCGCATATAACCAAATAATGTTGTAATGCCACGGTAAGATAGATCAGCATTATCAAGAGCATTTTGTTCTGCTTTTGTTGCTTCGTGAGCTCCTGAGGCTGCTGAAATGGCTAAGGCAGATTTAGCGCCCGCAGTTTTTAATATTGTTGCAATTGAATCTCTAAGTGGAATTTTGGTTCTATCTGTTTGGTCTGTAATAATTTGGCTAATTTCAGCATAAGCACGTGCATTGCGTTTTTTGGCATGTTCTCCACTTTCAATAACTAGGAAGATCCCACCAGAACCTGCTATGACACCGCCGCCTGGATAGATTCCACGATCCCACACTGGGCTCCATCCATTATGGGTTAAAAGACCACCAAGCTCATGCGCCAACAACATATCATAACTTTGTGCATTATAGGAACTTCCTACAAGAGCATGGGTGCTTTGACCTGATTTAATACGAGCTACAGCAATTTGAAGTGCAGAAAGACCACTGCCTTCTTCTCCCATAAATGTACGAGATGATCCAGTGACTTTATGAACAATTGAAATGTTTCCTGCCAAAAGGTTTGAAAGTTGTGCCAAAAATAATGTTGGACGAAGTTCAGTTGAAAGAGCAACATTTAACATAGAAGCATGATCGGCAACAGCGCGCGCTTTAGAAAGAATCTGTGTATCAACAGTAATATCACGTTCTCCCCCACTTGCCGCTACGATCATATCCATTGTTGAAGTGAGTTGTTCATTATTTTTCATGCCGGCATCATCAAGAGCAAGACCAGCCGCATAGGTACCAAGACGCTGCCATGTTCCCATTTGCCGTTGATCACTTTTTTTAGGAATTTGTAAACTCCAATCAATTTCGGGCAATTTATGAACCGTGTAAGGTGAAAAAGTTGTATAATCTAGGTTTGGTGTACGGATTGGATCATTTAAGAGATTCCAATGTTGATCAGTTCCTTCCCCCAGAGAGCTTATGAGACCTATACCAGTGATGAATACAGATTGATCATGCATGGCGAAAAAACTACTCCGCCTGTTTTAAGGCAACGAGATCATCAATTTTTGCACAAAGGTTTTTAAGAACAAAGTATTCTTCTGTTGCAACGGTACCTTCGTTGACTTCTTGTGTCCATTGTTCTAGAGGGACTTTTATTCCAAAAGCTTTATCAATAGCGAAAACAATATCAAGAAAATCAAGACTGTCGATTCCTAAATCGTCAATTGTATGACTCTCAGGTGTAATTGTATTGCGATCAATTTCACTGATTTCTGCAATGATATCAGCAACTTTATCAAACGTGGAAGGCAATGTACGGATTCCTTATTATAGAGTTAGTAAATTCAAAATACATTTAATATTGTTCTTCTAGCCTTTTTTCTCTTTAAAAAAAAGACTTAATCCAGAATATAGCTGTCTTTATCTATAGAGAAAAGAGGTTTACAGTACATGAAATACTATATCTCAATATTTAAAAAACTTTGAAATTTTATTGCGCATTTATTTTACAAGACTATTTTTTCTATTGGCAGCAAGGACAGCAAGGGCTGTTATATTAACAACTCCCCGAGAAGTTACTGAAGGCGTTAAGATATGGGCGGGACGTGCTGCCCCGATTAGAATAGGACCAACATGGAGTGCATTTGTGAGGCTTTTAACAGTGTTGAGCGTGATATTGGCTGAATCAAGTGTTGGAAAGACAAGCAAATTAGCTTCACTTTTAAGACGAGAATTAGGAAAAACACGATCACGAAAAACTTTGGAAAGGGCAGCATCAGCATGCATTTCACCATCTGCTTCTAAATCAGGGTGTAATTTGGCAAGAATTTCTGTTGCACGTCGCATTTTACGCGCACTTTCTGTGTTTTTAGAACCAAAGTTTGAGTGTGATAATAAGGCTGCTTTTGGTGTTATTCCAAATGCTTCAACTTCTTGAGCTGCCAACACAGTCATTTCAGCGATTTCTTCTGCAGAAGGATTTTCATTGACGTAAGTATCTGTGAGGAAAAGAGTACGTTGTTGAGAGATAAGCAAACTCATAGCAGAAAAACGGTGAACATGAGGATCAAGACCGATAATTTGTTCAATCAATTCAAGTTGACGTTCAAAGCGTCCTTCTAAGCCGCAAATCATTGCATCTGCTTCTTCACGCATAACGGCAAGGGCAGCAATAGCCGTTGTTGATGTTCTCACTACTGTTTTTGCCATTTCAGGCGTAACACCACGCCTCCCTGTATAATGAAAAAATAAATTAACATAATCACGAAAACGTGGATCATCTTCAGGGTTTGTTAATTCAAAATCTATACCAGGACGAATTCTTAAACCAAAGCGTTTCAATCTTGCTTCTACGACATGTGGACGGCCGATAAGGAGGGGCGTTGCTGTTTGTTCTTCAATGACAACTTGTGCTGCACGAAGGACGCGTTCATCTTCACCATTGGCATAGATGACGCGTTTACGTTTTGCTGTTTTTGCTGCAGCAAAAACAGGTTTCATTGTTAAACCAGAAAGAAAGACAAATCGATTGAGGATATCGTAGTAGGCCTCCATATCTTCAATGGGACGAATGGCAACACCAGTTGTCATTGCTGCTTTAGCAACAGCGGGGGCAATACGCAGTATTAAACGCGGATCAAAAGGAGAGGGGATTAGATAGTCTGGTCCAAAATTGGGTGGTTCTTTTGAGTATGCACGTGCTACAACATCTGAAGTTTCTTCACGTGCAAGGGCAGCAATCGCATGAACAGCGGCCATTTTCATTTCTTCATTAATTGCACTAGCACCTACGTCTAATGCACCACGGAAGATATAGGGAAAACAAAGGACATTATTAACTTGATTGGGATAATCAGAGCGTCCTGTGCAGATCATTGCATCTGGTCGTATAGAGCGTGCTTCTTCAGGCATAATTTCTGGTACTGGATTAGCCAGTGCTAAAATGAGTGGATTTTGAGCCATTCTTTTAAGATATTCAGGCTTTAAAACACCACCTGCAGATAGGCCTAGAAAAATATCCGCATCATCAATAATATCAGATAAAGTTCGTGCGTCCGTTTTTTGTGCGTAATTGATTTTCCAACGATCCATAAGGGTCTTGCGACCTTCATAAACAACTCCCTCTAAGTCACTAAGCCAAATATTTTCAACTTTTGCCCCAAGACGAACCAAAAGATTAAGGCAAGCGAGGGCAGCAGCACCTGCACCTGAGGTAACTATTTTTGCATTTTCAATTTTTTTTCCTGAAAGATTTAAGGCATTTAATACAGCCGCAGAAACAATAATGGCAGTTCCATGTTGGTCATCATGAAAAACTGGAATTTTCATTTTAGCACGAAGCTTTTCTTCGATGTCAAAACATTCAGGAGCCTTAATGTCTTCAAGATTAATACCACCAAATGTAGGTTCTAAAGTCGATACCGTTTGTACCATTTGTTCTATATCGGATGCATCAATTTCAATATCAAAGACATCAATATTCGCAAATTTTTTGAATAAAACGGCTTTACCTTCCATAACTGGCTTTGAAGCAAGAGGACCAATATTTCCTAAACCAAGAACAGCAGTTCCATTGGATATAACAGCGACTAAATTAGAACGGGAGGTATATTGAGCAGCAAGATTAGGATCTTCATGAATTGCAAGACATG
Organism: Bartonella sp. AA18HLJMS; assembly: GCF_042197245.1. Lineage (NCBI taxonomy): Bacteria > Pseudomonadati > Pseudomonadota > Alphaproteobacteria > Hyphomicrobiales > Bartonellaceae > Bartonella > Bartonella sp. AA18HLJMS. Next base: position 31,362 of record NZ_JBHIRP010000003.1, on the reverse strand, counting down.
GTGCAGCAACACCTGGAGAATAAGCAAGAGCTAAATCACGTTGATTATCAAGAGGTTTTGTTGCTTGTATTTCCAATTTTCCAGGTTTAGGGTACTGGTGATAAAAAAGTGCGGCACTGTCAAGTTCAGCTTTTGGTGAACTGAAATCACTATTTCGTTCTCTAGACATTTTTATGATATCCAAGTTAGCGTATGTGTATATGAGATGTTCCATCTACGATAAGGTTTTGTCCACTAATAAATCCTCATTTCTCTGAATATCAAAATGCATGAGTATGAGAAAATTCTTCTGGATCGTAAAACCAGTTTGATGATTCTTTTTGTTTGTGTGCATGAATAATTTCATTAATAGCAGCACGATTAGTTTTTTCTTTCCTTAATAAAACCCGTAAAAATTGATTAGTCTACAAACGAATAAAATATTACTAATAATTACATTACCAAGCCATTATTTTTTTTGCAATGCTTACAACTTAAGGAAAGAAAAGAAGAGTGTTTTCTATTAACTTCATCTTCTTTATTTAAATTTCTATAGGGAGGTAGAAGAAATTTTAAATAACAATTTGCAATTTATAAATTATTTTTGCAGCTATTTAAAAGGAAATTGGAACTTTAAAAATGGGAGTTGTTTTGTTTATTATTCAATTGAACTCTTAATAATGCAAACTTTATAATTTATAATGAAACATCTCGTATGTTGAATGAGAAATTTGAATACAATAAGATTCTTTTAGCTCAAACTCATCTAATATAATAAAAAATATTTACTTACATAATTCAAACGAGAGTAATATGTGGATAAAAAACATTAAAAAAATAAATAGAAGTGTTTCTATGAGCTATTTTAATACAAAAGCATGAATTTTTTTCACAATTAATAAAAATAATTATTACCGATTTTGTACCTTTATGAAACTATGAAAAATAAAGGAGTTAAGAAAAAGATAAGGAAATAGAAAACATGCTTTATCATTCTTAGAATGATACGTTGTTTGATAAGCCATTACGCTTCTTTAGGGTTATTGCTTAGGATATCAAAGAAAACCGCATGCCAATTATCCCAACCTTTGAAGTACAAAGCTACAGTTGAAAAAAAAGCATTCTATGATGAGCCATTAAAACAACTGGAGAGAGAAAGTGGAAAAAATATCTTTTTCCACTTTCTTATTTGTTATTGGATTCGACCACTTGCATGAGCAAGCATAGTATAAACTTTTCCGGTATCTGATATCAAGTACTTGCGAACTGAGTTGGAAGAGCCAGAACTGCGCGATATATCACGTAAGAGCTTTTCGAAATCTGTAACATATTGATTCACTGAACGTTTAAACCCAAAATCGCTCATATATTTTTTCTTAATCATTTCAAATATTTTTTGTCCATTTAAGGTATAAAGGCGTTCTGTTACGATGTTTTTTTGTCCACGTTGATAATGATCCCATAGCTCAATAATGGCATTGTGATTAATAGCTTGCACTATACCAGAAGCTAATGAATTAAGAGAGCAGTTTGCAGGAGATGGTTTTGTTTGCACTGATGTTAAAACATCATCACTAGGGGGAGCATCATAGAATGTTTCTTCACGTGAAGCTCTTTCTAAGAGATTTGATACCCATTTATTTGGTCTTTTTTTGCTTTGATCTTGTTGCAAAATAGGCTTAGGTGGCACAATCTTTTTAACAGACTCAGTGGAACTGTCACTTTTTTGATTAAACATTGATGATGTAGGAAATGCTGATATTAGCTGTTTTTGTGCGCTCTTTTGATCATTTTGTATAACACTGACTAAATCTTGTAACGCTGTAATCTGTTCATTCAAAGCTGTGCGAATTATTTGCGTTGTTTCTTTTGTTTTTTCTGGAAGTTTTTTTACATTTTCATTGATATCATTATTAATCTTTGAAAGCTCTAAACGAACTTCATCAGCCGAGCTACGTATATCTTCTGCTGCTTCTGAAAAACGCGTTGATGCTTCACTAACAAGCTTATTAAGTGATTGTTGGAATGAATTTGTGGAGTTACGCGCATTCTTATCAGAGCGTTCAAGTGCTAAGTTGAAGATTTTTTCATAATGCCCAATCATTTGATTAATTTCATGAGACTTTGAAACAAGAGCATCGCTTAATACAGAAAGCGTATTATGTTTTTCTTCAAGTGTTGCACTAAGTGAATTTTCAGACTGTTCAAGAACATGAATAGTTTGGGAAAGTGTCTTTGCATGTTCACCAAAACTGCTCGTTATATGATTAATTTGTTCAAAGGTACTCTTTGAAAGTCCTTGCAGAATTTCAACATTAGTATTGAGCGCTTGATTTGAAGCTGACAAACGCTCTGCTACTTGGTCCGTGTTGCGGAAAAAATTATTCGTACTCTCATTAAACTGCCCATCAATATTTTGAACAGCCGATAATAAAACATTACTATTTTCCTGAAAATTGTAAATTGATTGATTCAACTGTGTTAAGATGGATGAGACATTATTAACAAGCTCTTCCTTCATAATCGTTATTGTTTGAAGTGTTTCAGAGTTAGCTTTGGTTAAGCTATTCACTAAAGATTCATTATGCGCATAAATTCTTTGTTCAGCATCTTGTGTGGAAAGAGAGAGTTGTTCACCGATATGCTGTGTTAAAGAATCAATTGATTCTGTCGTATTTTGCGCTGCTTGATTTAAGTGATTTGTAAGCTCTGTTATTTTTCCAACATGTTGTGAAATTTGTGTTGTTGTTTGATTTCCAGCATCTTCCAGACGGCTCGTTACATCAGAGAGCTGATATCCTAAATTATTTTTAAGATTTTGCATAGAGTGATGAAGAACATCACAGCGTTCATTAAGAACTTGTTCTATTGCTGTTGTTGATGTGTGAATAGTTTCATTCAATAATGCTTGTGCATTATGGCTGGCTGTTGCGAAAGCTTCGACAGTATGCGCTGTTTGTTCAGACAGAACTGACAGAACTTTTTCACTGGTATCATAAACAGTTTTTTTGACATTTGATACAATGCGATTGCCTGATTCTGAGAGAATATTTTCTGCTTGTGCAGTAACATTTGTAACAGATGAAAGAATTTGTTCACTCGTAGAAGAAAGAATATCAGAAGCTTTTATAATCTTATTATGCAGGTTAGCTGTCACTGTATTAACAGAGTCTTCTAAGGTTACACGCATATTGTCAACACTGCTTTCCAGCGCTTGTTGAATTATCTGACTTTGCTCATTACTAATCATGAGAGACGTTTTTAATGTGTCAGAACGTTCCTCAATAACAGATGTTTGCATATCAATGGCTTCACAGATTTGGCTAAATTTTTCAGATAATGTTTCCTCTAGCGTTGTTGTCCGTTCAAAAATTTTGTGTGCACGATCTTCTAGATCTGTATCGAATGATTCCATACGTGTTTCAAGGGTTTCAAAGAAAACACCACTCGATTGAGAGAGCGTATTTTTTAAAATTTCGGCATGGCTTTCAAGGTTTTTGATATGATCTTGAACCGTTTCAGTAATGTTTTTATTATTGGCGACAATTGCACTCTCAACTAAATCTATTTGTTGTTTCAATGCAACATCGACACGTATATCACTTTTTGCAATGAGATTATGGATTGTTTCCATGCGTTGTTCAAGTGTGCGTGCTTGATCGGCAAGAACTTCATTGAGAGAAAAACTATTAATCGCTAAAGAATCGCGCAGAGCATCGGCACGGATATCAATATTTCTCGCTTGTGCTTCTAAAGCATCTTGGGTTGTATTACAACTTTGTACAATGACATCTTGTAACTTTTCAGTGCATTGGATGATGTTTGTAATATGATTTTCAGCTTGTTTATCAACGACTTGAACATTATCAGCCAAAACTCTTTCAATATGAGAAGTATTTTGGGACAAAACATCAATTTGATTTCTTAATGTATCCGCAATTTTATTTTTCTCGTTATCGAGCATGTCTGCCATAAGAGCTCGTTGATCAGAAAGTTGTACTTTAAAATCTTGTGAACGTTCTTGTATGATATCAACAATGGCATTGTCGACATATTGAATTTCTTCTCTCAGACTTTCTTTACTTTTATCAATTGCAGAAAGAATAGCTTCACGTCCATTTGTAAATGCATGGGTAATGTCTGCTGTTTTTTCTTGGAGGTTCTCATTTATTTTCAAGACATGAGCTTCCAAGAAGTTACCAAGTTTTTCAGCATTATCCTCTAAAGCCTGACTGCGTTCTATAAAGGAATCAATGATGGAATCACTATGTTCTTTAAGAGAAAGATCAACAGTTGCTAAACGTTGTTCAAAGGCTCCAATTGCTTGCGAGGTTACGTTATCAAATTTAGAAGAGAGTTTATGTGCTTGGTCGTCGAGCTTTAAGATCTTCTCATCAAAATTCTGTAGAGATTGATTATTACGATCAATAAGAGCTTTATCCAAGGCTTTAAACTTTTCATCAACAGCGTGCAAAGTTTGATCTGTTACTGCTTGTATATGTGTTGCAATTTTAGCAACATGTACTTCTGCTTTTTCAGCTGTTTCATTAAAAGTTTTTTCTATTTGTTTTTCATTATGATCAAATCGTTTTGCAAAGCCATCGAAGTTTTTTCCTAATTCATGAAAAAATTCCGTGTTTTTCTGCTGAATTTGTGTTGTTGTTTTGTTAAATTTTTCAACAAGCTGATTTGTTACGCCATCACCAGCATAGGAAAGTTTTTCAACGAGGTCTTCGCCTTGTTTTTGTAAAGTTTGAGAAAGGGTTTGTGCAAGCTTTTCAACATTGGTTACAATGTTAGAGGTAACCAAACCAAATTCATCACTCAGTTGTTCTTGGGTTCCTTTAATTGTTGATTGTACGCGATCTGCATGATTCAAAATGGCTATACGTTCGTTACTTAATTCTTTGATTAATGTGTGAATGCGTGATTCATTCTCAGCATAGGCTTGTTCTAGATTGTGAACTTCACCTTGTATGATTGCTTCAAGTTCAACAGCACGTCCGAGAGTACGTTCAATACCTTCGTTCATTGCCGCTACTTCTTCACGAATGGTTTGCCCTATAGCAATAGCTTGTTTTTCAGATAGATGTTGTGGTTCACTAAGGCGCTGTGCAGCATTGGTCATAAGAAGCGCAATATTATGCAAGTCGTTTGAACGTTTTGTTAATTGAGCAACGCCCCAAGATATAAGGATAGGAATTGCTGTTCCGGCTGCTACAGCAAGTCCTGTTGGGGAGGTAACAAAAGTGCTGATATTGGATAAGGAGCTGAGTCCGGTAGGTGCGAGCTTATGCGCAATAAAAGCTCCTCCCGTTGCCCATAAAGCACTAAGCGCTGTTGTGTACCAGTAGACTCGAGAGGAAGAACGCTGCTTGAATGGTCCAAAATTTACAGGGGTTGTTATATCATCATTTGCGGGAAGAAGTTTTGTAGGCAATAATGTATTATGAACAGTTCCACCTGAAATATCAGGTGAAGGTTTTGGAGCAAAAAGCTGTTCAACAACGGATTTATCAATAACAGCTTCATCATGAATATTAGAAACAAAAGTTGACGTACCGTTTTCAGCAAAAAATTCTTCTTCTGCCATTGCAATTTTTTGAATCAGATCATCGACATTAACAACATTTTCAGAATTATTGGATGATATCGTTTCAAATCCTGTGTCATCGAAATCAAAGTTCATAGCTTTTGTGAGGGCTTCTTCAACTTCAACTTCAAATGTTTGCAATTTTGTTCTGCGTGCCATACTCGCCTCGTACTCTTACAGCCGGAAAAGGGATACGTCCTCTTCCACATAATTTCTACATACTAGCTGTTAATTATTTAGAAAGGAATATGCTTAGGGAAAAATTTTAAAAACTTATCAAGATAAAGTTAACGCGGTTTCTTGTACCCTGTTTAAAAATATTATAAAATATAGTAAAAACAATTTATTATTTAAATCTAACTAAAACAAAAATACTGTTTACAACTTGTGTTTATAGAAAGCTTTATAAGCCGGCAGTCTTTGAAATAAGGACAATTTAATAGCGGTTATATATACAGTAAGGTGCGAATGCCTTTCTTTAATATCGATAATCGTTAATAAATGTTGTTGTCCGCTTACTTTTATTGATTCTAAACGAAGCAGATTCATCATCACATATAGTCCGTAATAGCTTAGGATGTATAAAAGTATCCCTTTGAATTGTAAGCTCATAAAAAAGTAAACGTAGAAAAATTTTTAATTTAATATAGCTTTTCGTAAGTTGTACTTTATTATTGTCTTAAAGAGCCGTTTTTTCTCTAATTTCAGTTGTTTGTTGCTGAATTTTTAAGCTTCTACGTTGACAATTGGATATTTTTCAGTCGATATGCATGCACGAATATTTTTATGCAATCTAGATAAAGGTGTAAGAATAATGGCAGAGCGATCACAACACCTGCAAGATGTGTTTTTAAATACGGTGCGTAAGCAAAAAATTTCCCTTACAATTTTTCTTGTCAATGGCGTTAAACTCACGGGTATTGTAACTTCATTTGATAATTTTTGTGTTCTTTTGCGCCGAGATGGACACGCGCAATTGGTTTATAAGCATGCTATTTCTACGATTATGCCTGGACAGCCTGTACAGATGTTTGAGGGTGAAAGTCCTGAGTAAACATATCATTTTAAGATAGACCTCTTATCCCATTTAAAAGTACTTAGATTGCTATGATAAATGAAAATGAGAGATTAGGAGGGGTATTTTCGCAGAATACAGAACAGGTGCGCGCACTTGTTCTGATACCGATTTTTCAAGAAAATAGAAGTGAAAGCTCTTTGAGAGAGTGTTCTATATCTTCTCGTGTTAAAGAATCATTGGGGTTAGCGCGTGCTATAAGGTTAGAAGTTGTTAATTATGAAACGATTAATATTGCAACGCCTCGCTCTGCGACTCTCTTTGGAAAAGGTAAAGTAGATGCGTTAACCTGTTATATAGATGAATATTCTATTGAGCTTGCGATTGTAGATCACTTTTTAACGCCAGTACAGCAGCGTAATTTAGAAAAATTATGGAATTGCAAAGTTATCGATAGAACGGCTTTGATTCTTGAAATTTTTGGGGATCGTGCACGAACAAAAGAAGGAGTTTTGCAAGTAGAGTTAGCGCGTTTGTCCTATCAAAAAGGGAGGCTTGTGCGGAGTTGGACGCACTTGGAAAGGCAACGGGGGGGGCGTGGCTTCCTAGGTGGACCTGGTGAGACGCAAATTGAAGCAGATAGGCGTCTTTTACAAGAGAAAATTATTCGTATTCGCCGCGAATTGCAAACGGTTATTAAAACACGTGCACTTCATAGAGCAAAAAGGAAAAAAACATCTTATCCTGTTGTAGCAATGGTAGGATATACGAATACAGGAAAGTCAACTCTTTTTAACCGTTTAAGCGGTGCAGATGTTTTAGCAAAGAATATGTTATTTGCAACGCTTGATCCGACTTTGCGCAAAGTTGTGCTTCCCCATGGAAAAACTGTTCTTTTGTCTGATACTGTAGGGTTTATTTCTAACTTGCCAACGAATTTGATTGCAGCTTTTAGAGCAACCCTTGAAGAAGTGGTTGAAGCAGATCTCATTCTTCATGTAAGAGATATGTCAGATCTTGATCATCGAGCACATGCCCAAGATGTTTTAGAAGTGCTTTCAAGTCTTGATATCGATATTGATGATATGGAGCATATCATAGAAGTTTGGAATAAGATTGATATGTTAGATGAGCAAGCATTGAATGTTTTACAAACAAGCGCAAAGACGCGATTAAATCCTGCTCTCATGGTATCAGCACTTAAGGGGGATGGACTCGATCAATTATTAAGAGCCATTGAAAAGCGAATTTTTGGAGAGGTGCAAAGCATTGAATATCTTTTACAACCTCATGAAATGTCGCTTATTGATTGGTTTTATGAAAACTCTGCGGAAATAGTGCAAGAAGGGCATGATGATGGGTCTATTACCATTAGAGCGGTTGTTACTTCTGAAGCAAAAAAACAACTAGAGAGCCTCAAAAAAAATATGAATTAAGTTCTTTAAAGCTATTGTTGAACATTTGTGCTTAAATTTTATATTTTTATTATCTCAAAATAATATGACAGCAAGTTAAGAGGATAGTTACTACTTTCTCTTAATAAAACAATATGAAGAAGTATTTTGCTGGTTAAAATAAAGATGAGTCTTACATGTAATAAAAGACTATTCGTACGTACCGTATGGCGAAGCATTTTGATTGTTTTGCTATTACAAATGCTATGTGTATCTTTGATTTGGTTGTATTATTTTGTCCAGCCCCGTGGTTACCAAGCAACTTTAACATTTTCATTATCTGATTCTGTAGGAAAGCCATTACCAATTAAAAAGCAAGACAATGTTATCGCCTTTTTGTTTTCACAGCCTATGTTCTTCAATGATTCGAATTTTTCTTTAAGTGCTTCTTATAAGAAAAAAAATCATGAAAATATCCGTTTATCGCGTCATGGTGATTTTATCGATCTTACTTTTGAAGCCGAGACACTTGAAGCAGCTCAACGTGGGTTGGAAACTTGGTTTTCCGCATTTTCACAAGCAATCATAAAACAGAAACAATTCTTGTTAAATGATAAATTAGAAGACAAACAATATGATAATATTGCAATCCTTAATATCGTGCAGGAATTTCGTAAATCTATTGATTCTTTTATTCAGCGTGGTGTAAAACAAACAGAGCTTTATGATCTTTCGATGCAATTAACGCAAGCAACTTTAAAACGTATTCATTTAACAAGTTTGAATTCAACGATTAACATGATGCGTGAAAATGGGCAGTCTTTACTGTCTTTATCGTTTATTGCAGGCAATTCAGCAATTGCTGCTCTGGAATCTAAACGTGATCTCTTGGAAACACAAAGAGCACATATGGCTGCACAATTAGGGTGGACACATCCTCAAATTAAAGCGATGACTGCAGAATTAGAGACAGTTTCTCATCAATTAAAAAATAAAATTTTACAAATCGTTTATCAAGTTCATTCAGATGAGGTTATTGCAACGGAATTAGAAAAACAGCTTCAAAAAAGGGTGAGTTTTTTTGTAAAAGATCAATCCCAATCTTTGAATGAAATATTTAACGAGTTTGAAAATAAAATAAAAGCAGCAGTCGATGCCCAAAATGAAGCGATGAGCAAGTCTGCTCAACGAAGAGAAAAAATTATTGATTCATATCGGAGATTGAGTGATGATCCTTTTCTCTTACAAAATACAAATATCCACGTGGTCGTGCCAACAACGTTAGCACCAATTTCTTTTATGGCTCTTTATGGAAAAAATATTCTTGTGAGTGCATTGGCCAGCTTCCTTACTCTTTTGCTAGGAATATTGTTATTCTATCCGTGCTTTAAAAGGAAAAAAGACCAAATCTCAGAAGAGGATTTGAGATCAAAAGAAAATGGTCTTAAGAAGAATGAGAGTATTTTAGTCTCTCAAGAAATGAAAAATTTTGAAGCTTTTATTACGATAGAGGGATTATCTGATGTTTTGAAATGGCGTGCTTCAACCATTATTTCAATCATTGGACCAGAAGCTGCACGGACAGCGGCAAAGCTTTCACTTCATCTCACAAAAGAGAACAAAACAATTTTGTTGGTCGATATTTCTGGTCAACAAATAGAGAAAGTCATTGGCCCACATCGCGGACTGAGTGATATTTTAACGGGCAATGCCAAGTTGCATGATGTTATTTACCGTGATTATGATACGGGGGTTGATATTCTTCCTCAGGGGTTAACAAGTGCTATTTCAGCACAAGATTTTTCAAATGATATTTTTCATATATTACAAGAATTTAAAAAAGAATATGATTTTATCATCCTAGAGATGGCAAGCGAACCAAAATATGGGGTTGAGCAATTTGCAGAGCTAACAGACTATTATATTTGTAATACTGTTCTTAATGAACAAGAATGGATGATGCGTATGGTAGACAGCTTTCCAAAGACTGTTTATCGCGTTGTAGCATCATAAGCTTCGTAAAAAAGAAATATGTATCGCATGTTATAGTGGTACGCTTGTTTTTTGCTAAAATTGTAGTACATACTAAAATAGACAAAGAGTTAATGTTTAAATTTTAAAATGCATTTTAGTTGGAGAGAAGCGTGGGGCAATCAGATATGGCAATAAAGAGATTAAACAATAGCATTTTAACGCCTGTGCAAAAGGAAAATAGAAAACATATACAGGTGTGGCTTTACTCTATTTTATTGCTTTGTTTGGCAATTGTCTTAGTAGGTGGCGCTACTCGTTTGACGGGATCAGGATTATCTATAACGGAATGGAAGCCAATACACGGCGTTATTCCACCGATTGGTGAGGATCAATGGCAAGAGGAATTTTTAAAATATCAACAAATAGCACAATATAAGCTGCTTAATCCTGATATGACCTTAAGTGCTTTTAAGGTCATTTTTTGGTGGGAATGGGCGCATCGTGTTCTTGGGCGTCTTGTTGGTCTTGTCGCTTTATTGGGGCTCATTTGGTTTTGGGCGACTAAGCGTGTTGAAAAAAATATCTTACTCCCGCTTATTGTTGTACCTATTCTTATCGCCTTTCAAGGCTTTATTGGTTGGTGGATGGTTGCTTCAGGGATTGGGCAAAGTAATTTAACAAGTGTGAGCCAATATCGTTTGGCATTTCATCTTATAACGGCATGTTTTGTTATTGTTTTTGTTACTTATTTATCTCGAGGGCTTGCAGAATATTCAGAAAAGCCAGCAAATAAAAAGGTGCAATATTTTGCGGCATGGCTTGTTATTCTCGTCTTGATAGAGATTTATTTCGGAGCTTTGGTTGCAGGGCTTCATGCTGGAAAAGTCTATAATACATGGCCGCTTATGGATGGGCAGATTATTCCTGATGGATTGTTGCAGCATCGTCCTGTTTGGCTTAATTTATTCGAAAATTCCTTAATGGTTCAATTTATTCATCGGTTTTTTGCTTATTTTTTATTTATTGTCTCAGTTGTTCATGCTTTCTATGTACAAAAAAATGTTCCACATTCAACTCATTCTCGTCGTGCATTTCTTATTTGTGTTATGATTATTATCCAAGCAGTCTTGGGTATCTTAACAGTGTTACATGAGGTTCCGATAAGTTTAGGGCTCATTCATCAAAGTATGGCACTAGCCGTGTTATGTTTTGCGGTTGCACACTGGCGAGCAACGAAAGGGGCATATCGCGTTGTTGAATAAAAGTTTGTGGGTAGGGAGGTTTAGTCGCTTGCAAGCATTAAATCGAGGTTCTGGATAGCTGCAGCTGATGCGCCTTTTCCTAAATTATCGAATATGGCGCTGAGATTAAAAATACCTTCACGATCATTTCCAAATACGAACAGTTTCATACCATCTTTATTGGCTAAACACTCTGGATTAAGTCTTTCAAGTGAAACAGTTTCTTCTTGTGATGCAACTAAAATGGTATTTTGTCCATCGTAATGGTTTGCAAGAATTTCGCGCAAATCAGAACAGTTTGCTGATTTTGTGAATAAATGGCGATGCAGAGGAAGATTCACAATCATTCCTTGGGGAAAACGACCCACACTTGGTATAAAAACTGGGGTTTGATTGATTTGTCCATAGATCTTGATTTCTGGCACATGTTTGTGTTCAAGATTAAGACCATAGATAAAATAATTGCCCTGAATATTTTGTTGAGATTGATTTTCCATTTGTAAAATCAACTGTTTTCCACCACCGGTATAGCCGGAGATTGCATTAATCGAGATGGGATAATCGGCGTCTAGCAGTCCTGCTTCACGGAGTGGGCGAATCAAACTAATGGCACCGGTAGGATAGCATCCGGGATTGGTTATATAATGTGCTGCTTGGATGCGCTTTCTTTGTCCTGCTGTCATTTCAGGAAAACCGTAAACCCAGTCTGGTGCAACACGGTGGGCTGTCGAGCTATCAATAATCCTAATGTTTTTATTTTTTTGAAGCCAATGAACCGTTTCGCGTGCAGCATCATCTGGAAGACACAAAATAGCAATATCGGCTTGATTAAGATAGTCTTGTCGCAGATGAACATTATGGCGATCTTTATGAGCAAGAGAGAGTAGTTTTAAATCTGTACGCCTTTCTAAGCGTTTTTGTATTTGTAGTCCGGTTGTGCCATGTTCACCATCAATAAAAACTTTGGTTAGCATTCTTATTTGCCTTCGTATTAACTTTGCCTATTATATTCAGCTTTTCACATTATAAATTATTTTTAATCATTAAATTATTGAATTTCTTTAGATTATAGATATTTTTTGTAAAAGGTGTAAACAAATAAGAGTGTAAAAAAAGAAATGTAATCTCATTTTTTACTATTCTCGAGAGGAAAGTTTTTCGCTGTTTTTATAACAAAGAATAAGATAAATATTTGCCTCATTATTTTTGAGTGTAAGTAGTTTAAAATGTTTGGTTTGCATGGTTTGCTGTGTTATCGTTCTTTGACTTTATTTTTTTATGTTAGGAATGTGTTTTATGACTCAGCAAGAAAATGACGCACAAAAGCGCTTTTTTAATGATAATTTACAAACTGTTGATGGTGCAATTTTTGACGCAATTAGAGGGGAGTTTGAGCGTCAACAACATGAAATTGAGCTGATTGCTTCAGAGAATATTGTTTCAAGAGCGGTCCTTGAAGCGCAAGGGTCTGTTTTAACCAATAAGTATGCAGAAGGTTATCCAAGAAAGCGCTACTATGGTGGGTGTCAATTTGTTGATGTCGTTGAAGATTTAGCTATTGAAAGGGCAAAACAGCTTTTCGGTGCTGCGTTTGCGAATGTACAGCCTAATTCTGGTAGCCAAATGAATCAAGCTGTCTTTTTAGCTTTACTTCAGCCTGGTGACACATTTATGGGGTTGGATTTAAATGCTGGAGGTCACCTTACGCATGGTTCACCTGTTAATATGTCAGGAAAATGGTTTGATGTTGTTTCCTATGGTGTGCGTCAAGAAGATCAGATTATTGATATGGATGAGGTTGAGCAGCTTGCAAAAGAACGTAAGCCAAAACTTATTATAGCAGGGGGCTCATCTTATCCACGGCTATGGGATTGGAAACGATTCCGTGAAATTGCAGATGAAATCGGTGCTCATTTACTCGTTGATATGTCTCATATTGCTGGTCTTGTTGCTGGTGGCGTGCATCCTTCACCTGTTCCACATGCGCATATTGTAACAACAACAACACATAAGTCGCTTCGAGGTCCTCGTGGTGGTTTAATATTGACAAATGATGAGGCTTTATCCAGAAAAATTAATTCTGCAATTTTTCCTGGTCTTCAGGGTGGTCCTTTAATGCATGTGATTGCCGCAAAGGCTGTTGCGTTTGAGGAGGCTTTGCGTCCCTCTTTCAAGAGTTACAGTGCCAATGTTGTCGCTAATGCGAAAACTTTAGCAAAAACATTACAGGGTAATGGTTTTAATATTGTTTCTGGTGGTACAGATAATCATTTGTTGTTGGTTGATTTACGTTCCAAAAATCTAACAGGTAAACGTGCTGAATTGGCTTTGGGACGCGCTCATATTACCTGCAATAAAAATGGCATTCCTTTTGATTCTGAAACGCCATCTATAACATCGGGAATTCGTTTGGGATCACCTGCTGCCACGACGCGTGGTTTTTTAGAAAAAGAGTTTATTCAAGTTGGTCATCTGATTTCAGAAGTTCTTGATGGTCTTCGGAGTGCAAAAAGTGATGAAGATAATCATGCCGTTGAAATGGCTGTTGAGAAAAAGGTAAAAGATATAACGAATCAATTTCCTCTTTACTCTTATCTTACCACTCGTTAAGGATACAAAGGATGCGCTGTCCTTACTGCCAATATGAGGATACACAGGTCAAAGACTCTCGTCCAGCAGAAGAGGGGGCAGTGATTCGCCGCCGCCGTGTGTGTTCCGTTTGTGGTGGTCGTTTTACAACTTTTGAACGTGTTCAGTTGCGTGAGCTCTTGGTTGCTAAAAAAAGTGGACGATGTGAACCCTTCGATCGTGATAAGTTAATGCGATCAGTTGATGTGGCTGTACGTAAGCGCAATATTGATCCTGATCATATTGAACGAGCAATTTCTGGCATTGTACGCCAGCTTGAAAGTTTGGGAGAACCAGAGATTTCTTCAGAAAAAATTGGGCATCTTGTGATGGAAGCATTGAAAAGAATTGATGATATTGCTTATATTCGTTTTGCTTCTGTGTATCGAGATTTTCGTAATGCAAGCGATTTTCACGATGTTATAGATGAATTGTCAAAGGGTATCGCGGATACAGAATCTCGTTTTGATGAATAAAAAAGTGCAAGATGAACGGTTTATGGCTGCAGCTATTCGTTTAGCAGAACGTCATGTCGGTCTTACAGGTGAGAATCCTTCCGTTGGTACGTTAATTGTGCGAAACGATAATGGTGCTGTGGGGGCTTTTATTGTTGGCTATGGCGTAACAGCTATTCATGGGAGTCCTCATGCGGAAGTGCAAGCTTTACACATGGCAGGTTCTTTGGCTCAAGGAGCGACAGCTTATGTTACTTTAGAACCTTGTGCGCATTATGGAAAAACTTCGCCGTGTGTGAATGCGCTTATTGATTCAGGTGTTTCTCGAGTTGTTGTTGCGCTGACTGATTGTGACAAGCGTGTTGATGGTCATGGTATTGCTCTTTTGCGAGCGGCGGGTATTGAAGTGGTTGAGGGCATTTTAGCTGAAGAGGCTTTTGAATCCTTATGGACGCATTGGTGCATAAGGAAGATACAACGCTGTGCGGTCACTTTTAAAATGGCAATTTCTGCCGATAATGGTGTTGGAAAAAGAGAGAAGGGCAGCGTAAAAATTAGTGGAACACTTTCTCATGCCCATACGCATATTCTACGTGCTCAAAATAATGCTATCCTCGTTGGTATTGGTACTATATTAGCAGATGATCCACAACTCAATTGCCGCTTGCCAGGGATGGAGATGCGCTCACCAATTCGTATTATTTTGGATGCAGATTTATCTATCCCCCTTGATGCAAAAGTTGTCCAAACAGCCATAAAAATTCCTACATGGGTTATTTGTGATGTGGATATTTCAAAGAAAAGCAAAAAAAATGCATTGGAGCAATATGGTGTGTCTGTTTATTCGGTCGAGATGAATAATGGTTGTGTAGAACCCTTTGCTCTTTTACAGATGCTTTATAAACATGGGATTAATAGTGTTTTATTGGAAGGGGGTGTCAAGACAGGGGAAAAATTTTTGAATGCTGGTTGTGTTGATCATTTGATATGTTTTCATACCCCCATTGTTTTAGGCAAAAATCGTATTGAAGCCCCTCATTTTGGAAATTATCTCTCGCAGTTTCATGAGATTGAGACAAGAATGTTTGGAAATGACCGTTTTTATAAGTGGAGACGTAAGACATTATGTTCACAGGAATTATAACGGATATTGGTTGTGTTGAAGATGTTCAACCTTTAAAGCAGGGGATTCGTTTAAAGATTTCTACCCGCTATGCTATAGAAAGCTTAGCAATTGGGGCGTCAATTGCTTGTTCAGGAATTTGTCTGACAATTGTAGAGCGAGGATTAAAGCAAGAAGATTCCAATTGGTTTGTTGTCGAGGCGTGGGAAGAAACATTACGTTTAACGAATCTTGTACAATGGATAAAAGGAACTTTTGTTAATTTGGAACGTTCGCTTCGATTGGGTGATGAAATGGGAGGACATTTAGTTTCTGGTCATATTGATGGTTTGGCTGAAATCATTGATCAAAAAAATGAAGGGGATGCAATTCGCTTTTATTTAAAAGTTTCAAGACAATTTATGCCTTTCATTGTTAATAAGGGATCTATTGCTCTTAATGGGACATCTTTGACTGTTAATGGTGTTGAGGATTGTGTTTTTGATGTTCTTATTATTCGCCATACACTTGAAATGACAACGTGGGGACAAGCTAAAATTGGAGATCGGGTCAATTTGGAAATTGATCAACTTGCTCGTTATGCTGCAAAGCTTTTTACTTTAAAAAGAGAAGGTGAATAAGCCAACACTCTATTGATTGTTTTCAGAATTTTATGCTTTATAACCTTGATTTTTTTGATTCGTTTTTTGTGGAATTCCATTATGATGAAAGAGATACGTAAAAAGCCTCACGTATTGATTGTTGAAGCACGTTTTTATGAGGGGATTTCTGATGCGCTTTTGAGAGGTGCAGTGAATACTTTGCAAAAAGCTGAAGCAAGTTATGATGTTGTAACGGTTCCTGGAGCATTAGAAATACCAAGTGCAATAGCTTTTGCTGAACAAAACAAGATATCGTATGATGGTTATGTTGCTCTTGGTTGTGTTATTCGGGGTGAAACATATCACTTTGAAATTGTTGCTAATGATTCTTGTCGTGCATTGATGGATTTAACTGTTCGTCAGCACTTGGCTATTGGAAATGGTATTTTGACTGTTGAAAATGAAGAACAAGCATGGGTGCGTGCAAAACTAGATGATAAAAATAAAGGTGGTTTTGCGGCTGAAGCTGCTTTATGTATGATCGCTCTAAAAAAGAGATTTGGAGATAATCGTTAAATATGGCTGATATAAAAAGCAGACATTTTTCGCGTTCAGCCAATAAACGTGGAGCAGCAAGACTCGCTGCAGTTCAAGCACTCTATCAAATGGATATCGTGGGTTCGGGGGTGATGGAAACGGCAGCTGAGTATGAGGCTTATCGTTTGGGAAAAGATATTGATGGAGACCAATATCTTGAAGCTGATTTTCAATGGTTTTTGGCTATTATAACGGGTGTTGTAAAAGATCAAAAGCAGCTTGATCCGCTGCTTCATCAACAGCTTTCTGCAGAGTGGTCTCTTTCACGTCTTGATTCTATATTGCGAGCAATTTTACGAGCAGGTTTATGGGAGTTGATCAACCGTAAAGATGTTCCCGTTGCAGTTGTCATGAATGAATATGTTGACATAGCAAAGGCGTTTTTTGAAGGTGATGAGCCAAAACTTGTTAATGCAGTTCTCGACAGTATGGCAAAAAAAGTCCGTCTCTAAGAGCTACAAATCCCCCTATTATAGATCTGATATTATCAGACCTATAATATTGAAACGGTATGCAGACTATATAATTTAGTTATGGGGTGGCAAATTCGCAGGGCCTTTTATAATTTGAATTAAGAAAGGATGTTCTTTCGTTACAGTTGGCGTTGTTTGTGTAATAAAATCAAACACTTGACCGTCTTGTAATCCGTAATTTGCAACTTTTGCAACCTGATTATTTTTATTGAAGTAAATGGCTAAAACTTTGCGATCAATAATCTTTGTTTTCATAAACTGCATCCCACGATAACGTGTCTGTGAGATGTAATAAAAAACTTCATTATCATATTTTGTTTTTAATGAAGGGGTCCCTAAAGTTAAAAGAACTTGCTCTTGACTTGAGCCAATAGAGATAGAACTTAGAGCATTTTTATCAAGAACATAGCCCTCTCTATAAATTTGGCTCGAACCTGAAGAATCAAGAAGGCTACACCCAGCAAGCATTCCTATGCTTGCTATTGATAGACCAATCAATAATTTACGTTTGATTAAGGCTATTATGTGAGGCATTTGAAACAATGGTATCTCCTTTTTATACTGAGATGTAGGACAAGAAGGCAACCTCAAGTTTTTTCTAATTTTAACTTAATCTACCGTAGCTTACACTGAGTTTCCCTGTTATAAAGCAAATTATGCCATATAGAATTTCTTTAGAAAAGAAAAAAATGCATAAATACTTGAGATAAATAAAAACATAGTGCTTTACGCGTTTTTATGTTTGGGAGTTGTCAATGAATGTTCAAAATGTTCCTCAAATGACATTTGCTTTGGCTTATCCAATATCTGTACGTTCTCTACCTGCTAAAGGTATAAGGGTTCATTTTTGTGCAAACAAAAAAGAATGTACACATTTAGCCCAGAACCATGATTTAATTGAAGTAAAATCTTGTGAGGGAAAATTCCATATTTTCCCGTGGAAAAAACGCGGAGTGCGTATAAAAGGTCTGTTGCAAGCGCGTATACTACAGTTATGTGTTGTTACATTAGAACCATTAGAAAATATCCTTTGTGAAAATATTGAGGTTGTTTTTGTTCCTGAAGATTCAAATTTGATGAAGCCCCAAATATCAGAGGATACAGGGGAATTGTTTTTAGATGTGGAGGGGCTTGATACTCCTGAAGTGTTTTATGATGATAAAATTGATATTGGCGCAATCATGGAAGAGTTTTTTGAGTTGTCTATTAATCATTATCCACGTAAAGAAGGGATAAAGATGAATATGGTTGAAAATTTAGAAGAAGCAGAGCGAAAATTCTCTCCATTTTCTGTTTTGAAAAATTGGAAGTGATTGTAAAAGCATACAAAAAATATCTATTGTATGCTAAACGGTATTTTCTGCGGAGCGATTTTCGCAAGATGTGCTGTGTGAGTATTCAGGAGCTAAAAATCATAATATGTATTTAAAGATGTAAATGAGAAGATGTGGGATATGCAAGCGTGATTAGAATTTCTGTGGATGTCATGGGCGGTGATTACGGTCCAGAAGCAGCTATTGCAGGAGCAGCAATTGTACAAAAATATTTATCAAATATTTATTTTCTATTTTATGGAGTAGAGGAGGCTGTTCGTCCGGTTTTAAAAAAATATCCCTGTTTGGATTCTGTATCGCGCTTTTGCCCTACAGAAAGTTATACACGCATGGATGAAAAGCCAAGCCAAGCACTTCGTAATGGACGTGGTAAATCATCAATGTGGTACGCCATTGAAGCGGTAAAAAATGGTGAAGCTGATGCTTGCATTTCTGCTGGTAATACGGGTGCACTCATGGCCATGTCTTATTTTTGTTTGAAAATGCTTGCAGAGGCTGAACGTCCTGGTATTGCGGGTATCTGGCCAACACTGCGCAGTGAGAGTATTGTTTTAGATATTGGAGCAACAATTGGTGCCTCTGCTAGTCAGTTGGTTGATTTGGCGGTTATGGGAGCAGGTATGTTTCGCGCTTTATATCACACTGAAAGACCAAGTGTTGGGCTTTTAAATGTGGGGGTGGAAGAGGTTAAAGGACTTTATGAAATAAAAAAAGCAGGAATGATATTGCGTGAAGTGCAATTAGAAGGATTGGAATATAAAGGATTTGTTGAGGGCAATGACATTGGAAAAGGAACAGTCGATGTTGTTGTGACAGAGGGGTTTTCTGGTAATATTGCTTTAAAAACCGCAGAAGGAACCGCGCGACAGATAGGAGAGATTTTAAACTCTGCAATGCGCAGTTCTTTTTTAACATCTCTTGGTTATTTTTTATCACGGGGTGCTTTTCGTATACTGAAACATAAAATGGATCCTGATAGGGTGAATGGAGGAGTGCTTTTAGGTTTGAATGGTGTTGTTATAAAAAGTCATGGCAGTGCTAACGCTAATGGCTTTGCTTCTGCTATCCGCGTTGGTTATAAAATGGTTAATAATGGACTTTTACAAAAAATAACGGCTGATTTACGGCGATTTCATGAAAATAAAGAAACACTTTTTGACCAAGAAGATGAAGTGGTGATGAATGGAGAGTCCTTATGATAAGCTCTTATAATAGAAATGAAAAATTTGAAGAAAAGGTAAGAGCTGAATGATTCGGTCAATTATACGTGGTGTAGGAAGTGCTTTGCCGAAAAGAAGTTTATCAAATGAAGAGATTGCAAAGTTTGTTGAAACGTCAGATTCATGGATTGTTCAGCGTACAGGAATACGCCAACGTTATATTGCCAGTGAAAATGAAACAACTGTTTCTTTAGGAGTTGAGGCTGCGCAAGCAGCACTTACAAATGCTGGTTTAACAATAAAAGACATCGATTGTATTATTTTAGCAACGTCCACCCCGAATCGTACTTTTCCTGCTTCTGCTGTTGAAATTCAACATGCTTTGGGAATGAGCCATGGATTTGCTTTTGATATTCAAGCTGTTTGCTCTGGTTTTATTTTTGCTTTAACAACAGGAGATTCTTATTTACGGTGTGGGGGAGCTAAAAGAATTTTAGTTATTGGATCCGATACATTTTCTCGAATTTTAGATTGGGAAGATCGTACGACATGTGTATTGTTTGGTGATGGTGCTGGTGCTGTTATTTTGGAAGCACTAGAAACTGAGGGGGGTATTGCTTTTGAGCGTGGTATATTGTCTGCGAAATTGCGTTCTAATGGTGCTTATATAGATAAGCTATATGTTGATGGTGGACCTTCAACAACACAAACGACAGGCTATTTGCGTATGGAAGGACGAGAAGTTTTTAAATATGCTGTTGGTATGATAACGGATGTGGTTGATGATTGTTTTGCAGCTGCAGGTATGGATTCTTCACAACTAGATTGGTTTGTACCTCATCAGGCTAATAAGCGCATTATTGAAGCATCTGCTAAAAAGCTGGGAATTTCACTAGATAAAGTTGTGATTACCGTTGATCAACATGGTAATACGTCTGCTGCATCAGTTCCGTTGGCTTTAACAACAGCTGTTTGCGATGGAAAAATAAAAGAAGGAGATCTTATCATGTTAGAAGCCATGGGAGGTGGATTTACATGGGGAGCAATTCTTATTCGTTGGTAAATTATGGCTACTTGACCATATTTCAAGAAAACGTATAAGTCATTTTGTAATTTTTAATATTTTAATAGGTGGTTATAATGACAAGTAAGACAGTAACGCGTGCAGATTTAGCGAGCGTAGTTTGTAAAAGAGTGGGCTTGTCACATACTGAATCAGCAGCTTTAGTCGAATTGGTTTTGGATGAGATTTGCAACTCACTTGTAAGAGGTGAAGCGGTTAAATTATCTTCTTTTGCAACTTTTCAGGTTCGCAGTAAAAATGAACGTGTTGGACGCAATCCAAAAACAGGTGTTGAAGCACCGATTCCGCCGCGACGTGTTGTGACGTTTAAGGCTGCCAATGTCCTTAAACAGAGAATTTTAGATTCGCATCGTGCAAAACAGAAAAAATGATATCTCATAAATAAATGCCATGGTATGTTTGGTATTTGTTAAAGAAATGTATAAAATAAGGGTCTTTATTTTTTAGAAAAAGACTGGTGAGTAAGGTATCAATGATGGTCTTATTTTTGACTAATCTTGTTGAGAAATTGAGACAGAATGAGTCATTGTGAAGTAATTTATTTTGTTTTAAATAAGGTGTTACAAAATGGATAAAAGCTCTGATGCTTTTCGCACAATTAGCGAAGTAGCGGAGTTATTGGAGCTTCCGCAGCATGTCTTAAGATTTTGGGAAACACGTTTTAGGCAGATTAAACCAATGAAACGTGGGGGAGGAAGGCGCTATTATCGTCCGGTCGATGTTGATTTGCTCAATGGTATTAAGCAGTTACTATATGATCAGGGTTATACGATAAAAGGTGTGCAACGCCTTTTGAAAGAAAATGGTGTTGCTTTTGTGACTGCATTGGGTAATGGTGATCTTGATGCTATGAATGTGGTCATAGAGAAGAAACATGCAGTACAAACTTCTGAAAATGCTAGCAATAAGCCTAAGAAATCTTCTTTTGGGCTTTTGAGTTTCATGAGGAATGAGGGAGAAACATCTGTCGGTTCTGTGAATCTTTACAAAGATAAAACTGATAAAGCATTGTTACAAGAAATTCTGTTTGAACTCATTGAATGTAAGCGTGTTCTTGATAGAGCACGATAATAATATTTTTTTATTTTATATGTGTTTCGTAGATATTTAGATGTTTTATGGATGTGCCCAGAATTTTATACGTTCAACGAGTAGTCATATATCGTATGTGTATATTTAACGAGTTTTTTATTTGGTAAAACATGAAGAAGAGAAAGAATAAACGCTGAGTTTTGCCATTTTTTTTGATTTGGCTTTATAAAAATTAAGGTAATATCTCATCAGTGTAGATTGCGGGATGTAGGATGCCATTAGCTTACCAATTCATGTGCTTGTTTTAAAGAGATGTTTCTTAAGGCTTCTTAATCTTATTTTACCATAATGCCTCGTGAATGATTAATGGTAAACTCGTTGAGTACCGCTATTTTTATACTTATGAAGGTTCAAGTCGGCATCATCATTATAATTATAGCCTGTTCTCAATGACTGCAACAATTCTTAGCACTTTAGGCGGTTCATTGTAGGCATTTTAAAAGTCTTTTCTCAATAATTTTTATCCACGCACTCATTCCGCTTGTTTCGTGCAAGAAAATGATTTTGATAGATTCAACATAAAAATATTAAAAATAAGAGAAGCCTATGATATTCGAAACCTTATTTAATATGAATAACGATATATTATCATTATAAATCAATATCTTGTCCTTTTTATAAGGGCTTATCTTACGAATAAGAAATATCATTGTTCAGCTAATTTTACATATTTTTTATTAATAAATATAATCTTGTTTTCAGTTTTCTTGCTTGATGTTTCTATAATTATTGTAATGATCTATCCATGATAATAGCAGAATTTTTTCATTATAAAGGTAAAAGATTAATGTTATTATTAATATTCAATTGTCTATGATTTTTGCATTTAAACAGCTCATAGCTTATATTCAACTTTTTCACCAATCCACCTTGTAGAGAAAGAGCACGTTATTCTTTCTGGTGACAGGTCATTGTGCATGAAACAAAAACACACTACAATATCAAATTATTTCATTTTGTACAAAACTGAAAATTTATAGTAAAAAATTAACGTATTACCATCTTCCGTGATATTATGCATTTATTACACGTTGCAAATCTGGAGGTGTTGCTTCATTTGAGAGTTGTTTAATCACATCTTCTACAGATAAAAGGGTTTGATTTGTACTTCCTAAGCGGCGCATATTTACGCTGTTTGTTTCAGCTTCACGTTTGCCACATACCAAAATTACGGGGACTTTTTGTAAAGAATGTTCTCGTATTTTATAGTTAATTTTTTCATTGCGGAGATCTATTGTTGCGGAAAGCCCAACAGCTTTAAGTTTTGCTGTTATTTTTTGGGCATATTCATTTGCTTCGGATGTAATTGTTGCAACAACAATTTGTTCAGGAGCAAGCCAAAGTGGCATATGTCCAGCAAAATTTTCAATTAATATACCAAGAAAACGCTCCATTGATCCCAAAATAGCACGGTGGATCATAACAGGTTGACGTTTTTCTGAATCTTTATCAATATAGAATGCACCAAAACGTTCAGGGAGATTAAAGTCTATTTGTGTTGTTCCACATTGCCATTCACGACCGATAGCATCCTTTAATGTATATTCAAATTTTGGACCATAAAATGCTCCTTCACCTGGAAGGATGCTTGTTTTGATTTGTCCTGCAAATTTTGTTTCAATCGTTTTAAGGACAGATTCCATGATACTTTCTGCATGATCCCATAATGCATCAGATCCAACTCGTTTTTCTGGACGGGTTGAAAGCTTAAGACTAATTTCTTTAAAACCAAAATCGGCATAAGTTGATAAAATAAGATCATTAATACTGAGACATTCATCGGCTAATTGTTCATCAGTACAAAAAATATGCGCATCATCTTGTGTAAAACCACGCACACGCATAAGACCATGTAAAGAGCCTGAAGGCTCATAACGATGAACAAGTCCAAATTCAGCAAGTCTAATAGGCAAATCACGATAAGATTTTAAACCATGTTTAAAAATTTGCACATGACCAGGGCAGTTCATTGGTTTAAGGGCATAAACATTCCCATGATCTGAATCTTCTTCTGCTGAAATTACTTTGAACATATTCTCCTTATACCAACCCCAATGGCCAGATATTTCCCAGAGTGACCTATCGAGAACTTGTGGTGCATTAACTTCAGCATATTGATGATCATCAAGGCGTCTACGCATATAGCTGATCAAATTTTGGAACATTTTCCAACCTTTTTTGTGCCAAAAAATCATTCCTGGCCCTTCTTCTTGAAAGTGAAATAAGTCCATTTCACGTCCCAAGCGGCGATGATCACGTTTTTCAGCTTCTTCTAGCATATGGAGGTAGGCTTTTAAGTCATTTTCATTTGCAAATGCTGTTCCATAAATTCTCGTGAGCATTGGATTATTGGCATCGCCACGCCAATAAGCTCCTGCAACTTTCATTAATTTGAAAGCATTCCCAATTTGCCCTGTAGATTGCATGTGCGGTCCGCGACAAAGATCAAACCACTCCCCTTGATAATAGATTTTTAAATCTTGATTTTCAGGAATGCTATCAATAAGTTCAACTTTATAAAATTCCTTTTTCTCAGAAAAAACTTTTCTTGCTTTTTCACGAGACCAAATTTCTTTTCTAAAAGGTTTATTGCGTTGGATAATTTCACGCATTTTCTTTTCAATGACGGTGAGATCATCTAATGTGAAAGGTTGTTGGCGTGCAAAATCATAATAGAATCCGTTCTCAATGACAGGACCTATTGTTACTTGCGTTTCAGGAAAGAGCTCTTGCACTGCTTCAGCAAGGACATGGGCGCAATCATGCCTTATGAGCTCAAGAGCGCGTGAATCTTCTCGGGTAATAATCTCTACTTGACCAGATTGTCCCAATGGATCCGATAAGTCTCGCGTGATACCATCAAGACTATAGGCGACTGCTTTTTTTGCAAGTGATTTAGAAATAGATTCTGCTAATTCCAAGCCTGTCATTTCGGCGGGGTAATTACGTTTTGAACCATCGGGAAAAAAAAGAGAAATAGAGCAAGACATAAAAAAACCCTCTTAATCCAATTCCGCTAACGATTGCGGATGGTTTCGTGAAAATTGAGTAAAAAGCTTATAGACTAATTTTTTATCAATACATGTGAAAAAAGAAAAGGATTATTTGTTGTGTTTGTCAGAAATTTTCCAGTAACGCCAAGGTTTATAAAAACAGCAAGAATTTCCAAGCGATGGAGGGACTGGATCAAAGCCATCTGTTCCAAAGGGCCCACAACGCATGATACGAAAGAGTCCCATCCATGCACCAGCCCAAAGCCCATGGCGTGCTATCGCTTCATATGTATATTCTGAACAAGTCGGAGCATGGCGGCACTGATTACCTATAAGGCTCGAAAGTGTTATTTGATAGAAACGTATTAAGAAAATACCCAATAATCGTCCGGGTGTTTTTTGCCAAGTGCCTGTGTAATTCCGAGTCAACTTTTTTTGTCTAGATTGTGATTTGAACATTTATTTTTCTTCAATTTTTTGAATGCAGTCTATCATTGCATCAAAGGGTAGTAGTGTTGCTGCATGGCGCACTTTATAGTCTTTAATGGGCTGTAAGCAAGAAAAATCCTCAAATGGAGCTTGAGGAGAAGGACCATTTTGCGTTAGCATTTGGTAGATAACTTCACGCAATATTTTAAGATCTTGAGTTGTTTGTCCGATGATATGAGATGCTAAAAGTGAAGCTGAAGCTTGCCCTAGCACACATGCATGTATTTCGTGAGCAAAATCGGTAATAATACCATTTTCCACTTTTAAATCTACAGTGATTGTCGAACCACAAAGGTGTGCATGTTTTCTTGATGTTGCATCAGGATTATTAAGACGTCCAATTTTGCCTATATGTGCAGCATATTTAAGTATTTTATCATTATAGATAGTATCAATCATGCGCTATTGCCTGAAATTTTGAAAGTCGTGATTGTTTAAACTTTTAATTCGCTTATATAGAGATTATACAAAATGAGATAGGTATGGAGCAAATGCTTTGTATAGAGTAAGCTTGGAGTTTTTGAATGCGTAATGTTGTTAAAGAAGACACAAATTTATCTGAAGAAAAGCGTCCGAGTATTGAAAAGGTGGAAGAAGCGATTCGTACATTACTCTTATGGATAGGGGAAAATCCAAATAGAGAAGGGCTTTTAGATACTCCAAAACGTATAGCCAAGGCATATCGCGAGCTTTTTAATGGTTATAGTCAATCGGTTAAAGAAACCTTAGGTACAGTTTTTGAAGAGGTTTCAGGATACAATGAAGCCGTAATCGTAAAGAATATAGCTTTTTATTCACACTGTGAGCATCACATGATCCCAATTATTGGGAAAGCACACATAGCATATCTTCCTAATGCAAAAATTGTTGGTCTTTCAAAAATTGTACGTGTTGTAGATATTTTTGCTCGTCGTTTACAAACTCAAGAAGCTATGACAGCGCAAGTGGCTCACGCGTTAAAAACGTATCTGAAGCCTCATGGTGTAGCAGTATTGATTGAGGCTGAGCACATGTGTATGGCTATGAGAGGAATCCAAAAACAGGGCTCTACAACAATTACAAAAAACTTTCATGGTTATTATGAAAAAGATCAAGCGGCACAAGCACATTTTATGATGATGGTTCAAAGGTCATAGTAAAGCCCATATTTCTCGTAATCTCTATTAAGTTATAAAGCATCCGGATAAAATAAATTATGAGAAAAAGAAAATTGGCTTGTACCTTTCTTTATGATTTGTTAAAGGCTAAAAACCAAGATTTTTTCTTTCCACGTGCGGTCGTGGCGGAATTGGTAGACGCGCAGCGTTGAGGTCGCTGTGGGGCAACCCGTGGAAGTTCGAGTCTTCTCGACCGCACCAGTTCGCAGTGAGTCTCTCCATAGTGAGATGAAGTTATGTTAGAGAGAGGGGATTTATAGGCATTATAGAAAAATCTTTTTGTATGTTATTTGTTGGTGTGTTGCCAATAATATTTCGTTTTTTATTACTTTATCTATGCATTTGAAATGTTATATTTTTATAAGGTGGGGTGAAGTTGCAGTGAGAAGTATAATGATTCTGAGATATTTAACACTTCTTATTTGTATTTCTTTATTATCAGCGTGTAGTGATTCACGTGCTGTACTTTGGCATGGGGTGCATGCAACACCTTCTATGACTGCCGTAGAAAGGGAAGTTGAAGGGAAACCAGTTTCTCCAAAAGCCATCGTTCCAGTGTATGTTGCAACGAGTCGTATGATGCAAAATAATTACGCTCAACCTTATGGTGCAGAGCGATCAAATAAAGTTCATTATAATCGTGTTGACGTAGGAATTCCTCAGCAACATGTAAAGGGAGTTGTTGAAATAAATGCCTATAAACCTACACATGATAAGTATTTTGCAGCAGTAGCATTGCAAAAATACGATAATAAAGAACAGTTTAAACAGCAATTAAATGCTGCTTTAGCAAAAAAGCCAAAAGGAAAAAGAGAAATTTTTCTTTTTATCCATGGGTATAATAATAATTTTGCAGATGGTACATTTCGTACAGCACAGTTTACACACGATTATTCTTTAAATGTTGTCGCTGTGCATTATTCTTGGCCTTCGGCCGGATCAGTTCCTCTTTATATTTATGATCGTGACAGTGCTAATTTTGCCCGTGACGGATTGATAGAGCTTTTAACACTTATTAGTGAAACCAATGCTGATCAAATTTCGGTTATTGCACATTCTATGGGCAATTTTGTTATAATGGAAGCATTTAGAACGTTAGCGTTACAGGGAAAATATAGGCCTATTCGTCGTATTACAAGTTTATTAATGGCTGCACCAGATATTGATGTTGATGTATTTGAGCGCCAACTTAATGATATAAAAAAACTTCCGCAGCCAACCGCTATTTTAGTATCCAGAGCAGATAAAGCTCTTGCGGTTTCAGGACGTCTTACGGGTGGACATCATCGTGTGGGCGATGGCTCAGATATTGAAATGTTGCGTAAAAATGGAATAGCTGTTCTTGATTTTTCTCATGTGGATGGGGGAGCACACAATGTCTTTGCATCTTCGCCAACGTTGATGGCTCTTTCTCGAGAAGGTTCTTTGGCTTCCACAATTATGCAAGGTACAGAATTGTCACCTAGTCAAGCCCTTCTTGCTGATGGTAGTAGTGTGTTGGAAAAAACAACACATCTTATCCTTTATACACCTGTACGTTTTCTCTCTCCACGGATTCCACGTTGATCGTGAAAAGAGAGAAGGGGCTCCATCGAATAATGTATTGGAGGTAATATTTTTTAGCACTTTCTTTAGAATGGTCTTGTAAAATGAAAAATAAATAGCGGGATGAATGTAAAAAACAGTCATTAGGTGAGTTTGTGATGATTGCACGGAAACGCTATGTTAATACGCCTACAGTTGTTGATTATTTGTCTCATTCCGCAATTAAGTTATTAGACATTCATGCTATGCTTGTGAAGGTGAGAAAAGGTGATATGGGGGAAAAACCAAATTTATTGCGTCAAATTGATTCTACAAAAAAACAGTTAGATGAGATAAGCCATGCTCTTATTTTAGAATATCGTAAACGCCAAGAAAATGAGCGTTTTTTAAAACAAATTCTGCTATCCATTTCTGATCAACTTTTTGCACTTAATAATGGTTTTAAGGAAACAGGACGTCTTTTTTTTCAAGAAGTTAGAATACTTCAATCTCAGATGCAATGTTTATATGAGGGAAAGGAGAGGCTGCATTTGTTGAATAGCCAAGAATCTTTTTGTTCTCCGTCAAAGATTGATGAAGTCATTAAACAGTTACAAAAAGCACGAGAAAAGCTTATTCTTGAAAGCCCACATCTCTTTGAAAAAAGCACAAAAGCTAAACAATAAAAGTTCTTTAGTTGAGTAGATAGATAATTTGAATTTTACAGCAAAAACGCTGTTAGATAGAAGGCTATAACCTTTTGAAAGAAAAGAATTTGCTTTAATAAATGAAACACATGCCTTATATCTTTGCTAAAGTTAAGGCTGATTAATTAGGTGGCTTTATTGAAAAAAATGTTTGTGGAAAGAATTTTACAAAAAACTTTCTGATTCTTTTAATAATAGCCCGCCGGATAATTTTACCAATGTCATGAAGTTGTTAGTATATTCATTAGGCAAATAAAAAGCAAGTAAAATAAAATAGTTATGTCTAATATAAGGGAAAAGGTGAATCTTGATTCTATTGAGTTTTTTGCCTCTATCCCTCATCTTTTTGAAGCTTTTTTATCGCCTCTATAGCTAACCTTTTGCGATCTGCGCTCTTTGTGTAAAGAGATGCCATAGCATCATTTGTCCAGCCAAAAATTGCTTTGAGTTGTGATACTATTGCACCAGAGTTAGCTGCGCGTGTTGCTGCTAATTTTTTTAAGCCATGTGCTGATTTTTTGATTTCTGCTACTTTACAAGTCTCTCGAAAAAGGTTGCCAAAACTTTCTTTAACTAGTTTTTTACCTTCTTTACCACAAATGAATGTTTCTACTCCAATAGGACCAGCTTCAAGCGTTTTGGCTAATTCCGGTAAAATAGGAAGAAAAACATCTGTTTGGAATTTACTTTTCTCTGTTTTGAGATGAATAATATTGTCTTTGACATCTTTCCAGCCAATGCGAACCGCATCACCACGACGTAAGCCCGTATACAGAAGAATATCAATCCAAACGCGTTCATGGGTACCATGGGACCATCTTTGATAATATTTCTCAACATCTTCTTCTGTCCAAACAGGAAAGCCGCTTTTATTTTTAAGAGGAGGTTTTTTGACGCCTAAAGTTGGATTATTTTCCAAAAGACCTTGATCAATTGCCCAATTAAAAAGTCCATTAAGGGCTTTCAGAAAGTTTCTAGCTATTGCTGGTGTATCTTTGCGCCGTTCAACACCGGCTATGATATGTTTCTTTTCAATTGCTTGGTATGGAATATTTCCTATGGAGTCGCATATCTTCATAAGAATGTATTCTTTTTGTTTCTTTGTAGTATTAGAGTAGCTATGCCAATTAGAGCTGTTAAAGTATTGTTTAAGCAGCCATGCAAATGAACCTTCAACAAGTTTACCAGTTTTTGATTTAGGAAGTATAAGCCCTTGTAACTCGGCAAGTGCGCTTTTGTAGTTATCAACAAACTCTTGCGTTCCATAGGTACCGCGTATTCTAATGCGTGGTCCATGACCAATACGTACATACCATACAATTTTGCCATGTTGAGTAATTTGTTTGATAGCCATAAAAGCGTTTATAGGCTCTGTAATTCAAATGAGTGATTAAAGATCATACGCAACATTTACGTTCCTTTTGATAAGTTTTATATCTCTCATAAAGCACTTGCAATATGATACGTTTTGTATATATGCACTGATTACTCCATTGTGGATGATTCATTTTAATCAATAAGAATCGCTATTTGAAAGCCGCGTCATATCACTTGGCGCGGCTTTTTTTTATTTTACTCTCTCTTTTATGATATGTTTATAGCAATGCGTTTTATATGCGTTTATACACCATAAAAAAGGCACGCCCCCCATATCTATTTTTATTCTGTTTTATCAGTTATATTGACAACATTATCGTTTTCATAAACCTTACATTTTTTTGGAACGACACTTACTTTACTTTGACTGTTTAATTTTGCATTGCCATAGGCTTTACCCCAGACCTTGGCATGATAGGAAACCTTGGCATTGCCATAAACCCTAGCATTTTCATAAACGTGACCATTTTTAAACACAAGAGCCTCATCATAGTCCCAGCAATTGCACTCATGAGAGAGGTTATCTTCCTTTTCAATAAAGCCGCCTAAGGTACCTGCTTTGATATCAGCAAAATCTTTTAATGCTTTAATAATGAATTCAATTAAATCCATTTAGAATAAATAGCGAGTATCAGAAGAGGTAAAGTCATTCAAAAGCGGATAAATTTTTTCAAAAAGTTTTTTAAATGCTGTTTATCCACAGCCTATGAGAGAGATCAGATCAGCAAAATAGTGAAATCTGCTATTCGTTTTATGAAAAAAAGACAAATGCACTATGTGCTTTAAAATATCAGAATGAGTATTTTGATGCATTTTATAGATAGGTTTTGAAGGTTTCTCACACCCTCAAAATACCTTCAAAAATATACCGCGGGTTGTATTTATAGGTTGTGTTTTAATATAGATTGTATCTCTAAAATGCTAATATATTGAAATATAATGATTTTTATTTTTCGATTGAAAAAAAATATATAAAGGGGGGTAAAAAGAACCCTCAAAATACTCAAAACCCCTAAAACTCATAGATGAGGCGTCTTTTGAAGGTTCACTCTATGAATGCAAGCGGATATGGTTGAGCAAATTTATCCTTTATATTTATGGGGATATTGATGTATTAACCATTGACGGGCTAAACAGTTTTGTTTAGAGGTTTCTTTATATAAATGTGGGGGAGAGATCTTCAGCAGTTAAAATAAAGCAGTTTTTGGGTGTCACTTTTTGGGTCACAGAGGCATGTGCTTTTGTTAAAAGCGTCATAGGGCAGTGGCTGTTTTGAGTGGGTTTATTAGCGGTTCCATGAAGTTCTTTTAAAGAGTGCTTCATGAATAGTGCAAAGCGGGGGCAATCTGTATTGTTTTGTGTATTTTTACGCCAAAGTTCTCTTTTGAGAAT
>NZ_JBHIRP010000002.1:0-276956 GCF_042197245.1 Bartonella sp. AA18HLJMS | reverse complement strand
TTAAATTCACCAAAATATTTCGTAATCGCTGCTGTCAACGAGGTCTTCCCATGATCAACGTGACCAATCGTACCAATATTAACATGCGGTTTTGTTCGTTCAAACTTGCTCTTCGCCATTGCTATTAATCTCTTGTTTTATTCCCTATTTTTATTAGCACCTAGGGACAATTCTGCAAAACTTAAGTCTGACCAGACTGTAAACAGCCCAATCACCACAACTCTTAGACGGAAAACCCCACCAAATCTATAAATGGAATATCCTCCATCATACCTATTTGCCCAATCACCAACAACCACTTGGAGCGGGTAGCGGGAATCGAACCCGCATATTCAGCTTGGAAGGCTGCTGCTCTACCATTGAGCTATACCCGCATGACCCACGTACTAACTCTCCTTCGATGAATGGTGGAGGGGGTTGGATTCGAACCAACGTAGCATACGCAACGGATTTACAGTCCGCCCCCTTTAACCACTCGGGCACCCCTCCATTACACCGATAAAGTCGCGCAATGAGACATCACGACAACCATCTTGAATACCCATTCAATTCAATCTGATTGCGAAGTGGTTATGACGATTACTATTGTATCTGTCAACAGAATAAATACAATTCTGTACAAATTTCCTGCTCATAATTTTAAATCATAGATTTTTTCTCTCTATTTTTCTTATTAACACGTTATAAAGAAGCTATGAAAGAAAAAACATCACAAAATTCTCATTATGCTCGTTTGCGTCGCCGATATCGCGATACAAAAGGCTCTCCTTCTCGATCTTTTACACACCCAAAGAAGAAAGCTGCTTCTTTACAGCAAGAGATCATCCATCTTTATGGCATTCATTCTGTTCAGGCTGCTTTAGAAAACCCAAAAAGAATTTTAAAATGTCTTTACGTTACACAAAATGCCTTAAAACGATTAAATATATCCGAATCAGATTATCCTTGCTCTGTTATATTATGCACCCCCAAATATCTTGATTCGCTTGTTGGAAGTGAGGCTGTTCATCAAGGTATTGTTTTGGAAACTCTCCCCCTCAAACCATGCAAACTGTCGGAACTAACCAATACTGATCTGGTCATTGTCATGGATCAAATTACCGATCCACATAATGTTGGCGCTATTATGCGCTCTGCAGTTGCATTGAAAGCTAAAGCACTTATTACAACTTGCCGTCACTCTCCCCACGAAAGCGGTGTTCTTGCGAAAGCGGCATCTGGAGCTCTGGAGATGATTCATTATATTACCGTACGAAACCTTGCTGAAGCTCTTCAAGAACTTCATCAAACAGGTTTTACAAGCTTTGGTCTCGATTCAGAAGGTGACCAACCTCTAGAAACAGCATTAACAGGGAATAAAATTGCTCTTGTTTTAGGAGCAGAAGGTAAAGGTTTACGTAAAAAAACACGCGAAACCGTTTGCGCTTTAACACGCCTTGACATGCCTGGAAATATTAAATCATTAAATGTTTCAAATGCAGCAACAATAGCTCTTTATGTGGCACATCAATATCTTAGATTCTAGTTTTTAATTTTTTGTGAAACATCAAAAAAACCAACCAACAAAAAACCCGCAAAAAACCCGCCAATATGAGCTTCCCATGCTATTGAGATGCCATTTTCTTCAAACAAAATAGAAGAAATACCTATGATCAAATCAGTCGTCAGCCATACACTCATATAAACAAGAACCCCCTTAGAACACAGAGCTTTTTTGACAGATAATAAAGGTCCTAAAAGTTTTTCGTTCTGCGCATTGACAGCTATATTACCACTAGGAAAACCGTAACGTGCAATAGCACCCATCATTCCAGATACGGCACCTGACGCCCCAATAAGTGATATGGTACTTTCTTGATGAAATGTAAAATAAGTTAAAACAGAAATAACTGCCGTTAACACCCAAAAAATTAAAAAACGTAAAACACCAAAATGCCTTGCTAAAGGAGAGCCGAAAACCAAAAGCCAAACCATATTAAGAGCAACATGTTTAAAACTACTATGCATAAATGAATAACTCACCATGGTATAACAAAATGCTACAGGATCCCTCTTAAACAATGCTGGTATAAATGAAAAAAGCTCAAGACTTTCAACATAAACATGATGAGAAAAAAAATACTGAGAAATGCAATAAAGACAAAAACAAAATGCTATCAAAACAACTATAATAAATGGAACATTCAATAAGGGTTCTTTAGGTTGTTTTGGCAATCGGGAAACATCATTATGTTGGTGACTAGAAACTTTCATTGTATAAAATCTCGTATTTTTTAGAAAATGGGTTATTCTTTTATACAAAATAAATATACCATTCCCAGTGATGCAGAATCTTTTCAACGCCTCTTCGAAGCCCCTTTTTAAATTTTCAATAGCTCTATATGAAAACACGTGTATTTTATACAAAAGATTTTAAAAAGCATGGATATCAAGAATATGATTTACAAACTTAGTGGTATCCTACTTACTTAAATGTGAAGTTACCATGCAATATACAAGAACTTACGAATAGACAAACTCACTTATGAGGTGGTGTATAATAAAAATATATAAACATTATTTTCTTACTAGAAATATATTGATTATTGCATTTTTTAACCAAGCTATACTTCGATTGATAAACTTTAAAGAATCTTAAATCTCAATTTTTCCATTAATATGGCCTGCATTGCTTCTATGCTTTGAACGAAAAACGACATCTCTATGAGAAAAATACCAATACAGTGTTCTCTAGATATAATAATTAGTGTTTCATGATGAATTACTTACTTGATAATCTGTTTCCCTCATACATGCAAAAGCGTCAGTTCACCTCTTTAACAAATATAAACAAGCCTTTCATTTCAACCTTTAACAGATATAATTCAAGAACTGTCTCTTATGAAACACTGAAAAAATATGTTGATTCTAATGATGCATCTTTGAATTTAAACAGTTCATGACGGAATTTTTTATTCCTTTTTTAGACAGTCGTATTGACACATCCGACACTTGTAACGCGCAAGAGAATAATTTGGATTATTCAATATAAAAAAAATTAAATGAGGTAATCATAGGAATTTGCTATTAAGTTGTAAAATGATAAAGGACCATTATAAATCAATGTATTATAAATAGATAACACACTAATTATTGAAGAGAACGATCTTGAGAATTCTGCTTGCAATCCTTTAACCACACATCATAAATAGGATGCTCAACAGCGTTCAAACCAGGACTATCTGCAAACATCCATCCTGTAAAAATACGCCGTATTTTTTTATCTAATGTTACTTCATTGACTTCAACAAAACCAGTTGTACGCGTGGGTTCATCTTTAGAGCTCGTATAACACGCACGTGGTGTTACCTGTAATGCGCCGTACTGATAAATTTTACCAAGAGTAACTTCAAAACGTGTGGTCCGTCCCGTGATTTTGTCAAGACCTGCAAAAACAGCAATTCCATTGCTAATACGCTCAGCCCGCACCCCATTATTTAAGGATAAAAACACTAAAATTTCCATAAAAAAAATATAAAAAAAATGCCTCGCCCCTAACAATAAAAAAAATCTCATCATATCAAAATCAATCGCACCTTAAAAAATAATTCTTTTCATAACATAGAGTCAAATAAGACAAAAATACACACGCACATTAAAACATGTTATTTTTTAGGTGACCACGCATCATAATCTTCATGCACACAAGAACGCTCTCCATTGGAGGTGATAGCTCCCTTTGGTCGATAGCCCTCACTTGTTCCTGTCATATTTGCAACATGAGGCTTTTCCCATTCATAAGGATGATAATCCTCTTGTGTTGGTGGACACTCACAGCGATGATGAATCCAGCCATGCCAACCTGGTGGAATAGTAGAGGCCTCAGAATAGTCTTTATAGATAACCCAACGGTGCGGATAACCATCCTTATGAAGTCCTCCTTCATAATATATATTTCCAAATTGATCTTCCCCTATCCGCTTACCTTTGCGCCATGTGAAAAAACGCGTACCAATGGTATTGCCATTCCACCATGTGAAGATTTGCTTAAAAAAACGAACCATCTGCTATTCCATTCATTTAGTGCGCTCATGAAATTAATCGTTGGAATAAAATTATTAACGATTGAAATTATCGAAAAAGTTACTAGTAAATTCAACTACAATTCCAATTGATAGGTTAACGTGCTATCCTTTAATTTCAAGAAGATATCATATGTATGGCTTCTTCTCCACCCCATAAAATTTAATCTATGCCAAGTTTCATCTTAACCAATTCATTAACAGCTTGGGGATTTGCCTTACCACCTGTTACTTTCATTACCTGTCCAACAAACCAACCAGCTAAAGCAGGTTTGTGCTTTGCTTGCGCAACTTTATCAGAATTATTGGCAACGATCTCATCAACAGCTCTTTCAATAGCCTTTGTATCCGTTACCTGCTTCATATTTCGTTCTTCTACAATTTGGCGTGCATCTCCCCCCTCATTCCAAATAATCTCAAAAAGATCTTTGGCAATTTTTCCAGAAATAACTCCTTCTTTTATAAGATCAATAATGCTTCCCAATTGATTTGGCGATACTGGTGACTCTTCAATCTCACGATTATCTTTATTTAAAGCCCCTAAAAGGTCGTTAATCACCCAATTGGCAACTATTTTTCCATCACGCCCACGTGCTACTTCTTCAAAATAATCAGCAATAGCCTTTTCTGTCACAAGAATGGAAGCATCATACACTGTCAATCCCATTTCCTTAACAAAACGTGCTTTTATAGCGTCAGGCAATTCTGGTAAGTCCGCTGCCAAAGCATCCACAAATGCTTGATCAAATTCTAATGGTAAAAGATCAGGATCAGGAAAATAACGATAGTCATGCGCTTCTTCCTTTGAGCGCATAGAGCGCGTTTCACCTTTAGCGGCATCAAAAAGCCGAGTCTCTTGATCTATGACGCCTCCATCTTCTAAAATTGCGATCTGACGACGCGCTTCATATTCAATTGCTTGACCAATAAAGCGAATAGAATTAACGTTTTTAATTTCACAGCGCGTTCCAAAACCTTCACTAGGACGACGAACAGATACATTGACATCTGCACGCATAGAACCTTCATCCATATTGCCATCGCAAGTGCCCAAATAACGAACAATCGTACGCAATTTTGTCATATAGGCTTTAGCTTCATCTGATGAGCGCATATCAGGCTTGGAAACAATTTCCATAAGAGCAACACCAGAACGATTAAGATCTACAAAAGACATTGTTGGATGTTGATCGTGCATCGATTTTCCAGCATCCTGTTCAAGGTGCAATCTCTCAATTCCCACTTCAATATCCTCAAATTGGCCATTCGAATCTGGACCAACAGATATAATAATCTTTCCCTCTCCTACAATGGGATAGCGAAATTGAGAAATCTGATACCCCTGCGGTAAATCTGGATAAAAATAGTTTTTGCGATCAAAAACAGATTTTAAATTAATATGCGCCTTTAATCCTAACCCCGTTCGAACCGCTTGACGAACACATTCTTGATTAAGAACAGGCAACATACCTGGCATGGCTGCATCAATAAGTGATACATGATTGTTCGGCTCTGCACCAAATTTGGTTGATGCTCCTGAAAAAAGTTTCGAATTTGATATGATTTGCGCATGAACTTCCATGCCAATGATGACTTCCCAATCACCTGTAACTCCAGAAATAAAACGCTTAGAATCAGGAGTACGCGTATCAATGATGCTCATTGCCAATCCACTACCAATATTTTAAAATTCACTCATGGCTTATCTAAAACCATTCTCTCAGTGCAATCCTAGGATATAAATCTTACAACACAAGCCCGATTTTATCGGGCTTGTGTTGTTTGCATAAATATTAAGCTTTTTTAGGAGCCTTTTTCTTAGCGGGTTTTTTCTCTGTAGACGTTTCTTTCACTGCAGACTTTTTCTTTGCCGGCTTTTCTTCAGGGACATCTAATTCGTCATATTCTTTCATCAACTCTTCAACCGTCACTTCTTTATCTGTGACTTTTATCTGTGCTAATAAATGATCAATGACCTTTTCTTCAAAAATCGGAGCACGTAGATTTTCAACAGCTTCCGGAGTCTTACGGAAAAAATCCATAATCTCTTTCTCTTGTCCTGGATATTGGCGAACCTGATCAAAAACTGCTGCTTTTAGCTCATCCTCACTAACTTTAACACCAACCTTCATTCCAATTTCAGAAAGCACCAAACCAAGACGAACACGACGCTGCGCAAGGACACGATATTCCTCACGTGCCTTTTCTTCTGTAATACCTTCATCTTCAAAACTGCGCCCAGCCTTTTTCAAATCATCATTAACCTGAGCCCATATATTGTTAAACTCAACCTCTAAAAGTTCTTCAGGAATCTCAAAATTATAATCAGCATCTAAAGCATCAAGAATTTGACGCTTAACTTTTTGACGTGTCACTGAACCATATTGGCTTTCAATCTGCCCACGAACGACCTCACGTAAGCGATCTAGAGACTCTAAACCAACTTTTTGCGCTGCTTCATCATCAATTTTTAATTCATCTGGTTTAAAGACAGCTTTGACAGTAATGTCAAACTCTGCTTCCCGTCCCGCCAAATGTGCCGCACTGTAATTATCAGGAAATTTAACAAAAATCGTTTTTACATCCCCAGCTTTCACACCAACCAATTGCTCTTCAAAACCAGGAATAAATTGTTTTGACCCAAGAATCAGTTGTGCATCACTATCTGCCCCACCTTCAAATGGAACGCCTTCAAGCTTACCTTGATAATCTATGGTAATGCGATCACCTTCTTCAGAATTCCCCTCTTTTAGAGAATAATTACGCGTAGAAGAAAGGACGCGATTGACTTGATCATCAATATCCTGTTCAGGAATAATTGCAATTTCACGGATAACCGTAATATGTTCAAAATCTTTAATGTCAATTTTTGGTAAAACTTCATACTTTAAACTAAAAGTAAAATCAGCTTTGCCATCTAGAATTTTTTCATCTTCATCTATATCAATTTTTGGCTGCATCGCTGCACGTTCATTGCGGTCCGCTAAAATAGAACGGGGTGCATCACTGAGTATCTCATTGAGAATCTCCGCCATAAAGGATTTACCATACATTTTTCGCAAATGCCCACTAGGCACTTTCCCGGGACGAAAACCATTAAGCTTGATTTTTCCCTTGGTATCATCCAATCGTTCATTCAACTTTTCTTCTAAATCTTTCGCTGGAACCACGATCTTAATTTCGCGCTTCAGTCCTTCATTAAGCGTCTCGGTAACCTGCATTAAACACCTTCATTTTTCTAAGGAGAGGGATCAACCCACTCTAATAATCATTACATTCTAACACTTCGAGTGTTACATTTACCATGAAGCGGAATTTCAGACACGTAGAAATCCGTAGCACTTAAGGGATTGCTTTGGTGCGGATGGAGGGACTCGAACCCCCACGGTCTCCCGCCAGAACCTAAATCTGGTGCGTCTACCAATTTCGCCACATCCGCTCAAACTTACAAGCTAATAACCTTATACAAGCGGCGTTTCTATACCATTAATTACAGAAAAAAAGCAAACAAATATATTAAAAAAAACAAAATCTATGCTTTTCATACATAACTGCTTACGCTAAAAGTCAATTATGTTAAAGACATTTGATATCCCAATTCATATCATCGGTGGCGGTCTTGCGGGGTGTGAAGCAAGCTGGCAAATCGCTCAGTCAGGAATTTCTGTTGTTTTGCATGAAATGCGACCCGAAAAAAAATCAGATGCCCATAAAACCGATAAATTGGCAGAACTGGTTTGTTCAAATTCGTTTCGTTGCGATGATTCATTAACAAATGCCGTAGGGCTTTTACATGCTGAAATGCGATTAGCAAAATCGTTAATTATGAAAGCTGCTGATACCAACAAAGTTCCCGCAGGTAGTGCTCTTGCTGTTGACCGTGATGGATTTTCAAAAACCGTTACGACAGCACTTGAAAACCACCCTCTTATAACAATCAAACGTGAAGAAGTTCAAGAAATTCCTAAAGCTTGGAAACATGTTGTCATTGCAACAGGCCCCCTTACATCGCCTGCACTTGCTCAAAAATTACAAGCAATAACCGGTATAAAAGCTCTTTCTTTTTTTGATGCAATTGCACCTATTATCCATACCGACAGTATTGATATCAACATTTGTTGGTATCAGTCTCGCTATGATAAAATTGGTCCTGAGGGAACAGGAAAAGACTATCTTAATTGTCCCCTCAACAAAGAACAATATGAAACATTCGTTGAAGCGTTAAAAAATGCTGAAAAAACAGAGTTTCGTGACTTTGAAAAAACGCCCTATTTTGATGGATGCCTCCCCATTGAAATTATGGCTGAGCGCGGACTTGAAACGTTAAGACATGGTCCTATGAAACCTATGGGCTTAACTAATGCCCATAACCCTACAGTTAAACCCTATGCTGTCGTTCAATTACGCCAAGATAATAAACTTGGAACGCTTTATAATATGGTCGGCTTTCAGACAAAATTGAAATATGGTGAACAAATTCGCATTTTTAGAATGATTCCCGGTCTTGAAAAAGCAGAGTTTGCGCGTCTTGGTGGTCTTCACCGCAATACCTACCTCAACTCGCCAATTATTCTTGATCAAACCCTTCGTTTAAAACAAAAAAAACAACTACGCTTTGCAGGGCAAATTACCGGATGTGAAGGTTATGTAGAATCAGCGGCAATAGGGCTTCTTGCTGGACGTTTTGCTGCTGCCGAATATCATCATATTTCCCCTTGCCTACCCCCACAAACTACAGCATTCGGAGCCCTTTTGAATCATATTACAGGGGGACACATCATAGATGAAAAAGCAGAAACACAATCTTTTCAGCCAATGAATATCAATTTCGGACTCTTTCCACCTATTGCTTCTATTAAACATTCAGGAAAACGCTTACCAAGTAAAGAAAAAAAATTAGTAAAAAAACAAGCCATAACAGCGAGAGCTCTCAATGATTGTACTCAGTGGTTAGCAAATAAAGAATCAAAGAGCTCCTGTTTATAAAAAACACACGATTCGCCTCTCTCCTACTGAATAGATCTTTATAACTCTCGTGAAAAAATCATTCTAAAGCCTTTTAAAGACTGTCTCCCCCAATCAATAAATACTACCCTACGTTTCATCATTTATTCAATTATGTAGATGCTGTAAAATAACTTTTGGCTATAAAAAAACTTTACCACTATCAATAATTTAATATGATTTAATGACTAAAAACAAAATAATTATATAAATATATTATGAATAATCAAAATAAATAAATGGAAATACACAAGTAATACTGTACTATCTTTATTAATAGTTTTTATATTACGTAATGTATATTATTTTATAAGAGTAATTTTTCTGTTTTTTAACTTCCTCCCTCAAAATTTGTGATGTTCTCTTATTTTAACTCTTGTATGATGAAGGAAAAATACTCGCTTGCATATCACAAGTGAAATAAAGATATGGAAAAAATATTTGTAGGATAGAGCTGGAGCTATCTCTCCCCTCTCAAATGCCAAGAAAAATCCCAATATTAAAAACCAAATCTGAATATCAAAAGATTTTTTTATTTCAGGATCTTATAATAAATCAATAAAATTATCCTCTTGGTGCGTCACAAGAAAGGTTGGCGTATAAGAGTAAAAGAATAAAACTATCCCTTATGCACTCGTCTCAGATATCTGGGGCTAGTCGCAACATTATAGGAACTGAGAAAATAGATAGCACGGTGGCACCAACATGCACTTTTATTAAGCGTAAATGGTGATATATAATAACTTTTATGGACTTTACAGAGTTTTCCGCCTCATGTTATTTACGGATCTTGTTTTGAAATAAATACCGTAACACTTCAGCGTAATAAAAGTTAATAATTACATTTTATAAGCCATACCCGCGCTCAATTAAAACAGTGCAATATTTCATTGAAAATGACTAAAAACAATATATTTCCAGCAATACATGAAAATAAAAATATCGCAAGGATCTCAAAGTTTTATGTGAAAAACAAGCATAACACATGTGTTAAAAAAAACCCGCTTATAAATAAATCGGGTTTTTTTAATGTAGCTTAAATTATTTTTTATTAACTGCTTCTTTAAGGCTTTTTCCTGCAGAAAATTTGGGTACAGAACGTGCTGGAATATCGATTTCAGCACCAGTTGAAGGATTACGCCCCTTTGTTGCAGCACGATGAGAAACTTCAAAAGTGCCAAAACCTGGAAGACGAACATCCCCCCCTGAAGCCAAAGCTTCTGTTACAGAAGCCATAAAAGCATCAACAACAGCACCAGCTTGCGCTTTCGAAACACCTGCCTTTTCAGCAACGGAGCTAACGAATTCACTTTTATTCATAAAATATTTCCTTTCCCTATATTACCTGAACATGACTTAATCATGTTATTGGTCAGTTTATTGAAAAGTACAGCAAACAGAAGTCTTATTTTTATCCAAAACATTGTTTTTTTAGCAATAATCACAGTTATTCACGGAATTTTTCACTTTTTCCAACAAAAAACAGAATAATAACCTCAACAACACCTTCTACCACCTAAAAAATGCCGTTATAAATGAGATAAGTGAATCAGTGCGCAATCTGTATTCCTTCACTATCACTGCTCTCTGACCGGATTGGCACAGCCCCTGCAGAGGGCTCTTTCCATTCAATAGTATCTGGAAAACGAACCAAAGCGTGTTTCAAAACTTCACTCACATGATTTACCGGAATAATTTCCATATTATTTTTGACATCATCAGGAATATCAACCAAATCTTTTGCATTTTCTTCAGGAATAAGTACTTTTTTTATCCCTCCTCGAAGAGCTGCTAAGAGTTTTTCTTTTAATCCACCAATGGGTAAAACGCGTCCACGTAAAGTAATTTCACCAGTCATTGCAATATCTTTATGCACAGCTACTCCTGTAAGGACCGAAACAATTGCTGTCACCATTGCAATCCCAGCCGATGGGCCATCTTTTGGTGTCGCACCCTCTGGAACATGAACATGGATATCGCGTTTTTCAAAAAGTGGAGGTTCAATACCAAAATCAACAGCACGAGAACGTACATAAGATGCTGCCGCTGAAATGGACTCTTTCATAATATCACGTAAATTTCCAGTTACAGTCATCTTCCCTTTGCCGGGCATCATAACTCCTTCAATGGTCAATAACTCTCCACCGACTTCTGTCCACGCAAGACCTGTTACAACACCAACTTGATTTTCTCCTTCAATCTGATTGTAATGATAACGTTTAACACCCAAGAAATCATGAATATTACTTTCTGTAACTTTTACAGATTTTTGATGTGTTTTGAGAATTTTTGTAACGGATTTGCGGGAAATTTTCATGAGTTCACGTTCAAGGTTACGAACGCCTGCCTCACGTGTATAAAACTGAATAATTGACCTTAGTGCTCCATCAGAAATACTGAGTTCTTTTTTAGACAAACAGTGATCTTTTAGTGCCTTTGGTAAAAGATGCTGTTTAACAATTTCCATTTTCTCACATTCAGTATAACCAGCGATACGAATAATTTCCATACGATCCATTAACGGACCTGGAATATTAAGCGTATTGGCAGTTGTGATAAACATGACATCAGAAAGATCATATTCAACTTCCAAATAGTGATCAATGAATGTACCATTTTGTTCAGGATCAAGAACTTCTAATAAAGCGGATGAAGGATCGCCACGAAAATCTTGGCCCATTTTATCAATTTCATCAAGCAAGAAAAGCGGATTAGATTTTTTTGCTTTTTTCATAGACTGGATAATTTTTCCAGGCATCGAGCCAATATATGTTCGGCGATGTCCACGAATTTCTGCTTCATCTCGGACACCTCCCAATGAGATACGAACATACTCACGTCCCGTTGCCTTTGCAATAGAGCGCGCTAATGATGTTTTCCCTACACCTGGAGGACCTAACAAACAAATAATGGGACCTTTTATCTTTGACGCGCGACTTTGTACGGCCAAATATTCAATAATTCGCTCCTTAACTTTTTCAAGACCAAAATGTTCATTATTCATGACCTTTTCAGCAAAATCTAAATTGTTTTTAATCTTAGATTTTTTACCCCAAGGCATTGCTAATAACCAATCAAGATAGTTACGTACAACTGTCGCTTCTGCAGACATCGGAGACATATTCCGTAATTTCCTCAATTCTGCTCCAGCTTTTTCCTGCGCTTCCTTGGATAGTTTTGTATTCTTGATACGCTCTTCTAATTCAGAGAGTTCATCTCGGCTATCATCACCTGCTCCTAACTCTTTTTGAATAGCCTTCATCTGCTCATTGAGATAATATTCTCGTTGGTTTTTTTCCATTTGCCTTTTAACATGCGAACGAATACGTTTTTCAACCTGCAAAACAGAAATTTCTCCTTCCATGAAGGACAAAACACGTTCAAGACGGGCCCGCACAGGTAAGAGCTCTAATATTTCCTGTTTTTCTGCAAGTTTAATCATCAAATGAGAAGCAATCGTATCGGCAAGCTTAGAAGGATTATCAAGCTGGCCAATCGCATTCACAACTTCAGGAGAGATTTTTTTATTAAGCTTTACATAGTTTTCAAAATAAGTAATCACTGACCTTGAAAGAGCTTCAATCTCAACATCACTCTCTCTAGGTTCTTCTGTAACAGTTGCAAAAGCCTGATGATAACCTTCACTTAAAGCAAATTGACTAATTTTTGCACGTGCAGTTCCTTCAACCAAAACCTTTACAGTACCATCAGGAAGCTTTAAAAGTT
Source organism: Bartonella sp. AA18HLJMS (assembly GCF_042197245.1). Classification (NCBI taxonomy): domain Bacteria; kingdom Pseudomonadati; phylum Pseudomonadota; class Alphaproteobacteria; order Hyphomicrobiales; family Bartonellaceae; genus Bartonella; species Bartonella sp. AA18HLJMS. Next base: position 264,165 of record NZ_JBHIRP010000002.1, on the reverse strand, counting down.
GAAGAATATTAGCAAATGTACCAATATGATAAATATCCTCTGATTTTGGATCGTCATCAGAAGCATTTTTTTGTGTCACCAATAGTATTTGCTTATCAACCGCCATCGTTTCTTCAAGAGCACGAATTGATTTTTCGCGGCCCACAAAAAGTGGAACAATCATATGGGGGAAGACAACAATATCACGAAGAGGTAAAACAGCATAAACCCCATCTCTTACTTCATCTATCTTTTCATCAATATATTGCATAACTCTCCTTTCTGGAGCCTATGAGCTATCTACAACAATCAGCCCACCTTTAGAAAACCTCAGCTCTTCACTGTACATGAAGTGGTAATTACTCATAGATAAATCAAGCATTATAATGATATTATTAGAAACACCCATCAAATACCATTCATTACCACCTTTTATATTGTGCATAGCACAATGTCATGCTGATACATTTTCTTTATCTTCTGCACGTTCTGAGTAAATATAAAGAGGACGCGCTTTCCCATCAACGACATCACTCGAAATAACCACTTTTTGAACGCCTTCAAGAGCCGGTAGCTCAAACATCGTCTCAAGAAGGATCTTCTCCATAATTGAACGTAAACCACGAGCACCAGTTTTACGTTCAATTGCTTTCTTTGCAATAACACGTAAAGCATCTTCATGAAATGCTAACTCGACATTCTCCATTTCAAAAAGACGCTGATATTGCTTTACTAACGCATTTTTAGGTTGTGATAAAATTTGCATGAGGGCGTTAACATCTAAATCCTCTAAGGTAGCGACTATAGGAAGGCGTCCAATAAATTCTGGTATTAAACCAAATTTTATAAGATCTTCAGGCTCTAAATCACGAAAAATTTCACCGACACAACGCTCATCAGGAGCCTTAACGGTTGCAGAAAAACCAATAGAAGTTTTTTCACCACGCCCTGAAATAATCCGTTCTAAACCTGCAAAAGCTCCCCCACAAATGAATAAGATGTTTGTGGTGTCAACCTGAAGAAACTCTTGTTGCGGATGCTTACGTCCACCTTGAGGAGGAACAGAAGCAATCGTTCCTTCCATAATTTTTAATAACGCTTGCTGAACTCCTTCCCCCGAAACATCTCTTGTAATAGAAGGATTATCTGCTTTACGAGAAATCTTATCAACCTCATCGATATAAACAATACCACGCTGTGCACGTTCAACATTATAATCTGCTGCTTGAAGGAGCTTAAGAATAATATTTTCAACATCTTCCCCCACATAACCTGCTTCAGTCAAAGTGGTCGCATCCGCCATCGTAAAAGGCACATCAATAATACGTGCTAATGTTTGTGCAAGATAAGTTTTACCACAACCCGTTGGACCAACAAGAAGAATATTTGATTTAGCCAACTCAATATCATTGCTTTTAGACTGATGCGCCAACCGTTTATAATGATTATGAACAGCAACAGAAAGAACACGCTTTGCATGCTGCTGACCAATAACATAGTCATCAAGAACTGTTATAATTTCCTGTGGCGTAGGAACACCATCACGCACCTTAACCCCAGAAGACTTATTTTCTTCCCGAATAATATCCATGCAAAGCTCTACACATTCATCACAGATAAATACAGTAGGCCCCGCAATGAGCTTACGCACCTCATGCTGACTCTTGCCGCAGAACGAGCAATAGAGAGTATTTTTTGATTCGTTCCCGCTATTGCTAATTTTGCTCATTTTTCTTTCCTTTCACCACAATATATGAACACTTTGCCTTTTCAAAGGAAGCTTTTCATCATGAAAACTAAAAGACATATAGAAAACCATGCATGTCTCAATACTTTTAGGTGTTTCTCTTATTTTGCGATATTTTTTATAAAACTCTTTGATTTAAAGTAGCTATTTTTTCTATAAAAACTCTTAATCTTTTTCTTCTTTTTCAGTTTCTGCACGGTATTGTATAACATCATCAACTAAGCCAAACGCTTTGGCTTCTTCTGCTGTCATAAAATGATCGCGATCGAGAGTTCTCTCTATAATCTCATAATCTTGACTCGTATGTTGAACATAAATTTCATTTAAACGCCGTTTCATCTTTATAATATCTTGCGCATGTCGCTCAATATCTGAAGCTTGACCTTGAAAACCACCAGATGGTTGATGCACCATAATACGTGCGTTTGGCAATGTAAAACGATGACCTTTTGCTCCAGCCGTTAATAATAAAGACCCCATAGATGCCGCTTGCCCCATGCAAAGCGTAGAAACAGGAGGGCGAATAAACTGCATAGTATCATAAATAGCCATACCAGATGTTACAACACCACCTGGAGAATTAATATAAAGACTAATTTCTTTTTTAGGATTTTCCGCTTCCAAAAAAAGCAATTGTGCACAAACAAGCATTGCCATACCATCTTCAACAGGTCCATTAATAAAAATAATCCGTTCCTTTAAAAGACGGGAAAAAATATCATAGGCCCGTTCACCACGATTTGTTTGTTCAATAACCATAGGAACAAGGCTTAATGCTGTTTTCATTGGATCACTCATATTTTTACTTTCCGTTCATATAACAACCGCTCTTTACACATTCAATGTTTTTGTCCATATGTTAACATTACTCTCTTGTGCAAGCTACAATCAAGAGATTGTATAAGATAGATTAAAATCTCAATAGTTAAAATAGCAATAATAACTCTACCTAAACAAATGATGAACATCCGGAATGCGAGATACCGCCCAATGGTAAAAACTTCCTTCCTGAGGTCTTTTCGTAGTCTTTGTCTTTCTGTGAATATGAAAACCTATCAAGCGTGAATCTGTAAGCGGCTTTACGCCAAAAGCTGGTTCAAAAATACGTTCAGTTTTTCGCCCAGTCCAATAATAAAAAGTTTCCTTTTCCTTTGCTTCATGAAAAAAACCATATCGTTTTGCTAATCGTGAAATACCATCATTGCCAAATATTGTAACGCCAAGATTTCCCGGTAAAATCGGCATTTTTTTCCTCTTTAACCAGAACGGTCTCCAAACACGACGCTTAAACCCAAGCCAATGAGGAATAATTTCTGCACCTGCCCAATAATCCTCAAATATTTTTATAATAGGGTTATTGGGCGGAAAATAAAGTGCAGAAACGCCTACTCTTGTATTATTTTCTCTTGCCAACCAAACCTTATCCGCATCTGGATGAAATTGTTTAACAAGGTAAACATCTGTATCTAACCAAACACCTTGTTGATATTTCATCAGCATAACACGAAAAAAATCCGAGAACTGAACAATTGTACACCCTAGTTTATCATCAGAAAAATCGGGATCAAGGCGATAAATTGCTGAGCGTGGTAAAATTGATTCGGCTTCATACAGCTCAACACCAGCAGGGAGATTATCTATTTTTTTATCATAACTAAAAAGCTTAACGCGCTGTCCAGTTTTAACCATTGAAGACAAACAAAGCCTATCTACCAATCTTAATTGTCCACTATACCAAAAAGTACAAATATCCATAGATAATACATCAAAAATATTCTAAACTTACGCGAAAGAGTTGTTCAACATCACGAACCCTATCAGCAAGAGCAAAAATCACTATTCTATCACCAGACAAAATACGCGTATCTGCCGAAAGCTGTATTATTGTCTTATTGCGATAAATTGCACCAATTCTCAAACCATCTGATAAATTGAGCTCTGATAATGACTTACCAACCAGTGAAGATGTTTGCATCACTTCAGCTTCAATAATTTCTGCTCGGCCATTAAAAACTGAATGAACAGAACGAATACGCCCACGGCGCATTTGTTGCAAAATTCTCGATATTGTAACACTATGGGGATTAAGATATGCATCCACACCAACAGCACGACTAAATTCTTGATAGGCAACATTATTAATCAATACCATATTGGCTTTGCAGCCCAATCTTTTAGCAATAATAGCGCTTAAGAGATTAACCTGATCTTGATTGGTCAATGTAATCATTAAATCGGACTGATCAATTCCCGCATCTTGAAGAATCACTGGATCTAACACGTTACCGTATAAAACTGTTGTTTTTTCAAGCTGATCAGCAATTGTGAGGGCTCTTTCTCTATGCGCTTCTATAATCTTCAATTTTAATTTATGAAAACGCTTTTCAATAGCCTGTGCAACATAAAGGCCAATGTGACCACCCCCTGCAATAATCATGCGGTGGGCATCTTGTTCTTTATGACCAAAAAGCCCAACAGCACGACGCATCTGTTCACGAGAAACAACAAGATAGGTTATATCACCAACGCGTAATTGCGTTTCTGAATGTGCAACCAATAATTCCGCGCCACGTTTAATAGCAGTAACCGTCGTATGAAGATCTGGAAAAAGCTCTGTTAATTGACGCAAAGGTGTATTAATAACGGGACAATCTTCCATGCATTCCAAAGCTAGTGCCACAATATCATCATTACAAAAATAAAGAACATCTATTGCACCAGGTAAAGCAATACGGCGCAAAACCATTTCCCCAACTTCAACTTCTGGCGAAATAACCACATCAATGGGAATATTCTCTCTGGAAAAAAGCGTCTTATAACGTGGTTCTAAATAAGATTGTGAGCGAATACGAGCAATTTTTGTGGGCACATTAAATAATGAATGTGCTACTTGGCAAGCTACCATATTAACTTCATCAAACAAAGTGACAGCAATCAACATATCAGCTTTGTCTGCATCTGCAGCCAAAAGAACTTCAGGCCGTGAACCGTGACCAACAAAACCTCTCACATCCAATGTATCGCGAATCTTTTCAATTAATCTCGTTTCAATATCAATAACAGTAACATCGTGATTTTCAGCAGCAAGACGCTCTGCTATCCCATAACCAACCTGTCCTGCTCCACAAATAATAATACGCATCGCTTTAAGAAACTCCAAGCGCTTTAAGTTTACGGTGCAAAGCTGAACGCTCCATGCCTATAAATTCAGCAGTACGTGATATATTTCCACCCAAACGCCCAATCTGCGCCACTAAATATCTCTTTTCAAATAATTCTCGAGCTTCACGTAACGGCAAATCCATTATACTTTCATCTGAATCCATTTGAAGACGTGGCAAAGAATCACTTACTTCACTGGGAAGAAAGTCCGCTGTTATAGGACCATCACCATCCCGCACAAGAATAAGAAGACGCTCAATATTATTACGTAATTGCCGCACATTACCCGGCCAAGCGTGCGTTTGCAAAATAGCAATCACATCATCACTGATTGCACGCGGTTTAATCCCAACCTGCTGTGATATTGTTTTTACAAAATGATGTACAAGTTCTGGAATATCTTCACGACGCGCTGAAAGGGGCGGAACAACAATAGGAACAACGGAAAGACGGTGAAAAAGATCCTCCCTAAAGCGCCCATCAGAAATGAGGTTTTCAAGATTTTGCGCTGTCGAAGAAATGATACGGACATCCACCTTAACACGTTTTGTGCCGCCAATTCTCTCAAATGTTTGCCCCGTTAAAACCCGAAGAATCTTCCCTTGAGTCTCACGCGGCATGTCAGCAATTTCATCAAGATATAAGATACCGCCATGAGCTTCCTCTAAGGCACCAATTTTACGCTCTCTTCCCTCCATTTCGCTGCCAAACAGCTCTATTTCCATTCTTTCCGGAGTAATCGTTGCAGCATTTATTGTAACAAATGGCCCATTCGAACGCGTTGAGAGCGCATGAATAGCTCGTGCAACAGTCTCTTTTCCTGCCCCTGAAGGACCTGTTATCATGATGCGACTATTGGTTGGTGCTACTTTTTCTATGATTTGACGCAAATTTTTTATAACTGTCGATTTTCCGAGCAACTCTAATGTCTCGTTCGAACGCTTTCGCAATTCTAAAAGCTCACGTTTTAAATTTGAATTTTCAAGTGTTCTCTCTGCAACCAATACAAGTCTATCAGCTTTAAAAGGTTTTTCAATGAAATCATATGCCCCTCGCTTTATAGCGGAAACAGCCGTCTCAATATTACCATGACCAGAGATCATAACAACCGGAAGAGCCGGATATTGTGTTTTAATTTCATCAAGCAGTGCTAAACCATCGAGACGACTACCCTGTAGCCAAATATCCAAAAAAATGAGCTTTGGAATACGCTCACTAATTTGAGCCAATGCTTCATCAGAGTTACAAGCAACACGCGTTTCATAACCTTCATCATCTAAAATACCAGCAACAAGCTCACGAATATCTGCTTCATCATCAACAATCAAGATATCTGATACCATACTATTCCCCTATCTTATGATTTATGGCTTGTATAATATTACCCTGCTTACCCCCATCCGCTGGAAATATCAAACGGATCATCGCACCACGACCTTCATAAAAACTCTCCGGTGCATCATGAAGCTCCATGAAACCACCGTGATCTTCAATAACTTTGCGCACAATAGCTAACCCCAGCCCTGTTCCTTTTTCCCGCGTTGTTATATAGGGTTCTAATAACTTTTGTCTTTGCTCTTTAGGAAGTCCTTTCCCGTTATCAACAACATCCACAACCACCCATTCTCCCTGACGATAAGAACGGATAAGAATATGACCGTGAATATTTTCCTCTCGCATAACTGAATCTATGGATTCGCTCGCGTTTTTGATAACATTGCAAAAAGCCTGTACAATGAGACGGTTATCAAATGCACCCATAAGTGGTAGAGTTCCTAAATCTTGCTCAAAATGAATATCATGTCGCGTCACCTCTATCAAGAAACATGCTTCGCGCAACAATTCTCGTATATCTAAAATATGCATTTTGGGTTTGGGCATACGTGCAAAAGAGGAAAACTCATCAACCATACGCCCAATATCTCCAACCTGCCGAATAATTGTGTCAATACACCGCTCAAAGACCTCTCTATCTTGTGTAATAGCTTTGTTATAACGTTTACGAATGCGTTCAGCGGATAACTGAATAGGTGTAAGAGGATTTTTAATTTCGTGTGCAATACGCCGCGCAATATCCGCCCACGCCGCTGTACGTTGCGCTGCAACAAGGTCTGTAATATCATCAATTGTTAGAACCCAAGATTGCCCTTGTCCATCATCCTCCTCCATCGTAACTTGGACATTACAGACACGCTCTTTTCCTGCAACGTTTAAAGTGACCTGCTCACGATGGTTTTTACGATCCAATGAACGCACAAACTGAAAAACCTGCCAAATTTCAGCGCTTAAAGATAAAAGACTTTTTCCAACAACGCGCTCTGAGCGAATATCAAACATCGCTTCAATAGACCGATTGATAATGGTGATATCACCATTATCATCTATACCTGCTACTCCCGCTGTTACACCCGATAACACAGCTTCAGAAAAACGCCGTCTTTCATCAATTTGATCACGCACTGCAATCAATTCATTACGCCGACTTTTCAATTCACTGACCATGTAATTAAAAGTTTTGGATAATTGCCCAATATCTCCATCTTTTGCTCGTACTGGCACGAAAATTTCCATATTTCCAGAAGCAACATCATCGGCAGCACTAATGAGAAGACGAATAGGACGTACTAAGCGATCAGCAACAGCAATAGCAGCCCAAATGGCTGATAAGAATAAACTAAAAAAAAGACACAAATAAAGCATACCAAATGCAATCTGTGTCAGCAGGCGATTCTCATTTAAATCACGATAACGATCTGTATTAACTTCCGTCAAACGCAAAGCAGATAAAACACCTTTATCAACGTCACGCACCAAATATAAAAATGTGTTTGGAATATTGGTAAATTTTAAAATAATACCAAAATAATCATGGACGCCTGGTTGAAAAGAAAAAGGTCTCGCACTGGTTGCACGTTCAATAAGATGAGAAGGAGGAATTGGCAGTTTATCTTCATCACCAAGAGCACTCGATACAAAAATAGCTCCACTAGAACTTAACAAAAATGCACCACGCAAATTGCGTCCTAGAGCATGACGCGTCAATTGCATCCTATATTCAGCTGGATTACGTTCTAAGAGTTTTTTGTTATCAAGTGCAAATGCCATCGCGTAGGATAAATTTTTTAAATTTTGGAGCATTTCATCTGCATAAGCATTTGCTAAATCAATAGAAGAGCCCACAATTTGCCGCGTTGTTGTATCAAACCATCGATCAAGTCCCAAATTTAGTGCTGGACCCGATACAAGAGCTACAGCAACAGCTGGCATTGTCGCAACAAGTGCAAACAATGAAATAAGGCGCACATGAAGACGCGATCCTGCACGCCTTGAACGCCAAGCACGAATGATCGGTATCATCTCATAAAAAACGATGACAATAAGCCCTAAAACCCAAAAACTATTAATTCCTATAAGAATAAGGGTTACTGTTCTACTGGGAACAACAGGAGTTAATCCAATAAGAATAATAAATGAAACAGAGGCCGTAAGTAAAGCCAATACAATAATTGTAATCCCTAAAAAAATATATACCTTACTTAAACGATACAACTCATCGTTATAAGTATTTTTATCTATGTCTTGAAGATTCGTCACAGATGTTATATTCGTCATGAGCTTACATACCCTTATCCCATTATTCTCATATAACCTTTTGTAGCAAAAATTGACAATACTAATACTACATTTAAAATAGGCAAATATAGTCAACGAGAAAAAACTTCTACATTTTGCAAAATATCTTTAAAATAGACTGTGTTCGACGATACTTTACGAAGGAAATGAGATGCGATTAACAAAACAAACAAATTATGCTCTTCGAATGCTCATGTATTGTGCAGATAATCAGGGAACTCTCAGTCGTGTTCCAGAAATCGCTAAAGCATATGCCGTTTCAGAGCTTTTTTTATTTAAAATCCTTCAGCTGCTTGTTCAAGCAGGTTTTATACAAACAGTGCGTGGACGCAATGGTGGAGTTAGATTGGCTAAACCCGCAGCAGAGATTTCAGTCGCTGATGTTGTGAAAGTAACAGAAGACAACTTTTCCCTCGCAGAATGTTTCGATACTGCAGAACCAACTTGCCCCTTGTTTGATTTTTGTGGTTTAAATACCGCACTTCAAAAAGCATTAAATGCTTTTTTTGAGGTGTTATCCGTGATATCCCTTGCTGATCTACAACAACCATCCTTTCAAAATCATTTTAAAATTAATGACAAAAAAGCAAACTAAGATTATAATACAAGGAGATTAAGTATTTCTATTGCAGCAATAATATTAGCCGCTGGACGGGGTGAAAGAGCAGGATCTCCCCATAAAATTCCAAAACAATATCGGCTTCTAGGACAAAAGCCAATTATTTATCATACCGTGCATTGTTTTTTGCAGCATCCAGCTATCACAACAATTATTCTTGTTATTCATCCAGAAGATCGTCAAATCTGTGAACAAGTTATTGACGATTTTAAAGAGCGCCTTATTATCGTTGAAGGAGGCAATACACGTCAAATCTCTACCTTATATGGACTTCAGGCACTCAAAAAATTTGCCCCCCAATATGTGCATATTCATGATGGTGCACGCCCTTTTATCGAAAACAAGCTTCTTAATAACATTCACAACACTATCACGCCTCAAGAAGGTGTTCTTCCTGTTCTGCCCATCTCTGATACCCTTAAACGTATAAATAATCAGCATGTTTTAGAAACAATTCCCCGTACCCATCTTTATAGTGCACAAACTCCACAGTGTTTTCCCTTTGAACATATCTTAGCGGCCCATAAACAAGCAAAACAAGCTTGCAAACAAGAATTCACTGACGATTCTGCAATTGCCGAATGGTTTGGAATTCCTATGCGTACCATTCCTGGGGATCCTAACAACATAAAAATTACATGGCATGAAGATTTTAATACTGCACATTTATATCTCCAAAAGAAAATGCAAATATTTCCTGATATTCGTACCGGCAATGGTTATGATGTTCACTCTTTTGAGGATGGTGATTTTCTTATATTATGTGGTATAAAAATCCCTTTTCATAAAAAATTAAATGGACACTCCGATGCGGATGTTGCTCTTCATGCATTAACAGATGCCCTTCTTGCAACTCAAGGTGCTGGAGATATCGGTACACATTTTCCTCCCTCTGATCCTCAATGGAAAAATGTATCATCAGAAATTTTTCTCCGTCATGCTCTTGATATTATAAAACAAGCAGGTGGTCGTATCGCCAATGTTGATATCACAATTATCGCTGAAAATCCTAAAATTAGTCCATATCGTCATGCCATGACAGAAAATCTTATAACAATACTTGCAATAACACCTGATCGAATCTCTATCAAAGCAACAACAAATGAAAGGCTTGGATTTATTGGTCGTGGTGAGGGAATTGCTGCTCTTGCAACAGTGAGCGTCCTTTATTCAGGAGAAATTCCCCAATGACATATCTTTGTGAAAAACACGCACATGAAGTCCTTAATACCTTTCGCCAAAAAGGTTTGCTGTTAACAACTGTAGAGTCTTGTACAGGGGGACTCATTGCTGCATGCCTCACAAATATTGCAGGATCGTCAGATGTTCTCGATTGTGGATTTGTTGTTTATTCAAATGAATCTAAAACACGCCTTGTTGGCGTTTGTGCTGAACTTATAAGAACCTATGGTGCCGTTTCAAAAGAAGTTGCTCTTGCAATGGCTGAGGGTGGATTAAAACATTCACAAGCTGACATTGCAGTTTCTGTAACAGGAATTGCTGGTCCAGGAGGTGCAAGTCTTGATAAACCTGTAGGACTTGTGCATTGCGCAGTTGCTTACAAAAACCACTCTCCCCTGCACAAAGAAATGCACTTTGCTCATCTTAATCGCAATGCTATCCGCCACGCAACTGTTGAAAATGCTTTTAAAATGATTCTGGAATTGCTTCACTGAATTCCCCATACTAATTTCAAAATTCTTTATTCCCCATCGTGTCTATAATCGTCAACATCTTGAAAAAATTTTATTGTATCACAACCTGAAAATGAAAGATCTGAATAGCGTAAAGTTATCTCACTTCAGTCCTGTGTAGGTTGAATTAATCAAATTTATTCACTTGCACGCCACAAGAGAAAAAACTGTATAAATAAAATGATTAAAGAAAGAGACACTTGTACTTCTCTCAAGTGCTAAGAGCTGGCACAACATCTTGAGAGATGGCAAATAAATGATACAGGAGGAATTCTTCATAAGTGTACAGATGTAGATTTTATATACTTTTACGAGAATCTATACTATTTATTATGAGCACTATTATGAAATGGGTATGACGCAAGCAGGTTCTATTTGGGCGTTTTGTTTAATGAGTGTGCATCCATTAAAAAAGAGAGAAACAAAAGCATGAAGCTGTGCATCATCTTCATCATTTAAAATGATATTCCTTCAATATACTTTTGAAAGCTGAATTAAAAACAAATAGTAAAGATGGAAACCGGTTTTCACCTTCACGCTGTTTAAGCAATAGGTATTGTTAAAAAATAACAGAATAGACTATGTTACCGTAGAGCCATAAATCTGATGCGCACGCTTCTCAAAAGCCTCGGTAAATTTACGAAACGCAATATCAAACATTGAGCCCATCACTAATCCAAGCGTTTTACTTTTAAACTCATAATCAATAAAAAACTCTACATTACATGCATTGGTATTTTCAATATCATGAAAGGCCCAACGATTTTCAAGATATTTGAATGGACCATCAATATATTTAACTTCTATAAGACTTTTTTCCGGCTGAAGAAATACTTGAGTCGTAAAAGTTTCACGAATAATCTTATAGCCAACGGTCATATCCGCAAGAAGCAATATTTTTTTTCCATATTCTTTTCGAGAACGTATTATTAAAGACTCACACATTGGTAAAAATTCAGGATAACGCTCAATATCTGAAACCAGATCAAACATTTCACTGGCACTATGGGTGATCTGCCGATGTATTGTAAAAATCGGCATAATTATCTCTGTAAGGAAAATTTTTCATCACGCGCTTTTTGCAAAATGGCAAAATCATCTCCAGCATGATGAGATGAACGCGTTAGAGGATTGGAGGCCATATGTAAAAATCCTTTTACTTTACCAATCTTGGCAAAAGACTCAAATTCTTCAGGAGGCACAAAACGAACAACTGGATGATGTTTTCGTGTAGGCTGCAAATATTGTCCAATTGTCATAAAGTCAACATCAGCAGCGCGCAAATCATCCATCAATTGCAAAACTTCATTTCGCTCCTCCCCAAGGCCAACCATAATTCCCGATTTTGTAAAAATTGTTGGATCAAGTTCTTTAACACGTTGTAACAAACGAATTGAATGAAAATAACGTGCCCCTGGACGGACCTTCAAATATTTAGAAGGAACTGTTTCTAAGTTATGATTAAAAACATCAGGCTTAGCAGCAACAACAACTTCTAAAGCGCCATCCTTATGACGAAAATCAGGTGTAAGAACTTCAATTGTTGTTTTAGGAGTTTTTTGACGAATCGCATAAATAACTTTTGCAAAATGCTCAGCACCACCATCAGCAAGATCATCACGATCAACAGATGTAATGACAACATGTTTTAATTCCATCCTTGCAACAGCATCAGCGACACGTTCTGGCTCATTATCATCAACGGCAAGTGGAATACCTGTTGCAACGTTACAAAAAGCACAAGCACGCGTACATATTTCACCTAAAATCATAAAGCTAGCATGCCTCTGGCTCCAACATTCGCCAATATTAGGACAACCAGCTTCTTCACATACAGTCACTAGCTTATGCGTACGTACAATACCATGTGTTTCCTTATAAATTGGTGATGTTGGCGCTTTTACACGAATCCAATCTGGCTTTTTTTGAACGCTTGTATCAGGACGATGTGCCTTTTCAGGATGACGCAATCGTCTATTTGCAACTCTATCAACAACCGTAACCATTTAAGCCTTTGCCTTATAAATACGAAGTAACAATCAAAAATATAAAATTTTTCATACAATCCAGTCATCAAGCGTTTAAAACTTGACCATAAGCATCTAATACACTTTCTTTCATCATTTCCGATAAGGTCGGATGTGGAAAGACAGTATGCATTAATTCTTCTTCTGTTGTTTCAAGATTCATAGCAATAACAAAACCCTGTATCAATTCTGTTACCTCAGCCCCTACCATATGGGCCCCGAGAAGCTGTCCTGTTTTTTTATCAAAAATCGTTTTTACTAACCCCTGATCTTCACCCAAAGCAATCGCCTTACCATTCGCAGCAAAAGAATAACGACCAATACGTATATCATAACCTGCTTCTTTTGCTGCCGCTTCTGAAAGCCCTACAGAGGCAACCTGTGGTGTACAATATGTACACCCTGGAATTTTTCTTTTATCAAGTGGATGAGCTCTTTTCAAACCTGCAAGATGCTCAATACATATCACACCTTCTTCTTCTGCTTTATGGGCCAACATAGGAGGGCCTGCTACATCACCAATAGCATAAATACCTTCCACCCCCGTCCAACTCCATTCATCAGTTACAATGCAGCCGCGATCGGTTTTTATTCCCAAAGCTTCTAAACCAAGATTCTCAATATTACCTTGCACCCCAACAGCGGAAATCAACCGGTCAACAGTCATTGACTCTATTTTACCTTGAACATCAATATGTACACTTACAGAATCGGAAGATTTTTCAACCTTTGTTACTTTTGCTTGACGAAGAATACGTAAACCTTTTTTCTCTAACTGTTTACGAGCAAACGTTGAAATTTCAATATCTTCAGCAGGCATGATATGGGGCATCATTTCAACAACAGTTACTGTCGCCCCCATATCATGATAAAAAGAAGCAAATTCAATGCCAATAGCCCCAGACCCTATAACCAAAAGCGATTTTGGCATTGCTGGCGGTATCATAGCTTCAAAATAAGTCCAAATGAGTTTTCCATCTGGCTCAATACCAGGAAGGACACGAGGACGTGCGCCCGTTGCAATAATGATATGCTTTGCTTGATAAGTTCCCTCCCCTAACGTCCCTTTAGGGACTGGATTTTGCGGTTGCATAATCGGTTTGGAGGATGAAGAAACCATAATTTCCGCAGGAAGGCTTCCCTTTGCTTCTTTAGTAAGCTTTGCTTCACCCCAGATAATATCAATTTTGTTTTTTTTCATTAAAAAACCAACACCAGCATTTAAACGTGCTGAAACACCCCGTGAACGTGCCACAACATCTTTGATGTTTGCCTCAATTGAACCATTAATTTTTAATCCATAATTTGTCGCATGTTCAGCAAAATGTTTCATTTCCGCTGAACGTAGAAGGGCCTTTGTTGGAATACATCCCCAATTTAAACAGATCCCTCCCAAATGTTCACGTTCAACAATCGCAGTCTTAAAGCCACATTGTGCTGCACGAATTGCGGTTACATATCCGCCTGGACCTGATCCAATCACAATTACATCATAAAGATTTGCCACAGTAATTCCTCCATGGATATATAAAAAACGGATATGCATTTTTTGAACTTAAGACTGTAAAACAACATGAGAGAATTATCTTATGTCTTTGCTTTAAGCTTCACGTAAATGCTTTACCCAAACCAGAAATAGCAATAACATTGCTCTTTAAACTCTTTAAATTTGTTTCTATTCTCCTAACACGCTTTCTCACAATTTACGTGAAGAACTGTTAAACAGTTCAAACCAACATTGCTAATGGATTTTCAATCATCTTCTTAAAAGTCCGCGCGAGCTCTGCTGCTAAAGCACCATCGACAGCACGATGATCCGCAGAAAGCGTAACTGACATAACTGTCGCAACAACTAATGCACCATTTTTAACAACGGCGCGTTGCTCCCCTGCACCAATCGCAAAAATCGTCGCATGCGGTGGATTAAGAATAGCCGAAAAACTTTTTATACCATACATCCCCATATTTGATACAGCTGTTGTTCCACCCTGATATTCTTCCATTTTTAACTTGCCCTCGCGCGCACGCTTTGCAAAATCCTTCATCTCTTTGGAAATAAGTGATAACGGCTTTTTCTCTGCATGGCGAATAATTGGTGTAATTAATCCATTGGGAATAGAAACAGCAACCCCAACATCACAATGTTTATGATGAAGCATCCCGCCTTCAAGCCAAGAAACATTCGCATCAGGAACCGCTTTCAAAGAAAGTGCGACAGCTTTGATCACCATATCATTAACAGAAAGCTTATAAGTAGGCTGAGTTTCTTCCTGCCCCTTAACCATTGGAGCAGCAGCATTTAGTTGTGTACGCAGTGCTAATAGCGCATCAAGTTCACAATCTACCGTTACATAGAAATGTGGGACTCTCTGTTTTGATTCCACCAAACGTGTCGCGATTGTTTTACGCATATTATTATGGGGAGCGAAGCTATATTCATCCTCTTTGAAGAGTTTCAATATCTGTTTGTCCGAAGCACCTGTAGCTATTAGCTCCCCTATCGATGATGAATAAGACACTTTAGACATATCGCTGCTCACAGCTTTTTCTACATCGCGCTTAATAATACGCCCATGCGGACCACTTCCAGAAATAAGGGATAAATCAAGACCTGCCTGAGATGCTAATCGCCGCGCTAAGGGAGAGGCAAAAAGACGAGCTTCCTTTTTATCTTGCTGTATTAATTGCCCAGTTGATGATTCGTGAGACATTTTTATTCCCTTTGAGTCCGTCTGTTTCAGAGAATCTGTCTGTTTGATGCCCTCTGGTTTTTGTCTTGTAGAAGAAGAGATTTCTTCTGCAACTTTTGCAGCTTCAGCTAAATCTTCACCTTCTTCTGCTAAAACAACAATTAAAGCATTTACTTTAACGCCTTGTGTTCCAGCAGGAACAACAATTTTAGCAACCCTACCTTCATCAACGGCTTCGACTTCCATTGTCGCTTTATCCGTCTCAATTTCAGCAATAACATCACCAGAGGAAACCTTATCTCCCTCCTTAATATTCCATTTTGTTAAATTTCCCTCTTCCATCGTAGGGGAAAGCGCTGGCATTGTAATTTTAATGGGCATTATGCTTTCCTCCGTTATGCTCTGTATGTCACAGCCTTAACGGCCTCAATAATTTCAGCAGTATTAGGCAAAGCCAACTTCTCAAGATTAGCGGCATAAGGCATCGGAACATCTTTACCAGAAATCGTAGCAATTGGTGCATCAAGATAGTCAAAAGCCTGCTGCATAACACGCGTTGCTATTTCAGTTCCCACAGATGACTGAGGAAATCCCTCTTCAATTGTTACCAAACGACCTGTTTTTTTAACTGACGAAAGAATTGTTGGAAGATCCATCGGGCGAATGGTTCGTAAATCAATCAATTCAACATCAATACCAAGTTTTTCAATTTCTGGTAACGCTTGAACAGCATAATGCATCCCAATTCCACATGCAACAATCGTCACATCTTGTCCAGACTTATGAATACGTGCCTTACCAATAGGCAAAAGAAAATCATCCAGTTGAGGAACATCAAATTGATGCCCATACAAAATCTCATTTTCAAGGAAAATAACAGGATTATCATCACGAATAGCAGATTTCAGCAAACCTTTTGCATCTGCAGCACTATAAGGCATGACAACTTTCAAACCTGGTACATGACTATACCATGCAGCATAACATTGAGAATGTTGAGCACCAACACGGGCAGCCGCGCCATTGGGACCTCGGAAAACCATAGGAGCGGTCATTTGTCCACCAGACATATAACGTGTTTTGGCTGCTGAGTTAATAATTTGGTCCATCGCCTGCATCGCAAAATTAAAGGTCATAAACTCGACAATAGGACGTAACCCACCAAAAGCAGCCCCGACAGCCAGCCCAGCAAAGCCGTGTTCTGTAATTGGGGTATCAATAACTCGGCGTTCTCCGAATTCTTCCAACAAACCTTGACTAACCTTATAGGCACCTTGATATTGCGCGACTTCTTCCCCCATAAGAAAAACTGTTTCATCACGCCGCATTTCTTCAGCCAAAGCCTGATTAAGCGCTTCACGAACTGTCATTGTAACCATTTGTGTTCCCGCTGGAATATCAAAATTAAGAGATGTATCAAAAGTAGGAGCAGCCTGCGGAACTGACAAAGGCAGAGAAAGAGCAGATTCCTTAGTTTTTTGTGCTGTATCAGTAGGTTGCGAAATATCCTCAGCACGCTCACCTTCTTCTAACAAAATTGCAATAACAGTGTTAACCCTTACGCCTTCTGAACCTTCAGGCACAAAAATTTTACCAAGAGTACCTTCATCAACGGCCTCTACTTCCATTGTAGCCTTATCCGTTTCAATTTCAGCAATAATATCGCCAGAGCTAACCTTATCACCTTCTTTCTTGAGCCATTTAGACAGTTTACCTTCTTCCATAGTTGGTGAAAGCGTCGGCATCAAAATATCAATAGACATACTTGCTTCCCTCGCATCAAACTAAAATATCAGTATAGAGCTCAGAAGCATCTGGCTCTTGATCACTTTGTGCAAAATCTACCGCATCAGCAACAATTGCACGGACCTCTTTCTCAATAGATTTTAAATCGTCTTCGCTCGCCCAATTTTTTTTAAGAATCCGACTTTTTACTTGATCAATCGGATCGTGCTCCTCTTTTATTTTTTGGACTTCTTCCTTTGAACGATATTTTGCTGGATCAGACATGGAATGACCACGATAGCGATAGGTCTGCATATCAAGAATGATCGGTCCTTTACCTGAGCGTGCCCAAGAAATTGCTTCATCAGCAGCTCCTTTTACTGATCGAACATCCATACCGTCAACAACAATACCTGGAATTTCAAAAGAAAGACCACGTCGTGAAAAATCAGTTTCTGCAGATGCACGTGAAACTGACGTTCCCATAGCATACTGATTGTTTTCAATAATATAAACAACGGGAAGCTTCCAAAGTGAAGCCATATTAAAACTCTCGTAAACCTGCCCCTGATTTGCAGCACCATCACCAAAATAAACCAATGTCACATTATCTTTACCAAGGTACTGATTCGAAAATGCCAAACCTGAACCAATGGGAACCTGCGCACCAACAATACCATGTCCCCCATAAAAGTTCTTTTCTTTAGAGAACATATGCATCGAGCCACCTTTCCCTTTGGAAAAGCCACCTTGACGTCCCGTTAATTCTGCCATAACACCACGCGGACTCATCCCAACCGCTAACATATGACCATGATCACGGTAAGACGTAATAACCTGATCACCTTCTTTTGCCGCTTTCAATGTTCCTATAACAACGGCTTCCTGACCAATATAAAGGTGACAAAATCCCCCAATAAGCCCCATACCATAAAGTTGTCCTGCTTTTTCTTCAAAACGGCGAATTAAAAGCATTTCACGATAAGCATCAAGTTCTTCTTCTTTTGTAAAATCTGCTATTGGTGCTTTCTTTGTGGTGCTTGATAATGCAGTGCGCGCCACCGACGCAGAATTTTTTTTAAGTCGTTCTGCCATATTAAACTCCCTTTTATGATTATTTAGGAATAACCTTTACGAACAAAAGTTACAAGCCTTATCAATCCGGCTTAAACAATATCATTGCTGATTGTTGTTTAAATTAAGCGATTTTTCATTTACCTTTAGTATCAATTTCAAGGTATTAAGATTGTCAGTTCATTTGGCTTAGAAAAGTTCAAATTCTTTCGGACATACTCATCCAACATATCTTTTTCTATATGCCCGTTGCGTAAAAGAGAAATACGCTTTTCCATGAATATCCGCTCAGCTTCTATTTTATGAAGCTCCTTTTCTAATTCGCTAATATGCTGATTAACTTCACTGCGTGAATACAATCCATACTCACCATGATAAATGTGATAACTGAAATAGCTTAAGACTCCCACCGTCATAAGAGGTAGTACAAAGCGTACTTTGATTGATCGACGTTTCTGCTTTGTCCACATAAAATAGCACAGTCTTTACAGCAAAATTTCTTGATATTTTGCCCAACTATGCATGATTTTGATTAATACCTCATTACCAAATCTACACCAAAATAATTTGTTATTTCAATTTATCCCCCCCCCTTAATACGATCAAAGTAAGTTGAATGCCTCACTTTTTATATTATAAATATTGGATATCCTCTAATTTGTAGCTTTTTTCCTAAAATTTCCTGTTAAAATAAGAATAAAATCAATCAATACCCAAGGTATAATTATAAAAATAATCCCTATAAGCCCTATTCCCATAAATAGTAGACCTATTGTACTTAGTATAGTTATAAGAAGCATTACAATGCCTGTTATAATTTTACCAACCATAAAACGATGAATCCCCAATGCACCAAAACACAAGCAAACGATCGCTAACAACATTTTTGATTGTTGTGGCTGCCCTGCTGACAAGATAGGGAAAACAGACTTAATAGTATCCCCTTCACAGACAAAATCAACCATATCACCAACCTTTGGTGGCTTTTTTCCTGACCAATTCCTACTCAAGAACTGATAACGCTTACCATCACCACCTGAAACGAAATAATTTCCTTGATCCTGACTAATAATTTTACCTTTCATCTTCACCACCTATAAAATTGTTATGCATAAAGAAGCTTTTCTTCTAATATGATAATATGTTGGATAAACCTCACTGCATGAATACGATCTGTACTCACAGTGATATACGACATTTAAAAAAGCCTAAAATCCCCCAACAACTTAAAATTCCCGCATTTATAAGTGGCAATACAAAGCACGCTGTTCGATTTGTACTTTTGTTTTTTATATGAAATAGTACATTCTTTTTCAATATTTTTATTTAAATACTCATAATTTTATTTAATATTTAACATTAAAGACATAGAATAAAATAACTTACATTATTAAATTAATATATTGATAAATATAAATAAAATTATTTATTTATATTAAAATTTTGTCGAGTCGCTATAACTTGGTAATTTTATTGCCATCTGCATCTCTAAAATATCCAGATAAAATAACTATAAAATCAATAAATGACCACAGTATATTGATAAGAATTCCTATACCTGTTACATTTATGAGAAGCATTACGATACCCGTTCCAATTTTACCAGCCATAAAGCGGTGAATACCCAACCATCCCAAAAAAAAACAAATAACTGCCAGACCTAATCTTGATTGCTCTGATTCTTTTTGACTCAAGAGAGGGAGAACAGATTTAACAACATTATCTT
Source organism: Bartonella sp. AA18HLJMS (assembly GCF_042197245.1). Taxonomy (NCBI): domain Bacteria; kingdom Pseudomonadati; phylum Pseudomonadota; class Alphaproteobacteria; order Hyphomicrobiales; family Bartonellaceae; genus Bartonella; species Bartonella sp. AA18HLJMS. Next base: position 244,089 of record NZ_JBHIRP010000002.1, on the reverse strand, counting down.
CATATACAAAATCAACAATATCCCCTATACTCGGTGGTTTTTTTCCTAACCAATTCCAATCCTCAAATTGATAACGCTTATCATCACCTCCCGAAACGAGATAAACTCCTTGATCTTGACCAATAATTTTACCCTTCATCCTTGCCCACCTATAAAGCTGCTCCTTATGTGTTATTCATAAAGAGATTATTTCTTTTTATAATATGTTGATTAACCTCACGACGTAAATAAAATTTGTAGCAGCTGTGATAAACATGAAATTAAAATAGTTTTGTCCCCCCAATGATCTAACGCTTTCTGCTGCTATAAGCAGCAATACAAAACAACCTTAGTTGATTTACGTCGTTGTTTTACCCACATAAAATAGCACAGTCTTTTTCAATACTTTTATTCAGCTGTGCATATTTCTCTTAATATCTCACATTAAAGAAATAGAATACAATAATCCTGCATTATGCAACTTAATATATTGATCGAAATAAAAAGTAAACTTTACTATTTTTTTATTATAAGATTTTCACAAATCTGTAATCTGATTCCCATCTTTATCAGTAAATTTTCCAGCAACAATGAGTATAAAATCAACAATTGCCCAAATACCGGTAATTATCAATCCAAACAATGATAAAGATAAAACGAGCATTAAAGTACCCGTCCGAACTCTCCCAACCATAAAGCGATGAACACCAAAGATACCTGCAACCCAACAAAGCAGTGCGAACATTATCTTTGTGTTCTCTGTACCTGATCTCAACAATGGAAAAACAGAACTGACAACACCCCCTTCATAGACAAAATCAACCGCATCACCAATCCTTGGTGGTTTCTTTCCCAACCAATCCCAAGTCGCAAACTGATAACGCTTACCGTCATCACCCGAAACGAGATACATTCCTTGATCTTGAGTAATAATCACACCTCTCATCTTAATCCCTATAAATTTAAATACCTATAAAATTACTATGCATATGCCTTTGATAAGAAATCTCAATTTCATAATCTAAATGATCTTATATTTTCATATTTTTTGCTCACAACTATACACGATATAAATCACCAGCATAATGCGCTTGGGCTCCTAGCATTTCTTCAATACGAATAAGTTGATTGTATTTTGCTAATCTATCCGAACGTGCAAGAGAACCTGTTTTAATTTGTCCACAATTCGTTGCAACAGCAAGATCTGCAATGAAAGAATCCTCTGTCTCGCCTGAACGATGAGATATAATGGCACGATAACCTGCTTTATGTGCTACTTCTACAGCATCGAGTGTTTCACTCAATGTACCAATTTGATTAACTTTTATGAGAATAGAATTGCCTACCCCCATTTTGATACCATCACGCAAACGTGCTGAATTCGTTACAAACAAATCATCGCCAACAAGCTGACATTTTTCTCCAATTGTGTCAGTAAGTAGCTTCCAACCTTCCCAATCATCCTCTGCCATTCCATCTTCAATTGTAATAATAGGATAATTTTTCACAAGATGCGCTAAATAATCTACCTGCTCTTGGATGTCTCGGCATTTCCCCTCACCTTTATAAAAATACGAACCATTTTTATAAAATTCGGTTGAAGCACAGTCTAAACCAATGGCAATTTGTTCACCTGGTTTATAACCACATATCATGATAGATTCCATAATAAAATCAATTGCTTGATCAGCACTTTTAAATTGAGGAGCAAAACCACCTTCATCACCAACATTGGTATTATAACCCGCATCTTTTAAACGCTTTTTCAATGCATGGAAAATCTCAGCGCCATAACGGATAGCTTCTCTTACAGTAGGAGCTCCTATAGGGATAATCATAAACTCTTGAAAATCAATCAAATTATCAGCATGAACGCCACCATTAATAATATTCATCATGGGGGTTGGAAGAATATGCGCTTGTGTACCACCAATATAACGATACAAAGGTAAATTTAATGAATCCGCAGCTGCTTTTGCAACAGCTAATGAAACACCAAGAAGTGCATTGGCACCAAGACGGGCTTTGTTTGGCGTTCCATCCAAAGCAATCATTGCTTGATCAATAGCAATTTGATTTGTTGCATCCCGCCCACCAAGTTCTTCAAGAATTTCGCCATTAACTGCAGCAACCGCTTTTTCAACACCTTTCCCTTGATAGCGCAAACCACCATCACGAAGCTCTATAGCCTCGTGTGCTCCTGTTGAAGCTCCCGAAGGAACCAGAGCGCGACCAAAAGCTCCATTCTCCAAATGAACATCAACTTCTACCGTTGGATTACCACGGCTATCAAGAACTTCACGCCCAATGATATCGACAATTATAGTCATATGTGTTTCCTTATCCAATAAAAGTCTCGATTCATTTATAATGCCCTATTAATGAAATATTTTTTCTCTTCTCAGCTCAACTTTTTTGACAGATAATCAAATTCCATTAAAGTCTCAAGCAATCTTTGTAAATCATCAACTTTAACCATATTAGGTCCATCAGAAGGTGCATTATCTGGATCTTGATGTGTTTCTAAAAAAATACCAGCTACCCCAACAGAGACAGCTGCACGCGCTAAAATTTCAACAAATTGACGCTGCCCACCAGATGAAGCCCCCTGCCCCCCAGGTTCTTGAACAGAATGCGTTGCATCAAAAATAACAGGAGCACCAAATGAACGTAAAATAGGCAACGAACGCATATCAGAAATAAGTCGGTTGTAACCAAATGACGTGCCTCGCTCACAAAGCATAACATTCGGATTACCACTGTAAACAACCTTTTTTAAAACATTCTCCATATCCCACGGCGCTAAAAACTGACCTTTTTTAATGTTAATAACACATTCTGTTTTGGCGGCTGCTACCAAAAGATCTGTTTGACGACATAAAAAAGCCGGTATTTGTAAAATATCAACTGTAGAAGAAACAATTGTACATTGCTCTTCTGTATGCACATCAGTTAATATGGGACAATTAAACTCTTTTTTTAAATCAGAAAAAATGGACATTGCTTTTTCAAGACCAATACCACGTGCCGCCCCCAAAGAGGTTCTGTTGGCTTTATCGTAACTTGATTTATAAACAAACCCGATACCAAGCTGATCGGTAATTGTTTTAATACGACCAGCCATTTCAAAAGCATGATCACGACTTTCCATCTGACACGGCCCTGCAATTAATGAAAGAGGCATTTCATTTGAAAAAATCATATTTCCAACTTTCACACGGGCATTTGGTTTAGTCATTTTATCCCTCAAAAGCAAAGTAACCCAATTTATGCATTAAACTAATCGACTTTGTTCTACAGCAGCTTCAATAAAAGAAGAAAAAAGCGGATGTGGATCAAAAGGACGGGATTTTAATTCTGGATGATATTGAACACCAATAAACCATGGATGATCTACATATTCTATCGTTTCTGGTAAAATACCATCAGGAGACATCCCAGAAAAAATCAAACCACACTGTTCTAACTTATCCTTATAATCAATATTGACCTCATAACGATGACGATGTCGCTCGACAATCTTGGTCACCCCATAAATTTGAGCAATATGACTCTCTTCTTTTAATTCAGCAGCAAAAGCACCAAGGCGCATCGAACCGCCGAGATCACCATTTCTTGTACGTTTTTCAAGGACGTCTCCTTTAAGCCATTCTGTCATTAAACCTACAATTGGATTGTCTGTTTCGCAAAACTCACTCGATGAAGCATTCTCAATCTGTGCAATATTGCGCGCAGCTTCTATACAAGCTAATTGCATCCCAAAACAAATCCCTAAAAATGGAACTTTACGCTCTCGCGCAAATTGAATTGCTCGAATCTTCCCTTCTGCCCCTCGTGCCCCAAAAGCACCTGGAACCAAAATTCCATGGGCTTTTTGTAAAGCTGAAACAGAATCTTCTTTTTCAAAAAGCTCCGAATCAATCCACTCAATATTAACCTTCACTCTATTCGCTAAACCACCATGCGCAATCGCTTCAATAAGAGATTTATAAGCATCCTTTAAGCCCGTATATTTTCCCACAACAGCAATCGTAACTTCTCCTTCAGGATGGTGAATACGATGCGTAATATCTTCCCAACGATCCATCTTGGGGGAAGGTGCCGAATCGATTCCAAAAGCGCAAAGAACTTCAGAGTCCAAACCCTCCTTATGGTATGCCATAGGAACATCATAAATTGTTGGCATATCTAATGCCTGAATGACTGCATTGGAGCGAACATTGCAAAAAAGTGATAATTTGCACCGTTCTGTTTCTGGAATAGATCGATCTGCACGTACAAGCAAAATATCAGGAGAAATACCAACTGCTTGCAATTCTTTGACAGAATGTTGTGTTGGTTTCGTTTTTAATTCACCTGCTGAAGGAATATAAGGCATTAATGTGAGATGGACATAAACGACATTTTGTCTCGGTAGCTCATTGCGAAGCTGACGAATCGCTTCTAGAAAAGGCATTGCTTCAATATCACCAACCGTTCCACCTATCTCACACAAAACAAAATCAAATTCTTCATTTCCCATCGTAATGAATCTCTTAATTTCATCCGTAACATGAGGAATAACTTGGACTGTTGCCCCCAAATAATCACCACGCCGCTCTCGTTCAATGATATTGCGATAAATACGCCCTGTTGTAATATTATCTTGGCTATTTGCAGAACGCCCAGTAAAACGCTCATAATGACCAAGATCAAGATCCGTTTCTGCACCATCATCGGTTACAAATACTTCACCATGTTGATAAGGTGACATCGTACCTGGATCAACATTTAAATAAGGATCAAGTTTGCGAAGACGTACGCGATAGCCACGAGCCTGTAATAACGCTGCTAACGCCGCCGCTGCGATGCCTTTTCCAAGGGAAGAAACCACACCACCAGTAATAAAAACATAACGTGCCATGGGCTTATGGTGATAAGCAATTTATAATGATTTTTCCAGCAAAAAATGCAAAAAGAAACAATTTTCCTTCTAAAATAAAAAAGGCGAAAAAATCACCTTTTTTAAAAAGTCTATGTTTTCTTAAAAAACTATTTTGTACTGTTATCGGGAACTGTATTTTCAAGAACCTGAGGAACTGGACTTTCTACTTCAGGATTTGTGGACTGTTTCTGTTCCTGCGAAGAATTCGAAGTGCCTCCTAGCTGTTCAAGAATAGAAGGGGAAGACTCACCATCTGATGATGGGACTGATCCTGAGTCTTTATTGGTAGAATTCTGCTCTGAATTAACCGGTATACGCTTTAAGATATCAGAACTAGAATTTGATATATTACTCACCACGGTAAGTCCAATAGACACAACAAAAAAACAACAGGCTAAAATAGCAGTCAAACGTGTTAAAGGGTTTCGAGATCCACGAGTTTTCATCAACCCTGAGCTATTACTCACACCTAACCCACCACCTTCTGAAGGTTGAATTAATATAATACCAACCAAAGTAATCACAATCAAAAAATGAATAACTATAAGTACTGTTTGCATAAACCCTGCTCTTTAAATAACTCTTTAATAGCTATTTACACATAAATAACGCACAATCCAAGGGGAAACTCAAATTTCTCTGCTATAGTTTACGACAAACATCGCAAATAGTTAAAAAATCAATCGCTTTTAAGCTTGCTCCACCTATCAAAGCACCATTAACATGAGCAATGCTTAAAAGCTCAAATGCATTGGATGGCTTTACGGATCCACCATAAAGCAAACGTATCTTATTGCCTTCATCACCAAAACGAGAGCGCACCCTATCACGAATGAAATGATGTACTTTTGCAATATCTTCTGGAGTCGCTGTATTGCCGGTGCCTATCGCCCAAACTGGTTCATAAGCGATAATGGTATTCTCTGCTGTTGCATCATCTGGGAGAGATTCTTCAAGCTGCTGCGTGAGAATATCCAGTACTTTATTATTATTACGCTCCTCCAATGTTTCACCAATACATACAAGAGCCACAAGACCTGCTCGCCACGCAGCTTGCACTTTGGCACAGACAATCGCATCATTTTCCTGGTACACTGTACGACGTTCTGAATGCCCAATAATAACATGACTTGCTCCCGCTTCTTTAAGCATAAAAGCTGAAATATCTCCAGTATAAGGACCATGATCATCAAAGTGACAATTTTGTCCTCCTAAAAGGAGATTTTCACCATTCAGCGTATTAGAAGCACGCGATAAAAGCGTTGCTGGAACACAAATAAGCGCCTCAAAAAGATGACCTAGATCAGAGCTAACGCCTGTAGCAATAGCACGCAACTCTCCAAGCGATTCACTCGTTCCATTCATTTTCCAATTTCCAGCAAGAAAAGGCCGAATATTTGGAGACATATTTTCACCTCAAGAGCTTTTACAATACATTGTTTATCTGTAGTTACCAAATTATAAAATGAAAGCAAGTCTTTAAAGCTTGCATCTTTCATCCCTTTATTGCAAATTCCATTACAGCTTTGATAATAACTCACATTAAAAATGGACTTGAACAATGCTTGACATCATAAGAAATGCTACAAATTCTTGGATTTTTAGAATTTTCCTTGCTATTTTACTCTTATGCTTCATTCTTTTATGGGGGGTACCGCAGTTACACAAAAAAAGTGAAAGAGATCTTATTACTTCTGGAAAGTCCACAGTAACTGTCGATGATTATCGTCTTGCACTCGCCGATCAAAGCGCACGTTTAGCATATGCTGCTCATCTTGGACGAATGTTTACAGCAAATGAAATGCAGCAATACCAAATTCCTGCTTTTGTATTTAATCAATTACAACAAAATGTACTGCTTGATGAACAAGCACGTAAAATGAAAATAAGTCTTTCAAAAGATACAATAGCTCATGCGATTGGTTCTGATAAGATGTTCCAGGTAAATGGCACTTTTGATAAAAAATTGTTTTATAACTATCTTCAGCATTTACACATTAGTGAAAGTGCTTTTCTTAATTATTACACCAAACAAGAAAAGCGTAATCAGCTTATTGCTGCTTTACTTTCTGATATGAAGGCACCAAATCTCTTTTATAAAGCACTTGCTCTTTATCAAGGAGAAATGCGTATTGCTGATTATCTCGTTATTGATCTAAAAGAAAAGGAAACAATTGCTGATCCTGATTACGAAACATTACAAAAATGGTTTGAAACACATCAAAGTCAATTTCGTGCTCCAGAATACCGTACTGTCTCTTTGCTATCTATGGAACTTAATGATTTTGTAAAACCTAAAGATATCTCAACAGATGAGGCGAAAGCCTATTATACACAAAATGCTTCACGTTTTGTAACGCCTGAAAAGCGTACATTCGAAGAACTGCGATTCCCCTCACGCGAAGAAGCCGATAATGCAGCAAAAAAAATAGCTGATGGATTGAGTTTTGATGAACTGGTAAAAGCTGAAAAAAAGACTCTTAATGACATAAAAAAAGGTCCTCTCGCAGAAAATGAACTTCCTAATCATCTGACATCTGAAATTTTTGAACTTCAACAAGGCCAAGTCAGTCCTGTGATAAATGACTTACAGGGACCTGTTCTCATTCGCGTTACGCATATTGAACCTTCAAGCTCTCTTCCTTTTGAAAGTGTAGAAGAAAATATTCGCCAAATACTTGCCAAAAATCGTGCTACTGATGATATCCGTAACAATTATGTAGCCATTGAAAATGCTCGTTTTGAGGGAGCTTCTCTCAAAGAGTTAGCTGACCAATACAAGTTATCTTTGCGCACAATTACTATTGATAAAACGGGAAAAACGCTTGAAGGTGCAATACTCACGGATTTACCTCAAAAAGATATTTTACTGAATGCCATCTATCAATCAAACGAAGGAGTCGATCTTGATCCTCTCTCTTTTCAAAATGGTGGATATCTCTGGTACAAGGTCGATAAAATTATTCCTTCCCGCGATAAGACACTTGAAGAGGCTAAGCTAGATGTTCTTTCTCAATGGAAAAATGAGGAAATCCAACGTCTTCTTGATGAAAAAGCCCAAAATGCTCTCAAACAGCTCACGGAAGGAAAAAGTCTTGTTGCTCTTGCTCATACCCTTGGTGTTACAAAACAAACAACACCCGCCCTTCGGCGTCAAGACTCATCTGAAATCCTTGGCGTTGAAGGGATTAAAGCATTATTTGCTGCTCCCAAAGGTCATTATGGCATCATAAAAGGTCCGGTTGCAACAAACCGTATCATTTATCAAATAAAGACTGTAACCATGCCTAAAGATATCACGTCTCATACTCTTTCAACTGAGGTCCGCGCCAATATAGATATGATGATAAGAGAAGATCTCAAGCTAGAAATGCTACAAGTTGCCAATAAAGAACATCCTTTGGAAATTAATAGCACAAATTATAATCAGATCTTTAACGCTCTCCAATAAAAAGATTGTGCATAATTTTAAGAACTTATTGATAAAGTTTTCATCAGCTCTTCGTCTATAGTTGAAGAGGTAAGACGGATTTCTTGTCTGCATATCTTAGGATCAGCGTTTGTATAATGATTCATTTTCTCGCAAAACAGTGCATGTATGGATTTGCGAGAAAATAGTCAATGGAATGTAGAATCGTTTTTGCAATGCATTAAAAAACATTATCCATCCAAAGGTCGTAAAGGTTGCCGCCCATTAAAGCTATAAACATCATCCCTATCGTCATTCATTCATAGCTCATTATATTGCTACTCTTAATATTCATTCATAGGGAGCGTATTGCTTCTTCCTTAAATGACTTCATTTACACATCCAACTTATAATAGATAAAAAAACTATTTTTAAAATTCATTATAAAAATGGAGAAATCTTTTTCTATTCAAGACTCTCATTCAATATAAGAAAAAACGTATTATCATTATAAATCAATATATTCATCAATCATAACAGTCATCAATTATGATGTTATAATTTCTCAAAAATAAGAGTTTTTTATAGACTTATAGACTGCTAAGATAACTTCTCTCATAAAATAGAAATTTCATTTCATTTGCAAATGAGATACAATCAATACATTCAGAGTACTTAAAAGTTCTTCTTCAAACAAACCAATGTATTAAGATTTATCTCATGTTTTTCTTTCTCTGCATCTCACCCATCCAATACACTGAATAAAACATATTACTGATGAAGAAATACAGCGTATTTTCAAGATCATAAAATTTCTTATTCTTTTGCGTTCATAACAACCAAAACATCAACATTTTTTATAACAAAAAAATGGTTTGGAATCACAATAGCTCCTTTTATCTTCATATGAAAAAATCAGTCTACATGTTACGCATTCCAACGTAGTAATATTTTTTTACAATATCTTTGGAAAATTGCCGCTTATTGCTGCCCTTGTTATCAACCAATAGCGATACATCAATGGCAAAGTTGCACTCTCTTGAAAAATTGCTGCCCCCAGCTGTATAGCTTTTTGAAGAGAAGCTGGTACAATGACCAATGGAAGAAAAGCTGGCTTAAGAACTCTAGGTAAAGTACAAGAATACTCGTAAAATTGGGTATAATGATCGCGCGATAATGCTACCATAGCTTCAACAATACAACCCTTTTGTTGATCGCTGAGACGATGAGATTCCAAATCTTCCCTATTCACTCCTACAGCCTTTAATATATCAGTGGGTAAATAATATTGATATCGTGATTGCATGAATGATAAAAGACGCAATACACCGCTTAATCCTTGAGAAATCCCTCCATGTTCATAGATATCTGTAAACTCTTGTGCAGTTTCAGGATCTAATATCTGACAAGAAAGCTGTAAAATTATGCCTGCTGTCTCACCACAATAATGCTCTAGATCATGAAGTGTTTCTATTGGATTGTGATAAAGATCTAAAATTTGCGCATCACAATAACGTAAAAAAGCTGTCTTAGGTAAATTAAAAAGAGTGATTGCTTTTAATAAATCATTCAAAATCGGATTGTTTCCACTCGTTTGCATTTCACCATGAGCAATAGCATCATACCACCAACGTAACCGTATTTCTCCTATGAGTGGGTCATGTACACTTTCGCGGATACGAGAAACTTCAGCATTAAATACATAAAGAGCAGCCAATGCTTGGCGCTTTTTTTTAGGTGCAAATAAAACCGATATATAGCGATCACGATCTATGGTACGTAAAATATCAAGACAATAAGGAAGAGAGCCTATCATTCTATGAACCTATTAACGTCCCTTTTTTAGCAATTAAATTAATACCCTCTTTTTATTCATATTAAAAAATGAAGGATAAGCAAATACAGTTCAGAAAATAAGATTTTTAAATGTGTCTCTTAACTGTATTATGAATTAAAATTTCTTTTCTAATCCCTTTTCGTTTTAGAAAGAAAAAAATTAAATAAATAATTTTTCTGATAAAACTTATCTTATCGGACTTCAAGTTTTCATTTGCAATAAAAAAGCTAAAAACCAATCGTAACATGCATAGTAAAACTTGAACAACAAGCAACGCAAAACACTTTTTCAGTGGATAGATGACAATGTTATTTTATAAAAAATGCACTGATCACAAAAACTTCATCAATCATTGACCTCCTCCCCATCCTAAAAGACAAAGGTTCTTACCAACACCAATTTGTAAAAAATCCAATTGCTCTCGGTGCGTTTCTGTTACTATAAACGCATTGATTTATAATGATAATTTTGTGTTTTGTATATTAAATTAGAATCCCAAATATCGTAGATATGCTTTCATTTCAAACCAATTCCATGTTACATCAATAAAAACTATTCCCTTGCACGTCATAAGCGGAACTGGCTTGTAGGTAAAAACTGTATAAGAAAGAATTAAAATGCCTCTTATGAACTATCTTAAGTCCCAAGAGCTGATCACTCATGTGATTCATTAGGAACTATGAGCAAACTTTGTCCTGAATACTTGCTGCTGTATTTAAAAAACACTTAATGTGTTAAGTTATGTATATTCTATACCCTTATATCACCGCCTTAAACGACAGTATTTTACAGCGCAGAAAATAATCACACAAGTCTTTCATGCTAGACCAGAGCCTTTGTTTTATTAAACAATACTCTATTCTACCGCAAATAATAACGCCGCAACAGCGCGATCTTCAGCCAATAAAACATTAAATGTACGCACCGCCGCTCCCGTACTCATTGTATCTGATGAAATACGTTTTTCCCATAAAAGCACCCGTAACTCTTCAGGTAATCGTAATAATTCAATTCCAGTACCTATTAATAAAACTTCGATTTCAGAAGCTTCTTCTAAAATACGAGATATATCCCTTTGAGTGGGAACAGGCCCTGCCATCTCAATGCCATAAATACCTGATGGTACACAAATAATAGAACCTCTATGAGACATATCAGCAAAACGAAACCCACCATTTCCATAAGCATCAATAGGTGCGCGACTTGGAAAATGTGCTTCACGAATTTGAATTGCATCGAACATGAATATGCACCTTTTATTTTTGAATAATCCAATTGTCTTTGCTTCTTCTCACCATAAAAATTAAAGTAAGGCTGATATAAACATTGATATGTTAAACATAGCCTAGTATTGAAGTGAAAATTTTTATATAATGCCCTAATCTTCTCATACAACAAATATATGAAAATTTTGGAATAAACCGCAGTAAAATGCTATACCTGCTTAAATAAATCTATCTTTTAAAAAGTTTCCTCAGCTTATTTACTCACAAATTGCTTTTTATAAAAACAATGATCTTGTTTAAAAAACAGAAAAAATTGCGTAATATTCCATAAATAAAACAACTATTTTAATCATCTAAAGAAAACAAAAACTCCATTTTCTGTAGCCACTATAAAAGCCCCTTTTTCAATGAAATTGTCTTGATCTTGCCAAGCTTTTTATAAAAATGCTTAAAAAATGTAATAAACTGCCATTACACTTTAAGATGCATTTTCCTTTGATATAGCTTTTTTCTCTTTAGAGATACTCATATCTTCTTTCGTTGTCGTTTTAGATTTAGACTTTTGTGGTCTTTTTGCTTTAGCATTAAGTTTTGATTTTTTTTCTGCAACCGGCTCACCTTTAACGCGCACATCAGCTAATGTTGAGCGAATAACACGAATATTCATACTATCACCAATTTCAACCTCTAATTCACCGCTCTCGTCGTGAACCTTCGTAACCTTGCCGATAATACCACCACCCGTTATAACTGTATCACCACGACGTACTGCATTAAGCATTTCTTGGCGTTTTTTCATTTGGGCACGCTGTGGACGAATGATAAAAAAATACATAATTGCAAAAATTAAAATGAATGGGACAGCGCTAGCAAATGAAATTCCACCGGAAACATCGCCTGCAACTTGAGCATAAGCGTTCGTCATAAACATTTTTATCTCCTATAGTTAAACCTCAGGTATTTCCCACTCTATTAAAATGAAATTCCGATACAGAAAAAATTCCTAAAGAATTTATCATAAAAAGCAATAACTACATAATCTAATCACAGCTTTACAAAAATACAATAAATCCTTAAGAGGCAGAATACCAAAATACAATGAGAAAAATCTTAAAAAATAGATTCACTTTCCCCTATTGTATATCCTACAATACAAATCTTTTCACTAACTCAATAAATTATACAAGATAATTTTTCTAATGAACAAACTTAATTTATATAGATAATTTATCGTTTTTGATATCAAATGACAGATCTAAATACAATAAAACGATCTCATTTCAAACCTTCTGAATTAATCAAAACGATTTTCTTGCACGTCACACATATGAAACGAGCCTGTCGATAAAAACTTTTTAAGAAAGGCGTGAAATATCTTTTTTCATGCTTCTCTCAAATGCAAGAGCAATTGGAATACTCAAAGCTGACAAACAGTATGATACTATTGTCTTACACTTTCATAAATACAAAGATGGTAATATCTAACGACCCCAACGAACTACTCTCCTGAAACCAATGATTTTTTGCTGCTATGTTATTGATTTAAGAAAATCAATTGTTTTTCATGAATTTTCTATAAACTGTAAGACTATTCAAATGTCAAAGTTATCAATAAATTAGTTTTCTAAATATTTAAGGGGATCAACAGGTAATGAATTCTTACGCATCTCAAAATAGACACGTGGCGTTTTAACATTTCCTGAAACACCAGATTTAGCAATCTCATCACCGCGCCTTATCCTTTGTCCTTTGTTAACAACAAGCTTACTATTACATCCATAAATAGTGATAATATCATTTTCATGTCGAATCATCACAACATTACCAAGCTCTTTTAATCCATCTCCCGCGTAAATAACCACACCATTTTCTGCCGCCTTTACCGAAGACCCTTCAGGCACTGCAATATCTATTCCTCGATTCATTACTGTTCCCTTTTTTTGACCGAACTGGCTTAATAAACGCCCTCGTACTGGCCAACGCATCTTAGAAATTCCTGTGGCTTGCGGAGTCGTCATATTATCTGTATTCGTAACAGTACTTGACAAACCAGTCTCATGTTTCAATTGCGTCATCTGTTTAGAAAAATTTTTCTCAGAACTTGATTTGTTCATCTTTGCAGAGGGTGGCGTTGTTACAGGAGCTTTATATATAGGAGAGGACTTCTTGTTTTTTATAGAGGACATCACTTGAGATTGGGATGCAGATTCTGTTGTTGACACTGCCCAATCGTTATTATTGTGTGCATTTGAAGATGCTAATGTACGCCTGCTTGGAACAACCAGTACCTGACCAATATAAATGGAATTGCTGTTTATACCATTTGCTAATTTTAATGCCTCAACACTAACCCCTACTTGTCGTGCAATATTGAGCAGTGTATCTCCACTCTGGACAATATAAGAATTCCGGCGAAAAATAGGAGATTTATCCATTTGTGAACGAGAAAGTGTTCCAAGATTACGTGGAGGGGAGCCCATAACGCGACCATCAGAAGAAGTTATCCTATCTTGATGTGGAAAATTATAGGGGGAATTATCATCTCCCCACGAATCATCGCTTGATTCCACAGGTGGCAATTCAGTGCTTTGTATCATACCACTACCGTATGATAGCATTCGCGGGTCTGTATACATAGTGCTTGATATATTTGATTGAGATGATACCGTACGATGAGAAAACGTATTGGAAAAACGCTGTGTACCAGAACTACAACCAGCAACAATAGTTACCACCGCTAACAAAGTTATTCTCTGAAAATTATGCTGGAAAATATTATCCAAAGCTTTTAGACACATCGTTTTGCTCACTCATCAATAATCAACTCACTCCATTAAAGCTTTTTTAAATTACCGAAGAGTTAAAATGAGATGTTTTATTCATAAATATCTTTATATAAGATCAAAATGAACTTAACGTAGACAATTTGCAGAAACTTCTTAGCTTGTAAAAATTAAAGTATCTCCGCAATGCCTTTAATAAAAGGTTGGTAACGCACTTGGAACAGTTCTAAACACTCAAATCGACTACCAATTTTTGTATAGCGCGTCACCGTTTGTACCCCTTCGTCAGGTCCTATCGCCTGAATGAGAATTCCATTTTCAGCTAAAAGTTCTAAAAATTCCTTTGGTTCATCAAAACGTGATGGCCAAATAAGAATGCGATCAAATGATCCTAAGCCTGTCACGCTATGACTTCCATCAATCTGCCGTATAACAATATTTTCAATTCCTAAAGTTTGAAATTTTTGGCGTGCTAAATCAACAAGCGTTTTATAACGATCAATCGTTGTCACACGGTCACTCAGACATGCCATAAGAGCAGTACAAAAACCAGATCCTGTACCAATTTCTAAGACACGATGCCTTTTTTTCAACGATAATGCCGAAAGAATTAAGAGTTGTTCTTCCAAACGTTCCATATATTCACCACACTCAAGGGGAATAACTTTATTATCATAAGCACTATTGAACCAAGGAGCAGCAACAAACTGTTGACGCGGAATTTTCTCTAATGCCGAAAAAAATCGCACGTCATCAATGCCTTTGCTACGCATTTTCAGTACAAGAGCGGCTAACTCCTCACGAAATTGTAAAATACCCTTTTGCCCCATAGTATCATTCAATCTCCAATGGAGGTACACTTTTATCATACTGACAAACTGCTTCTTTTAAAATGGCAAAAACTTGCGTCTGTGTATCATCACCTCTTGGCAATAAACGCATATTGTCTCTCCTTTCGTAAAATTAAGCAGTAATACAGCGCATGCCTCCCATATAAGGTTGTAAAACATCTGGAATAATAATTGATCCATCAGCCTGTTGATAATTTTCAAGTACAGCAATAAGACAACGTCCAACAGCCGTACCAGAACCATTAAGGCTATGAACAAAATGCAATTTTTTATCGCCGTCTTTACGATAGCGCGCATTCATACGACGACCTTGAAAATCTCCACAAACTGAACAGCTAGAAATTTCACGATAACATTCTTGACCAGGAAGCCAAACCTCGATGTCATAGGTTTTACGCGCTGCAAACCCCATATCACCCGTAGAAAGAACCACTGTGCGAAAAGGCAAACCAAGCCGTTTTAATATATCTTCTGCACATTCCGTCATACGTTCCAATTCAATTAAAGACTGCTCTTCACTGGTAATCGAGACCATTTCAACTTTCCAAAATTGATGCTGACGCAACATACCGCGCGTATCACGACCGGCTGCTCCCGCCTCTGAACGAAAACAGGGAGATAAAGAAGAAAATCGCAGTGGTAAATCTGATATTTCAAAAATTTCATCGTTGACCAAATTGGTTAATGGCACTTCTGCTGTGGAAATAAGCCATCGACCATCTGTTGTACGAAAAAGGTCTTCAGCAAATTTCGGTAATTGTGCTGCTCCGTAAACAATCTCATCACGAACAAGAAGAGGTACTGAGACTTCTGTGTAACCATTCTCATTGACATGCACATCAAGCATAAATTGGCCTAATGCTCGTTCTAGCCGTGCTAACGCCCCTGAAAGTACTGTAAAACGTGTTCCAGACAAACGACTAGCTCGTTCAAAATTCATCTGTTTGAGATCTTGACCAAGATCAAAATGTTCCTTTGGTGTAAAATTAAATATTGGAGGTGTACCAAAATGTCGAATGACGACATTATCACTTTCATCTTTACCTTCTGGAACATCATCTAATGGAATATTTGGAAGTGCTGAAAGAATTTTCTCAAGACTCTCCGTCAGCTGTTTTTCTTCCACTGTTGCAGAGGAAAGAAAAGCTTTAATCTCTTCAACTTCAGCTCTAAGACGTTCAGCCATTTGCTGATCCGATACCGCTAAAGCCTGTCCTATTTCCTTTGAAACAGCATTGCGACGTTCCTGCGCCAATTGCACCTTAGCAATATGCGACCGACGTGCAAGATCAAGTTGTATTAACCTTTCAGCTTGTGGCTCAAGACCTCTACTTACGAGTGCTTTATCTAATTTCTCAGGATTGTCACGAATCCACTTAATATCAAGCATAAAAATTCCTCATTTATATTGTTTTTATTCATTCCTTATCGCATAAGATTATACACTTTTCTTAAGCGGATTTTCTTCTCTTTTCTATACTGTAAGCAATTAAAATTGAAATCTCGTAAAGTGCTATCGTTGGTAAAGCCACTGCAAACATCGTAAAAAAATCCGACGGCGTTATGATTGCCGCAATAATAAAAGAGAGCAAAATAGCCCATTTTCGTTTAGACACCAAATCATGAGACGTTAAAAATCCAATTTTTGTTAAAAGACTGATGACAAGAGGTAATTGAAAAATCAAACCAAAAATTAGGATAAATGATGTCATAAAGCCCAAATAATCAGAAATACGCACTATAAACTCTATTTTTAAATGAACATCTGGAAGAAATTGTTGAGAAAGGCTAAACCATAGTATTATTGGCGCTAATAGACCATAAACAAACGCTCCCCCAATACAAAATAAAATAGGCCCCCCAATGAGAAATGGTAAAAAAGCCATCCGCTCATTTTTATAAAGCCCTGGTGCAATAAAACTATAAAACTGAAAAGCCGTATAGGGAAAAGATAAAATAATTCCCCCAAAAGCAGAAAGCTTCATCTTCGTTAAAAAAGTTTCCCATACTTGCGTTGATTGCAAACGAATACCCTCAGGATTACCCCCTGCTATTTTCATTGCCCACTGATATGGCCATAGTAAAAAATTTAAGATATAATCTTTAACAAGAAAACACATCATAAAAGCGATCATAAATGCAACCAAGGCAGCAATAATTCGCTGACGAAGTTCAATTAAATGTTCTAAAAGTGGTGCCATATGGGCATCAACTTCATCTTTCTTAGCATTCATGACATATCTTCTTTATCTTTATCTTTAGGGGAAACAAAAATGTTTTCAGAATGATGAGAAGCTATAGAAACTGTTATATCTTTCTTGATTACGTTTTGATCACATTCCAAAATTTCTTTACCTTTTTTTGATTTATGATGTGTTTCCTTAACATCCCAATTATCGTGGATATCCTCTAATATATTTTGAGTGGGATCAAAAGTTTCTGCCAACTTCTTGCTTGAATCGCTAATATCCGAACATACTTTTTGCAAATCATCGCGCTCGATTTGTTTTATTACATCATCAAACTGATGACGAAGTTCATTTGCTGTTGAATACACATACGCTCTTATCTTTGCTACTGTCTTTAATATTTTAGGTAAATCTTTTGGTCCAACGACAATGATGAGAACAAGTAAGATTACGATAAACTCTGGTCCGTCAATCCCAAACATCTCTTAATTCAATTCGACTTTCTCATCAAAAAATATTGCACAATGATGATTGCGTTTTTGTTACTGTTTTTTAGCAACAGATGTTTTGCTTTTTTTAGAAGCAGAAGAAACCTTTCTGCGCGCTGTTGCATGTTTTACCGATAACGGTTGAGATTGTTGAGATTCTACATCAATCACTTGGGAAGTAGGAGCCATTTCAACTTTATCCTCAATGCCGTCATCTTCTTCTTTCATATTTTTTTTGAAGGCTTTAATTCCTTTAGCAACATCGCCCATTAATTCAGAAATTTTACCGCGACCGAAAAGCACAAAGATAATCAATAAAATTATAATTAAATGCGTTGGTGAAAAAATATTACCCATTATTCTCTCTAACTTTATGCTTTTAAATTTGATTTCATTTATCCATGCTTCCTCTGAAGAATGTATCAAATATAATATCTTACTTATATATTTTCTTCTTAACTTAAAAGCAATTACACGCTTTTATTGCAAAAAGAACTTTTTATCCTCTCATCCTTTTTTAGCGTATTATAACACAAACCATTCAAAAATGATAAACCACTTCATACAAAGTTCAAAACACTTAAAAACTTTTCTAAAATAACTTCATCTGATCTCTTAGGTTACTCATCTTCCTGTAAATACTATAGCCAATGTCTTTCCTTTTAAACAATGCTTTACATATCATTACAAACATTTCCGCCAAATTATCCTTTACTGATAAAAATCATAACATGCTGTAAAATATTTTACGTATTCAATTAAAAAAATCAGAAAGAAAAATCTCTAAAAAACTTTCTTAACACATCATCAGTCTCTTCAAAAACGATCATCTTACGCACAACATTTATTCTTTGCGTTGGGGTGGAAATTTTATCATCCATTATTCCATATACAATACGAAATATGAGCCATCATAGCATTCAATTAAATATCTGGCGTGTAAATAAAACTATTAGCGGAAAGAGTAAAAATGTACTTTATGAACCAACTCAAGTGCCAAGAGGTATGGCAATACTGCTAAAAAATAAAAAAGGTACCAGCTTGTGCCTTTATTCAGTAAAATACCTCCATATAACCAGCTCTCTAAACCACTGTATGCTCTAACTATTACAAGTCTCCGGATTCTGGGCATGCGTTCTCATAATATCATGTGTTTAACCTATCTCAGTATTGAAAACAGAATGGGCATGAATAGAAAATTACATTCAATCAAAAGCATGGTATCGAAGCATAATCCATATAAAAAGAATTTCTTATCCTAGCCTTTTTTATAAGATTACCTCATAAAGTCGCTCGATAATACAGTGTTAGAGATAGATAAACCTATTTACTTTAGTTTAAAATTCCTCATTTTGATTGAGATAGCTTGCAGAGCACATATCAATTTTCAAAAGTTTTATTTTAGCATCATACACAATAACCTAGCTATTTAGCGTGTATAATGTAAAGCTTTGGCTCCGCTTAAAGCAATGAAATTCATTCACACTTTTACAAAAATCTATCACTATAACACCAGCACTTTATTGCTCTATCCATAATTTTACGCTTGCTAAAAAACTTATAAATGTAACAATGTTTTTATCAACCATTTGAAATTCTTTAATCTTTAAACAAGCAAATTGATGAATGAATTTGAAAGATACCCTTCAATTTTTCAACAAACTTCACTAATATTCTCGTTAATTGAGTTTTTTTATAGTTTTCCTGAAAGAGTCCGCGGTCATAAAAAAATTCTCTTACAACATAAATATCTCTATTGAAATGTTTTGTCTCTTCTTGTCTATCTTTCATATAAAAAAATTAAAATTTTAACGATTAATCTCATAGTATAAAAATAGCCTTGTGAATAAATGCTCTAATGACATTAATATTTTTTCTGTAGTGTATAATTTGGGAGTGAGGGTATTGTTTGATTTCTACAAGAGTATTTTTATGGATATCAATTCTATTATTCTATGCTAATAATCCGGTACAGTTATACATATGATAGAGTTTACTCCATGAATTATCGGCATATTTATCATGCTGGCAATTTTGCTGATGTTTTTAAACACATTATTGTCACTCGCATTGTAGAATATCTCAAACGCAAAGAAAAAGCTTTTCGCGTTATAGATACGCATGCTGGAATCGGTATTTATGACCTTTCTTCTTTAGAAGCACATAAAACAGGAGAGTGGCGCGAAGGTGTCCAACGACTTTTTTCAACTCCTATCCCAGAAGATTTAAGAACACTCCTTTGTCCATGGTGTGATATCATTGATGCCCTCAATAAAGGGGAAAAAGAAATTGTATTTTATCCTGGATCTCCTGTTCTTATTCGTCAATTATTACGGAAACAAGATCGCCTCACCGCAATAGAATTGCACAATGAAGATTATCATATTTTAGCAAAAAACTTTGCAGGAGATTATCAAACAAAAGTTCTGCATTTAGATGGTTGGCTTTCCTTAAATGCTCATGTACCACCAAAAGAAAAACGTGGTTTTATCCTTGTTGACCCTCCCTTTGAAAAAGCTGGAGAGTTTTCCCGCCTTATTGATGGATTAACGAAAGCCTATCGTCGCTTTTCTGGAGGAATCTACGCTTTATGGTATCCTGTTAAATATGACAAAGAAATTGAAAGTTTTCTTCAAGCGCTTTATCAAACCGGAATTCCTAAGATTCTACAGCTTGAAATGCGTATCCGAAAAAATTCAAGTCCACCGACAATGAATGGAAGTGGTATGATTATTATTAACCCTCCCTACCTTTTGGAAGAAGAAATGAAAAAACTCAGCCCCTTTCTTATCAACCGTCTTGGACAAGATGAAAATGCCAAAATAACGCATAAGTGGCTTCAAAAAGAACATCTATTATTTTAGATCTTTCTCTAATATTTTTCCTAAATCAAATATCATGTTGTAAAATACAAAGGCATTAAATGATAAAGTTCTTTGATTCTTTGGATAATATCAACATATTATAATGGTAAGCTAATAACGATCAGCGTGAATTATTTTTTTTAGAAAGCCTGTCCTCTTAATCATCATGGATTTCTTATTTCAATCATTTTAATGGATAAATTGGGCAAATTCATAAAGCTGTCTTAGAATAACAACTCTCATATTTTTTATGAAAGATCGGCTCTCTAAAATCACACTCTTATGTTATAAGATATTATTTATAGAAAAAAATATAAAGACATAAATAATCATTATTTAACAAAAAAGAATATTTCATATATTAAACAAACAACATATTCGTAATAAACGGAATGGTCCTGAAAAATAATACAAATTGTCCGCAAAATGAACGGGAAAATCTTTCTTTTCTCTCTAATATTACATGGCATAATGCTAATCAAAGCAATGAGAAAAATCAATTCCAAGGTATCAAGTTCATACAAGAGTTTGTTAGACACCTTCCGCATAAGCCAGGGGTTTACCGGATGATTGGTGAAAATGGTGATATTCTTTATGTTGGCAAAGCCCGTAATCTCAAAAAACGTGTTTCAAGCTATACACGTGAACAAGGACACAATAATCGTATTACCCGCATGATTCGTGCAACATATCATATGGAATTTATTGTCACCCATACAGAAACAGAAGCACTCCTTTTAGAAGCCAATCTCATCAAAAGATTGCATCCACATTTTAATGTACTCCTACGTGATGATAAAAGTTTTCCTTATATTATGATTACAGATGATCATCAAGTGCCTGCACTTTACAAACATCGTGGTGCTCGAACACGAAAAGCTCACTATTTTGGTCCTTTTGCTTCTGCTGGTGCAGTGACACAAACAGTTCATATTTTACAACGCGCCTTTTTATTACGAACCTGTACTGATTCAGTTTTTGAAAACCGTACACGCCCCTGTTTGCTTTATCAAATTAAGCGATGTTCTGCACCTTGTACTCATGAAATTAGTGACAGTGATTATAAAGAACTGGTGAAAGGAGCAAAAGCGTTCCTTTCGGGAAAAGATCAATCTATTAAAAACGATATGGTTCAAGCTATGCATAAAGCCGCAGAAAATCTTGATTTTGAACAAGCAGCTTCCTATCGTGACCGCTTATCAGCCCTTTCTCACATACAAAGCCATCAAAGTATTAATCCTCAAACGATAAAAGAAGCGGATGTATTTGCAATTGCGCAAAAAGAAGGAATGACCTGTATTCAAGTGTTCTTTTTTCGCATGGGGCAAAATTGGGGAAACCGTGCCTATTTTCCTAAAGCAGATCCCTCTTTTTCCCGCACTGAAATTTTAGCGAGTTTTCTTGCCCAATTTTACGATGATAAACCACTTCCTAAAAGCATCCTTTTATCTGAAGAAATTGAAGAAAAGACACTTCTTACAGAGGCATTTAGTCTTAAAGCAAATCACAAAGTGTCCCTCTCTTTACCTAAACAAGGTGAACGAAAAACTCTTGTTAATCGTGCCTATCTCAATGCTCATGAAGCACTTGAACATAAGCTTTCTGAAACAGCCACCCATACAAAATTGCTTCAAGGTCTTGCTAAAACATTCCAACTACCTTTTCCTCCACGCCGGATAGAAGTCTATGACAATTCTCATATCATGGGAACAAATGCTGTAGGAGCTATGATTGTTGCTGGTCAAATGGGATTTATTAAAAATCAATATCGAAAATTCAACATTCGCTCAACAGATATCACGCCTGGCGATGATTTTGGCATGATGAAAGAAGTGATTAAACGAAGATTTTCACGCCTTATCAAAGAGTATGATCTGCCAAATAGAAGTCATGACATAAAAGATGATGATCTTTTTCCCATTTGGCCTGACCTTATCTTAATCGATGGTGGTGAAGGACAAATCAACAGCGTACATGCAATACTTGCTGAATTACAATTAAATGATCTCTTCACAGTTGTTGGAATCGCCAAAGGTGTTGACCGTCATGCGGGACGTGAACGATTTTTTATAAAAGGTATTCCCCCCTTTACACTTCCTCCACGTGATCCTATCCTCTATTTTTTGCAACGTCTGCGTGATGAAGCACACCGTTTTGCGATTGGAACTCATAGGATAAAACGAAAAAAAGCAACATTCAAAAACCCACTTGATGAAATCGAAAATATCGGTCCGACAAGAAAGCGTGCATTGCTTCATCATTTTGGAAGTGCCAAAGCTGTTGCTAGTGCCTCATTTGAAGATTTAAAAAAAGTTACGGGAATCTCTATGACAATTGCACAAAAAATTTATAACCATTTTCATGAAAAATAGGCTTGTTTCATAACCTTCGCCTTGTTACGTTTAGGAAATATATTCTCTTTCAAAAGAATTAAAAATGGCTCCATGAAAAATCATACTTTTTCTTTTCCAAATATTTTAACTTATGCACGAATTGTTGCAGTCCCAATGGTTGTTGCATGCTTTTTTTTAGAAGGGCGACTACAATCAAGTGATATCACTCGCTGGATTGCTGTTTCTATTTTTATCGTTGCATCCATTACTGACTTTCTTGACGGTTACCTTGCTCGTATTTGGGAACAAACATCCAATATTGGTCGCATGTTAGATCCAATTGCCGATAAACTTCTCGTCTCTGCTTGTTTGCTCTTGCTTGCCGCAGACAGTACCATCGCTGGGTGGACACTATGGGCAGCTATTATCATTCTTTGCAGAGAAATTCTTGTATCAGGATTACGTGAATATTTGGCTGAGTTAAAAGTTAGTGTTCCTGTCTCTCGTCTTGCAAAATGGAAAACTTTTGTACAGATGATCGCTATTGTATTTCTTTTAGCTGGACCAGCCGGTAATAAAATTTTCCCTTACACAGTAGAGTTTGGCATTACTATGTTGTGGATTTCTGCCCTCCTTACATTGTGGACAGGGTGGGATTATTTTCGTGCAGGTTTAAAACACGTTATCCTATGAAGAGTATGGAGATTTATAATGATAATTTATCTTTTTGTACTTAAATAAGAGATAAGAATAGCATAAGATTGATTTATTTTTATTAATGATAAATCAATCAAACACTGTTTTGCACATTACAAATAAGGGGGACGTGTAGATAAAAACTCTTCAAAAAAGAGTAAATAGGCTTTATATTTTCGTAAAAGCAGCTGTAATATTAAAAGCTAAAAAAACGATTAATGCTCTATATGCTTTCAAAAAAATCTATAATCTTATAAGCAAAAAACCGAAACATAGTGTTTCGGATTTTTGCTTCTTATAAACGCTTTATTAACCAACAATTTCTACCTCAGGAAACCAAAAGGCGATTTCTGTTTTTGCCGTTTCAGCACTATCGGATCCATGGACAGAATTTTCGCCAATCGATAAAGCATGAACCTTACGAATTGTCCCTTCTTCTGCATCACTAGGATTCGTAGCCCCCATTACTTCACGGTTTTTAGCTATTGCATTTTCACCTTCCAAAACTTGTACAACGGTTGGACCAGAAGACATGAATTCAACCAATTCACTAAAAAAAGGACGTTCTTTATGAACAGCATAAAATTTTTCAGCCTCACGTTTGCTCATCCAGACACGTTTAGACGCAATAACACGTAGCTCCGCATCCTCAAGCATTTTAGTAATTGCGCCAGTCAAATTACGACGGGTTGCGTCTGGTTTAATCATCGAAAAAGTACGCTCTAAAGCCATTTAACCACCTTTATTTCATTTATAATATTCTCTAGCCATTTCTATAGCGAGCAAGGAGCCCTTTGCCAAGTGACTCTGCAAAATTCTATACAAATTCTCAAAAATATAGAATGAATTATAAAGAAGACTTTAATAAAAACACCTGCAATTGCTCATCCCATCATAAAGATGCGCTACCGCTCCTTAGCAAATGTTGAACTTCTTTTATATTCCTCAACGCTTTCCATCAAAATTATCATTGAGATCAATTAAAAAATAACCATATCGTTAGAAACTATAGCGTACACCTAAAACACCCTGAAGGGACTGTTTTGTTTTACGCCCTTTAATATAATGTGCCTCACCATATAACTTTAACTTCTCACTCACTAAACTGCTTAAACCTATTCCTAATTTACCTGCATTCCCCGATAAGTCAGTGGTAAATGGATGGCGTTGATTAATTAACGTTTGATTGTCATCTTTATTCTCACGCAACCATGCTGCTGTAATATACGCAAGCGATGAGGAATCCATGTGTGAACCAAATTCATACCCTAAAGATAAACCAACCTCACTGCGTAATGAAGTGAATGGACGCATGTCACCTGTCATATCATTCGATAACTTGATTTCTTTACCCTCAACTTGTAACCATGTAAATTGTCCATAAGGCTGTAACCAACTGTTCTTTGACGTCTTAAGTCGATAACCAGCTTCAAAGGAAGTTCCCAATGCCCTTTGAGTATATGTTCCTTCAATCTCTAAACCATTCGTTGAAACGGCTTTTAGAGTATTTTGATAATGATTGTATTTTAAAATACCATCGAGATACCATCCACTATGATCAAAATAAGTGACATAAGCACCAATACCATAAGTATTGATTCCACTGTTACCCCCCCGTGCATGCGCAACACGGGCACGATCATAACTGCTAAAACCACCTATATAAAACTCTCCATTTTCCCACTCGCTTAAACCATTGATCCCCAAAACGATACCGGTCTGATCCAGTTTAAAATCTATATGCTCTGTAGCAATGCTCTCTTTAGATTTAATCGCATAGGTCCATAAAGCTGCATTCTTTTTACTTTTATCTAGAATTCCTCTTCCCGCACGTACGGTTTGCATTTCATTGTGAAAAATCATCGCTGGAGCCGCAGACATAGACAATACCGCATCTGTAGAGGGAGTGGTCAAAAAGTGAGAAACTGAAAGTTTCTCACTCAATTGTGGAAAAGGGTGTTCTTTATGAACTGGACGCAAAGTCATTTGATCGGCTAAAGATTGAGAAGAGGTTGAAACAGCAGTTTGTTGTTTTTCATCAGAAAAAGGATGAGGACCTGATGGAGGTAACGCTACAAGAGTCTGATTTTCTTGAGAGGGAGATACAGAAACACTAGAGACATTCTGTGCCCCTCTTAAATGACGTGGAGGTCGTGGTTTAGCTGGTTGTTTTATAGTAGGTTTACGAGAGCCTGTATTTTTTTCTCTAGAAGAAGCACCTTGATCAGATAATGCAAGAGGAATCTTCGTTTTCTTGTTTACACACTGTGCTTCAGTATTCGAACGTGTCGTACCTCCAGAGGCTCTTCCTAAATACCAAATTGTAGCACTACCACTAGAATCAGCACATCTATCTCTCTTTAGCAATTGATATTGATAGGCCCCACCATCAACAGCTGTAATATCCTTACCCGAAAGGTCTGCCAGAGTAAAATTAGCGCCTCCATTGTGGCTTCTATCGGTAATTAAATTAATCCCTGTGACCAAACTATTCTTTTGTGAGAGAAGACCTGTAATTTCACGACCAGAATCTGCAACGCTTATTTTGTGATTACCGGCGCCCTCATCAATCGATAAGTAATCACTCGAATCCCCCGTAGCACTAATATTGAATCGAAAATGTAAACTCCCTGAAAGTTTCTCAACATGAAGTGAAATATGTCGTGGATCATACGGTATAGAAGTAAAAATAACAGTCCCATTTTGCCCCCCTAAATCTTCAATTTCAATCTGAGGTTTTTCTCCCATATTCCGTTCACCAACCTCAAATATTGTTTCATCCACTCTGTCCTTTATAGGAATTTTTTTCTTAGTCGTATGATTTGTCCTATCACCAGCGAATAAATAAAGTTCTCCGTGATCATTGATCCTTACTTCTCCAAGGACCTCTTGTACACCAACATGGAACCACGATTTAGCAAAGTTGTTAACAGTCAGACCATCCACAAACCCTTCAGGATATACAACTTGAATAGCATGATCTTTCAAATTAGTAGCATAAGATTCTCCTAACGCTAAGACGTGCTGTCTCCCATTCCCAGAGACCTCAGCATACATTGATTTTCCCCCCTCTTTTCTTTGTCCTGCATAAAGATTTTGTTCTCCGTTATCTCCCACTTTCGTATACCAACCCCACGCTCCATCATACACATTCTGCTGTCCAACTGTTCCACCATCCCCAGTAACTGTGGAATTATATGCACTACTTTTTCTCTCCACGCTTGTAAGATCAATATATGGCTCTTCATGAATAAACTGCTGACCTCCCAAAATTTTGGCGTTCATTGCAATTCCTGCCCGTGTAACTATTTGCATCCCTCCTTTTTTAATAGTGGAACCTACAGAACTTTCTCCATTTTCAACAAGCTCTACATCACCATATTCAATCGTAATATTATTCTTGAAAAAACTAGCAATCTGTTCTAATTTTTTTTCTTCCTCTTCTCTATTTACCACATATGTTGCTCTTGTTAGCACTCTATTCCTACTCTCAACTACACTTGCAGATTGCAAAAGACAACTACTGATCATCAATACTGAAAAACTTAATTTGTATTTATACCGCATTATCCACACTCCACTCTCAATTATTTAGAAAAATATCCCGCGGCCACATAGGTAGCTCGGTTTAGATTGTATCATAATGTGTTTTATTTATGTCTAAATGCAATTTTTTAGTGTATTTTTTTGATTTAAACAACTTTAAGTTGTTTGTCTATAAGCCACTAAAAAACTCTAACTTAAGGCAGAAAAATTGAATAAAATTCAAAATGTTTACTTAAATTCAAGGAATAATTTGCATATCTGGAATTATAGATGAAAAAAAATGCTCGTGCCCTTTAATGGAGCCCCTCTTCACGTAAAACAAAACGCCATTGGGTTGTACATTCACACACTTGTTTTAAAGAGACATCTCTCAATGCACTCAAGCCCATTTCGCCACGTCATCCATGAATGATATACCGGTAAAGCCATTGAACTCCCAATCTTTACGCTTATGAAGAAGCGAGCCGATATCATCATACACTTTTCCAGCCCTAAAATGTTGCAACGCTACACCCTTTGGTACTTGAGGCAGTTTAATAAGAGGTATTTTTAGTTCTTTCTTGTACAATTTTTATCCACGCAGGCTTGCCTGCTTGTGACGTGCAAGAAAATGGTTTTGATTGATTCAACATCAACAGATTTGGAATCAGAGAATTCTATGATTTTCGCGACTCTCATTCAACATGCATAGAAATGAATTATTATTATAAATTCAGTATGTTACCTTTAAAAGAGAGAGTATAAAGACATTCCTACTGTTTGAGAAAGTCCTTACACTCTCGAGAAGACATAGCCGAGCGTTATCTGTTTAAGCTTGCAAAACAATTACATTTGTAAAGTCAATCAGTCGTGTACACACATATTTAGAAACTATAGCGTAATCCTAAAATACCTTGAAGAGCATTCTTAATCTTATGTCCTTTTAGATAATGTGCTTCCGCATAAAGTGTTAGTTTATCATTGACCGAACCGTTTAAACCAATTCCCAATTTACCCGCACTGCCTGATAAATCTGTAATAAATTTATACTGGTTATTAATTGTCGTATAATTATTATTTATATTCTCACGCAACCAAGCTGCCATAATGTAAGCTGTTAATGAAGTTTCTGAACTCACAAAAAATTCATGTCCTGCAGTCAATCCAACTTCACTGCGGAATGAAGTTAATGGGCTTAGATCACCTATCATTCCATTGGAAAGTTTTATTCTTTTACCTTCAACCTGCAAACCTGTTAGCTTGATATAAGGCTGCATCCAAGTATTCTGTGCCGGTTCAAAATAACAACCAATCTCAAATGATCCACCTATCGCCCACTGATTGTAATGACTTTGAATGGCTAAGCCATTCGTTGATATGGCTTTCAAATTATCTCGGTAATAATTATATTTCAAAACACCATCCATATACCATCCACGATGATCAAAATAAGTTGCGTAAGTTCCAATGCTATAAGAGCTCAGATCACTATCACCACCTCGTGCATGAGAAATACGTACTTGATCATAACTCCCGAAACCACCAACATACAACTCTCCATGCCTTAATTCACTCAACTGATCAGCACCAAAGACTAAACCTGTCTGCCCAAGCTTAAAGTGTGTATGGCCTGTCGCAACACGTTCTCTGCTCTTAATCCCATAAGTCCATAGTTCGATATCCTTCTTATTTCTGTCCCAAATTTTTCTACCATTCCGTATAATTTGCAACTCATTATTAAAAATAAGCCCAGGAACTACGGACAACGTTAACACTGCATCTGTAGAGGGGGTTGTTGATGTTTCTCCAGGAAAAAAAGGATTTGTCGGATCTGGTATAGAAGGTTCTGGTCCACTGAGGCGGTCTGCCGATAAAAACCAAACTTTTCCATTTTCATCCTTTCTTTCTTTCAAATCATACATATAAGTTCCACCATCAATGGCGTTAATTTTTTCACCCTTAAGATCTGTCAGCGTAAAATGCGCTCCACCACTTTGATCCGTAATTAAATCACGCTTATTTGAAAAAGGATCCGTGATTTCAACTCCAGAATCAGCAACACTTATTGTATGTTTCCCAGCGCCTTTCTCAACCAAGAGATAATCACCACGGTTATGGGCAATCGTAGTATTGAACGCGAAATGTAAATTTCCTGAAAGATTATTCACATGAAGCTGAGAATAATATGGATCAGAACCTGTAAACGAAAAAATAACACTCCCTTCACCACTTAATTTTTGTATCAAAGAACTTTTTCCATCAAACTCATCAGTAATAGAGTATAGTTTTGTATCTTTTCCATTTAAAATAATATCTTCTACTGTGGTGCGTTGTTGATCATTTCCAGCATAAAGATGGATCTGCCCAGAATGGTTTACCTGTGTCTTGCCTTCTAATGTTGCTCCAGCATACACCCATGATTTTGTTTGATCATTCATTGTTAGATTTTTTACAGATCCATCAGTATATATTTCCTGAATAGCACTCTCATTTAAAGTGACTCCAATAGCCTGACCGCCTTTTAAGATACGTTGTTTACCACCACCAAAAACTTCTGTGTCAAATGCAAAACCACCATTTTTTGCACTTTGAGACTTTTGTCCAACCTCTTGGACACCCCCTTGCATAACTTTTGTATTCCAAACTTTTCCGCCATCATATACTTTTTGTTGGCCTAGTGTTTCATCTTGACCATAAATGATAGTATGAGAAGCACTACTGCCTTTAATCTCTCCTCCAATATCCCCCTCGCCGAAAACAAGCTGCTCACCGCCATAAATTTTAGTCCCCTCTACTTTCCCTCCATTTCCAACACTTTGGTGCCCGCCTTCTTTAACAACAGCATTTTTCGAAAAACCTTGTTTTCCCTTTAAAGCCTGAACATTTTCAATTCCACCATGTTCAATTTTACTATTCTCACTGAGTCCTCCTGCATACACATAAAGCTCTGCACCATTCCTTACAGTGTTATTAATGGATCGCCCTGGACTATCAATCTCACCATCATTTGAAATGTATGCTTTACCTTCATTATCAAGGATATAATTTTCTAATATTGCCCCATCTTTAATGGAAATAAGTTCAGGCTTTTTAAGAAATGCAGTATTTTGTTCTTGTGCATTATATCCAGCATTGTCACGATGACTGCTGTCAAGCTCCTGTTGACTCGCAAACACTCTAGCACCCTTATCCATGATAAAATCTCTAGGCTTTTTTAAAAAGTCTAATTCATTGCGCGTTCTTACCATAACATCATTAGAGGCTCCAAGTATGCATCTTGCTGATTTCATATCCTCATTGTATTGATCTTGAAATACTTTATCATTTTCATAACTTGAAGATTGACAAAAAAGTGCTGTTCTCTCCTCATTTGCAGCAGCAGCTTGCACAAAACAGCTGCTCAACATGAGTATCCAAAAATTTCGTTTCCATTTATATTGTAGAGCCATATCCTCCCCCCTTCACGCCTGCATAGACACTGAACGTAATTAGCTCTACAAAACATATTTTCAACCTTAGATTGCAACAATCCTTCTTAAAAATCCTCCTTATCTCATAAAAAACCGTTCTTTACAGTTTTTTAAATACTTTTTTGATCAAGAATATAAGGGCGTTTTTATAGTGCTTCTTTAGCATTTTCTCGGAGTTTTCTTATCAAAGATAAAAAGTAATGCATAATCAAGTATATAAGGGTATACAGTTTATCATGAACAACGAAGCTGCGTGCTCTGAAAAATTGTTCTCTGATGCTGCATTAAAAACTTTAAAAAACTAATCATACATTTAAAGATAACTAAAAAATAACCATATCGTTAGAAACTATAGCGTACACCTAAAACACCCTGAAGGGACTGTTTTGTTTTACGCCCTTTAATATAATGTGCCTCACCATATAACTTTAACTTCTCACTCACTAAACTGCTTAAACCTATTCCTAATTTACCTGCATTCCCCGATAAGTCAGTGGTAAATGGATGGCGTTGATTAATTAACGTTTGATTGTCATCTTTATTCTCACGCAACCATGCTGCTGTAATATACGCAAGCGATGAGGAATCCATGTGTGAACCAAATTCATACCCTAAAGATAAACCAACCTCACTGCGTAATGAAGTGAATGGACGCATGTCACCTGTCATATCATTCGATAACTTGATTTCTTTACCCTCAACTTGTAACCATGTAAATTGTCCATAAGGCTGTAACCAACTGTTCTTTGACGTCTTAAGTCGATAACCAGCTTCAAAGGAAGTTCCCAATGCCCTTTGAGTATATGTTCCTTCAATCTCTAAACCATTCGTTGAAACGGCTTTTAGAGTATTTTGATAATGATTGTATTTTAAAATACCATCGAGATACCATCCACTATGATCAAAATAAGTGACATAAGCACCAATACCATAAGTATTGATTCCACTGTTACCCCCCCGTGCATGCGCAACACGGGCACGATCATAACTGCTAAAACCACCTATATAAAACTCTCCATTTTCCCACTCGCTTAAACCATTGATCCCCAAAACGATACCGGTCTGATCCAGTTTAAAATCTATATGCTCTGTAGCAATGCTCTCTTTAGATTTAATCGCATAGGTCCATAAAGCTGCATTCTTTTTACTTTTATCTAGAATTCCTCTTCCCGCACGTACGGTTTGCATTTCATTGTGAAAAATCATCGCTGGAGCCGCAGACATAGACAATACCGCATCTGTAGAGGGAGTGGTCAAAAAGTGAGAAACTGAAAGTTTCTCACTCAATTGTGGAAAAGGGTGTTCTTTATGAACTGGACGCAAAGTCATTTGATCGGCTAAAGATTGAGAAGAGGTTGAAACAGCAGTTTGTTGTTTTTCATCAGAAAGAGGATGAAGACTTCCTGAACCTAAGACTTCAATAACGTGACTTCCAAGAGAGGAAACAGTTGGAGATACAAAAGCTGGAGATCTTTGATTCAAGTTTTGGCGGTTTTTTCTTCGACGTGGCAATTTAATAACACGCGCTTGTGGTGCTGCAATAGTTGAAAGAGAAGAAACTGATTGATTTTGATTTAAATGCCGCATAGATCTGCTTCTACTACGTGGTAAACTGTTGAGAAATGAAACATTATCAATAAATACTGCAGATAAATACCAAACTTTTTCACCCCCATCCTCATCAATTCTCTGTTTTAAACCATACGTATAGGTTCCGCCATCAATAGTTTTAACATTTGCACCAGAAAAGCTTCTCAGGGTAAAATGTGCGCCACCACTTTGATCAAAAATTAAATCAAGTCCTGCTGAAGAAGGATCAACAATTTCAATACCAGAATCTACGACACTTATTGTATGAAAACCACTCCCATTCTCAATAAAGAGGTAATCACCTTTTTTTTCTGCAAGGCTAACATTAAAGTTAAAATGTAGACTCCCTGCTAGATTATCAATGTAAAGCTGAGAGTAATATAAATCATCTTCAAAAGAGGTAAAAATGACTTTTCCTACACCGCTTAACTGCTGAATGCGTGTACTTTTGTCGTCAAACCCACGAGCAACGGAGTATAATTGAGCGTCTTCTCCATTTAATTCAATGTTTTCTACTATAGTTTGTTGACCATCGTCTCCAGCATCAAGATGGAGCCCACCAAAATCCTGAACTTTTATTTCTCCTCCTAATATTGCACCAGGAGAAATCCATGAATTAGCATTACCTTCAATCGTTAGATTCTTTACAATTCCACCTGCATAGACTTCTTGAACACCACCAGTGCGTAAAATGACTGTATTTGCTTCACCTCCTGCTAAAACACGCTGCACACCCTCTGAAAAGATTTCAGCATTTACAGCTAAACCGCCGGCTTTTTCTGCAAAGTTATCATCATTAGGAAACCACTTAGCAAGAGTTTGTACTCCTCCACTCATCACTTTTGTTTCCACAGCCATCCCATCATCATATACATTCTGCTGTCCCAGCGTATCACCTTGACCATAAAGTGTCGTGTTATAAGCACTGCTCCCCACAATTCCACCATTTACATAACCATTTCCGAAAACAAGCTGCTCCCCACCATAAATTTCAGCTCTCAATGCAGAGCCTCCCCCCTCCACTTTTTGTTTTCCACCCTCGTAAATAATCGTAGATTCTGAGACCCCCTGTTCCCCTACAATCTCAGTACCACCATTTTCAATGGTTGTATTTTTACTGAAACCACCAGCTTCAACATAAAGTCTTCCTGATCCCTGAATTGTATTATTAATAGACTTCTTAAGAACACCTTGCTCTCCATCATCAGAGACATAAACTACGTTATCATCACCGAGCAAAGAGCTTTGTAGAATTCCTCCTCCTTCCCCAATGCTGTAATGAATTACATCAGAGATACTAAAATCTTTTGCCGACGTCATATTTTCTTCTTTTTCAGGAAGCTTATCTATAGGCGACTCCACATGAGGTGAAGGAATTACAGGAGCAGAAGTTATTTGTGATATAGCCAAAGACCAAGTCTTTCCCCCATTATCATCTTTTGTCTTTAAGCCATACATGTAGGCTCCACCATCAATCGTACTCGTCTCTTCACCAGAAAAATCTGTCAGAGTAAAATGCGCATTTCCGCTTTGAACATGAATTAAATCAAGCTCCAAAACTAAATTCTGATCTTGTAGAGGAGAATTGGTAATTTCAACACCAGAATCGATAACACTTATGGTGTGATTACCTGATCCTTGTTTTATCAGAAGATAATCACCGCGCTGTTCTGCAAAATTAGTATGCAACCTAAAATGTAAACTCCCTGAAAGATCATTGATCTCAAGTTTAGAGTAATGTGGATTAAACACGGTAGAAGTAAAAATAACACGACCATTCCCACTCAGATTCTCAATCAAAGAACTTTCACCATCTATATTAGAGGCAATCGCGTACAATTTTGTATCTCTGCCATTTAAGACAATTTTTTCTACTTCAGTACGAGATTGCTCTGCACCAGCATAAAGATAAATCCGTCCAGAATCATTAACCGTTGTCTTTCCTTCCAATGTTGCGCCACTATGTAACCACGATTGTGCTTGATCCTTAACGGTTAAATCTTTTACATAACCTCCTAAATCTATTGCCTGAAAAGCACTCCCTTCTAAAAGAACGCCAATCGCGATTCCTCCCGCTAAAACATGTTGCTGTCCACCAGAAAAGACCTTCGTATCAAAGGCAAAACTGCTATACTCGTCTAGATCCTCTTCTCCATAAAGATTTTGTATCCCTCCTTCCATGATCTGTGTGTTAAAAACCTCTCCATCATCATACACATTCTGATATCCTCGCACTCCATTCTCACCAGAAACGATAGTGTCATAGGCGCTGCTCCTCACCATCGCACCTTTAATATCAGACTTTCCTGAAACAAATTGCTCACCTCCGTAAATTTTAGCCCCTTCAGCTTTTCCCCCCTCTTTAACCTTTTGTTGCCCACCTTTATGAACAATAGTATCCTGTGAAAGACCCTGTGTTTTAATAAGCTCAGTGCCACCTCTTTGAATTGTCGTATACAAGCTAAAACCACCGCTATAAACGGAAAGCTTTCCACCATCTTTAACTGTATTACTAATTGAAGTTTCTCCATTGCTATCAACTTCCTTGCTACTCGTGTCAAAGCTAGGATCTGCAATAGAAACAGTTGCTCCTTGATCAATTGTGAGTTCTGTAAGTAAATCACTTGATGAACCAGTATATGGTTTCAATACACTATCAAAAACTTGAGAAGTTGTCTCATCAATGGTGTGGTTTGTATCTAAATACCAAATTTTACCAGTACCCTTATTGTTTCTATGTTGCAAACTGTACCGATAGGTTCCGGCATCAACAGTTCCGATTTTTTCACCAAAAGTGTTTGTCAGAGTAAAATGGGCATTTCCGCTGCGATCAGTAATTAATTTAAGCTTTTTGTAAGAAGAATTTGTAATTTCACGCCCAGAATCAGCCACACTTATTGTGTGAGAACCAGAGCCCCTTTTTTTAATCACAAGATAATCACTAAGCTGCTTGGCAAAATTGATATTAAAATCGAAATGTAAAGAACCTGAAAGATCATCAATATTAAGCTGAGAATAATGCTTATCAGCCCCAGAAGATGTAAAAATAACTCTGCCATTTCCTTTTAAATTCTTAACATTAATCTCAGGTTTTTTGCCGTTATCTTCAGACGCAATAATGTATAGTTTGGTATCTTCTCCATTTAAATTAAGATTTTCTACTTCCGTAACAGCTTCACCATTTCCAGCATAGAGATAGAGGTTGCCAAAATCATTAACATTTGTATTTTCACCTAATATCGCACCAGCAAAACCCCGTGACCTTGCTTGATGATTA
The DNA here is from genome assembly GCF_042197245.1 of Bartonella sp. AA18HLJMS. Lineage (NCBI taxonomy): Bacteria > Pseudomonadati > Pseudomonadota > Alphaproteobacteria > Hyphomicrobiales > Bartonellaceae > Bartonella > Bartonella sp. AA18HLJMS. Next base: position 208,648 of record NZ_JBHIRP010000002.1, on the reverse strand, counting down.
ATAGTTAGATTATCCGCATATCCAGAATCATATATATTCTGAATAGCTCTATCGTATAAAGTAACTTCACTCGCATTCCCTCCTGCAAAGATATTCTGCATACCATTTTTAAAAAGTTCAGTACTCAGTGCAAAAGCCCCCTCATTAATTGTAAAATCTTCATCTTCTATATCGGCTGTATCAGCATCTTCTGAGAAACCGTTATGAAAATTCTCTTTACCATCAAGATTCTGGATACCTCCTTTCATAACCTTTGTGTCAACAGCCATCCCCCCACTATAAACACTTTGTATTCCTGGCATTCCATCTGCAGCATGAATTTCAGTGCCATAAGCACTACTTTCCTTATCTTTTCGCGACAAACTAGATCCAAGGCTTCTCTTACCAAAAATAATCTGCTCGCCACCATGGATTTGAGCCCCTTCTGCATTTGCACCACTCTCAACAATTTGTTTACCCCCTTTTTTAACAGTAGCATATTCTGAAATGCTCAAGTTTTGGACAAACTCAATCCCACCATGCTCAATTGTCGTATCCCTGCTAACACTTGCTGCATCAATGTAGAGTTTTCCCCCTTCTCTAACCGTATTATTAATGGAATAAGCTGCATCTTTATAGTTAAAGCTATTTATTTCAGAACCTTCAGAGTCACGGTTAGTAATATAGATCGCAGCACCATCGCTTATTATTGAATTTGTGAGTACTTCAAAGAATAGGTTTTCTAATCTCTTCCTTTCCTCTTCTGAAAGATCACTTCCTTCTGCTGTCTGTTTATTCTCTATCTTTTTTGATCCTCCCTTTTTTTCTTTTAGTCCCCTCACTTCTGATAACAACTTTCTTGTCTCTTCTAGGTGTTCACTGATACTTACTGGTGTTAATAACTTTTCTCTTGGTGTAGCTACTCCATATGCACTCGCAATCTTGACAAAAAAACCACTGACCATTAACGCACAAAAACTTAATTTCAATTTGCGTTGCATTATTTACACTCCATAATTTTAAATTTACTCCCATTTAGAAAAAAGTGCATAGACCAAAACAACACAACGTAATTGCTCAACCTCATGTCTTTTAAGACAGCAAAGCATTCGATGGATTAAGCTTTGACAGATCAAATATACACCATGTGTTTTAAAATGCATGCACAACTAAAAGATTTAATTTTTTAGATACACTTTAAAAGTGTTATAATTGCATCCATGAAAAATATTTTTAATATTTTGAGACACTAAACACTGATCTACGAATAAGATTGATCCCTTAATAGATAAAAATGGCATTAAACTTTAAAGGACACAGCAATGTGAATGAGAGCTGCGTTTATAGCCATCTATTGCCATCTTCTACAGCATTTAAAGCAGTGTCTTTATCTTATTCAATTTGGATAATATATAGAGCACTTATTCATACTCATCAGCCCATAATCATTGTTCTAATATATAACGAAGTGTCATAATATTGACTCGACACTGATTTGAAATTTCTATAGTTATAGTCAGTTAACTCGTCATTTGATTTGTCATATACTGAAAGGGACATTCTATTCATGTCTATAAACTCAGAAATGAAAGCTACAAGCAACAGAAACTCCCCTCGTCGGATTTTATTTGCAAGCCTTATTGGCCCAACAATTGAATTCTTTGATTTTTATGTCTTTGGCACTGCCGCAGCTCTTATATTTCCTCATGTGTTTTTTCCAACACAAAATGATCAAATTGCCATTTTACAATCTTTCCTAATATTTGGAGCAGCCTTTTTTGCCCGCCCTTTTGGATCAGTTGTTTTTGGACATTTTGGAGATAAAATTGGAAGAAAAGCAACACTTATCGCTTCTCTTCTCACAATGGGTCTTTCAACAGTCATTATTGGTTTTCTTCCTACTTATGAAATAGCTGGGTGGTTTGCCCCTTTCCTCTTAACCTTGTGCCGTATTGGACAGGGAATTGGATTAGGAGGAGAATGGGGAGGAGCTGTTTTGCTCGCTACAGAAAATGCCCCTCCAGAAAAGCGCGGCTGGTATGCAATGTTCCCCCAATTAGGCGTTTCAATAGGTTTGTTTTTATCTATTGCTGTTTATTTGGGTCTGCTGCATTTCCTTGATCGTGAAGAACTTTTAGCCTGGGGATGGCGTATTCCTTTTATTGCTTCAGTTGTTTTTATGATTATAGGATTATGGGTCCGTCTTTCAATCAATGAAACTGTTCAATTCAAAAAAACTCTTGAAAGTAAAAAACATGTCAAAGTTCCTATCATAGATGTCTTTTTAAAATGTCCACGAATCCTATTTCTTGGAATATTTTCTGGTATGGCAACTTTTGTTTTGTTTTACTTGGTTACTACATATTTGCTAAGCTATTCAACAAACCATTTGCAATTGCCATTTCATCAAGCTCTTCAAATCGAAATTGTCGGTGCTATTTTTTGTGGGATTTTTACTGTCATCACGGGAAGACTCGCTGACCGTATTAGACGTAGAACTTTGATGATTTGGATTACAATCATCACCGGTATTTATTCTTTCGCAATTCCTTATTTCTTAAATTCTGGAGTTATAGGAGTCCTTGCAATGTCTGTTATCGGTTTGTCTCTCATGGGAATGATATACAGTCCTCTTGGTGCTGTTTTGGCTTCACCATACCCAACAGCAATTCGATATACCGGTTCTTCTATTACTTTCAATTTATCTGCTATTATAGGAGCATCTCTCGCGCCTTATATTGCAGAATATCTGGTGCAACATTTCGATACATCTTATATCGGTTATTATTTGCTTCTTGCTTCTTTTATTTCACTGATTTGCTTCGTCGGATTTACAGATGATGAAATATCCAACTAAAATATAATAATGAAGAATAAAATAAGGACTGGCGGCAAAAATGCTGCCAGTTTCGTTTTTAAAGACAGGGGTTGAGGTATTTTCCACCACAATATTCCTGCAAACAAAGCACTCAAAAAGAAAAATAAAAAATCTGCAATATTGCTTATATAAGAAACAGCAAACATTTCTGATAAGATATGCGTTGTCCCCAACCATGAAACGCAAAAGAAGGCCAACATCACAGCCCATAAAACAAGCAAAATTCGATCAATAATTATCATTATGGCGTTTCGTTTTTTTAATTATAGTCCATATATTTAACATGCCTAAAAGAAAAATCACAATAAAAACCCAACGCCCTCCCCCTGAGCCTTCCGTAATAAAAAGTGCAGGATTTACTATTCCCAGTAATCCTATAAAAATCAGAACAATAGATACAAGACGCATTAAACCTGTTTTTCCCAGCGACGATCTTCAGTCTGTTGCCAATACGTTAAATTATGATTTTCCATTTTATATTTTTTCCACTGTGCACGAACGAGATTCAACTGCTCTTCACTTCTACCATCAAATATCACGACAAGCCGTTGATAAGCATCAATATCCGAACAAACAGCTCCCTCTATGAGAAAACGAATCTTTGAATCATTCGGATTTTCTTGTCCTGTCGTAAGAAATACAGGCTGAACGTTTGGATATTGATCACACTCCGTTCCATGTCCAATAAATGATTCATCAGTATAAACCCATAAATGTATATCTATAGAATCGCGTTGTTCTTTACTCACACACTGTATTGTTACTTTACCAAAACGAGCCAATGCACGCTCCACAAGCGTCGGCAAAATATCCTTCAGCGTTGACTGCGTCAAATGATAGAATAAAATATCCAATCTCTTAAGCCTTCATCATTCTTTATAAAAAAGCTAACATCTTTTTAAAAAAACTTCTATATCCCTAATACAAAGGAAACGGTTCAAGATATAAACCCTCTTTTTTGATTGAGATGCATTATCTTTTTGCACGTGTCTTTAAAAGACAAAAATTTTTATCTTCAACGTTAATAAAAAAGTTTTTTAAGTTATTTTCTAGATTCTTCTAGATTCTTTGTAGACTATAGTTGAAAATAAAATATAATGTACGGAAAATTTAAAGAGGACCTCATAGGCAATTTTATATTATTTATTTGGTAAAAATATCCAATTCATGAAAGGATATTTTTTCAAACTTTATTACATTTTAACCGAAAGCAGTAAGAATATTTGCTATCGAATTAAAAACTGAGGATTTTCCCCAATTTATGCGTATTATTGAGTTCTACATCCTGAAACGTGTCCTTGTTTTGTTTAGTTCTGTCATGATTGCAGCAGTGGGCGTTAGTTGGACTATACAAATTCTTGCACGGATAAACTTTCTCACAACAAGTAAACAAACACTCCTCACAGTCTTACAATTTTCACTCTCATTGGTTCCTTCTGTTATTTTTGTTGTCATTCCGTTTGCATTAGTCATCGCAATTACAACCATCCTCTCAGCAATGCATCAAGACTCAGAACTTGCTGTCATCAATGCCTCTGGTTTTCCTAAAAGTACTGTTTGGAAACCTATCCTTCTTCTTGCTATTGTTGCATCCTGTATCTCCTTTTCTATAGCTAATTTTGTTGTTCCTCAAGCGCGTCTTCATATGCGACAAATGCTAGCAAGCGCTCATTTTGATCTTATTAATCTATTCATTAGTGAAGGGAGCTTCCAAAAACTCGCCAATAACCTTTACATAGAAATTGGCGAACGAAATCCAAATGGAACACTTGAACGCCTTTTCATTGCCGACCAGCGTGATCCTAAGACTGATCTTTTTTATTATGCAACAGACGCATCCATTGTGAGCAATAAAAACGGCAGTTTTCTGGTTCTCAATAACGGTGAAATAGAAAGAGTCAATCATCAAAATAACAGTGTTTCAATCGTGCAATTTAGCTCATATACTTTTAGCCTAGGAGAGTTTATCCCCAGTGATAAAACACCTACTCTTTATCCAAAAGATCGGTCTCTTTCTTATTTACAAAACCCTGACCCAAAAGATCCCTACTATCAACGAAAACCACTCCAATATAAAGCTGAATTTCACCGCAGATTAACACAATGGCTCTACCCTATTGTTTTTTCACTTATTGCATTAGCAGCGGCAGGGGATGTACGCTCCCATCGACAAGCTCGTCATTCCGCAAATCTCTCGGCAATTGCCCTTTCTTTTCTGGTGTATTGGATAGGATATTTTTTCGCAGAAAAGGCAAAAAGCGATCTTGCATACGTTCCTCTCCTTTATATTATACCTATAGGAACAAGTGCATTTGTCTTTTTTATGCTTTTAACGAATCATAAAATTGGGCTTCCCACAAAAGTTAATGAGATACTTCAAATCGCTTTTCAAAAAATAATGAACAAATTTGAACATCGAAAATCTCAAGATTCCTCGGATGAAATATCATGATTGGGTGGATACTTGGACGATATTTTTTTATACGGTATCTTAAAATAACTTGTTATTTCTGGGGAAGCATTTTTGTTCTTGCTCTTTTAATCGATTTCACAGAGAATTCTGGTAGGCTATCTTCCCTTCCGCATTATACAGCAAAAGATGCATTTTTCCTCTCTGCTTTACGCATCCCTTTTATCATGCAACAACTTATCCCTTTCATTGCACTCTTTTCTGCAATGGCAACGCTTATCTCGCTCAACAAAAAACTTGAACTTGTAGTAACTCGTTCAATCGGTGTTTCTGCATGGCAATTTCTTATGCCAGCTTGTTTTGGAGCTTTTCTTTTGGGATTATTTTCAATTCTTCTCATTAATCCACTTGCTGCATGGGGATTTTCTCAAGCAGAAAAAAAGATGACTGAATGGCGCAATCACAATGTACTAACACCTCTTCACAATACAAGTATCCACTGGTTAACACAACGTACAAATTTAGGCAGAACAACCATTGGTGCCAAATCTATCACCGATCAAGGACTTTCTCTTCTCGATGCAACCTTTGTACAATACAATGACAATGCAACCGTTAAAAATTGGATTAACGCCCCAAAAGCAACCTTGACTAATGGATTTTGGCTATTAACAAATGGAACAATCTATAAAATAGGGCATCCTCCTGAAAAATTTACCGTGTTGCAAATAAAAACCAATCTAAAACCTGAATTTTTAACGGAACGTTTAGTGAATCCCGCAACTATTCCATTTTACCAATTGCCAAAAAAAATTATGATTGCACGTTCATTTGGCTATTCTGCTAATAATTTTGATATGTATTTCCAATCTTTGATTGCATTACCGGCATTGCTTGTGGCAATGACCCTCATTGCAGCAACTGTATCTTTAAATTTTACACGTTTTGGGCAATCTAGAATGTTGATTCTTGGTGGCGTAATAGCTGGGTTTATGCTTTATGTTATTTCCGTACTTGTTCAAGCTTTCGGTAATGCTGGATATATTCCACCAATTATTGCAGCTTGGACACCCGTTGTTATTGCGTTATTCTTAGGAATCTCTTTTTTACTTCATAAAGAGGATGGCTAAGTGAAAGCATTAACACTTAAAAAAACTATTTTAACAAAATTAAGTGCTCTCGCTTTTAAAAGTGTTGTGGGGGTTATTTTAGGAAGTGCTTTGTCTTATTGTGCGCACGCTCAAAGCCTTCAATCTCCTTCTCAAAGTCGCATTCAAAATCTGGAACCTCCTCTTTTGCTCTCTGCGGATGAACTCATCTACAATCGTGATGAAAACACTGTTTCTGCACACGGTAATGTCCAAATCAAATATGATGGCAATAAAGTTGTCGCTCAAAAAATTATTTACAATCAAAAAACAGGACGGCTTATAGCACAAGGGAACGTTGAAATTACTCAAAAGGATGGTAATAAAATTTATTCCAACCAAATTGATATGACCAAAGATCTTGGCGAGGGTTTTGTAAACGCCCTACGTATTGATACAGCCAACAATGTTCACTTTTCAGCCCAAAATGCTACACGCAAACACAATCACATAACAGTCTTTGAAAATGCAACCTATACAGCCTGTGAACCTTGCTCTTATAAACCAGATAGAGACGTCCTATGGAAAATTAAAGCAAGAAAGATCATATGGAATAATAGCGTCAAAAAAATTCGGTTTGAAAATAGCAGTTTTGAAGTTTTTGGTGTACCGATTATAAAATTTCCAAATTTTGAGATCTATGATCCAACTGTCAGGCGTGCTAGCGGTCTGCTTACTCCTCATTTTTTTTATACTGATTATCTCGGTATGGGGATAAAGAATTCTTATTTCTGGAATCTCGCCCCCCATTATGATTTTACCCTTTCTTCTACGGTTTATACCCAACAAGGGCTTTTAACCGAAGGGGAATGGCGTCAGCGTTTAAAAACGGGACGTTATAACATTCGCTTTGCTCATATATATCAAATGAAACCGCATAGATTTGATAATGATACGATTGATGCCCAACATAAAAACCGTTATATGCTGGCGACAAAGGGGGATTTTCGTATTAATTCACACTGGACTTATGGATGGGATATTCTTGCACAATCAGATCGGCATTTTAGTCGTGCCTATAAACTTGAAAACTATAACAATCCTACACAACTTTCTCAGATCTATCTGAATGGTCTTGCAGGAAAAAATTATTTTGATATGCGTTTTTATCATTTTAAAGTTCAAGATTCAATATTGAATGATCCTCATTATGAACGTCACTCTCGGCAAGCGTGGGTCTTACCACGCATCGATTATTTTTTCACACCAGATGAACCCATTTATAATGGAGAGCTTACCTTCCATAGTAATATGCAATCAGTTTATCGTCGCCATGCTGACTTCAGTTCACCCGACCAGAACGGAAACCCTCTCAACACAGTAAAACTTTCTGGTATGGCTGGAAATAGTTTGCGTTTAACAAACGAGCTTCAGTGGAAAAAGCGCTTCAACACGCACAACGGACTCATCTTAACCCCTCTTCTCTCTCTACGAGCTGATATCATTACAACCAATGCAAGCGAAAATCACACAGATTCTATAGAAAACAATGCCTTATCCGCAATTCATGGTTCAGCAATTCGTGGCATGGCAACAGCAGGATTGGAACTACGCTATCCCTTCCTCATTACAGCTGATCATTCTACACATATTATAGAACCAACTGCACAAATTTTTATACGCAATAATGAACAATATATTGGACAAATTCCTAATGAAGATGCTCAAAGCTTTGTCTTTGATGCAACCACTCTCTTTCAACGAGACAAATTTTCTGGTTATGATCGTGTAGAAGGTGGTACAAGAGCCAATATAGGTATAAGATATTCTGGAAGCCTTAATGATAATTGGTCTCTTTATGGTCTCATTGGACAATCCTTCCATCTAGCAGGAAAGAATTCTTTTGCAGACAAGGACTTTATCAATGTCGGTACTCATTCTAGCTTAGAGGCAAAACGTTCAGACTATGTTGCAATGTTTGGTACAACCCATAAAAGTGGTTTTTCCTTAGAAACGCGTGGACGCTTTGACAAAAAAACAGGAAAAATCCGCCGTAGTGAAATCGAAGCATCACAAAAATGGCAAAATTTTTGGGCGGCTCTACAATATGCCTATATCGCAAAGCAACCAGATTATGAATATTCTCAAGAGCGCCAAGAAATTTCTTTTCAAACAGGACTTAAATTAGCAGATTATTGGTCCATTAATAGCAACGCCGGTTATGATTTAGTATCTGGTACATTTATAAAGCGAGGAATTAGCTTGAGTTATATGGATGAATGTTTCGGATTAACATTCGGTTATCAACAGGTAACGAATCCAGGCAGGAAAGCACCCTTGCAAAACTTTAATTTCTCTCTTTCATTGCGTACGATTGCAGATATCGGAAAAAAGATAGATTAATTTATAAAGGGAATGTATCAGTCATTTAACTTATCATTGTTTTTATGAAAGAAAGCGTGTATTTTAAGTTGTTGATGAGAATTAATAAACAATGCGAAAGCCTATTTACATGAATAAATTGAAAAAGCGTTTTCTTGCTTTATTTTATATTGCATCTTTGAGCGTAAGTAGCCTGATAATAAATGGATTTTTGATTCCGACAGTCTTTGCGCAGACTTCTATTGTTGTTACAGTTAATGGCAACCCCATCACAAATTATGATATACAAAGACGCCTTGCTTTTCTCAGGCTACAACAAAAGCAAGGCAATTTGGTGGCACAGGCTAAAAAAGAGCTTATTGATGAAAAGCTAAAAAATATTGAAATAAAACGTCGTAATATTGAAGTAAGCAATGATGAAGTTGATAGAGCTTTTGAGAATTTTGCGACACAAAATAATATGACGATTGATCAGCTCAACCAGATTCTGATCCAAACTGAGATCACAGTGCAACACTTTAAAGATTACATCCGTGGACAAATAGGATGGGGGCGTCTTGTTAGCGCACGCTATCAAGCTGAAACAGGTATGATTAGCGAACAAGAAGCTGTACGCAGAATATTAAAAAATGGTGGTGTAAAACCTTCAACCAACGAATATACATTACAGCGGATTGTTTTTGTCATTCCTGCACATCGTCGTTCAGAGATCTTTGAAAGACGTCAAAGAGAAGCAAGTAATTTTCGCGCACATTTCCGTGGATGTGCCAATGCTCACAATCAAGCAAGAGGTATTTTAGACGTTACTATCCGCCACTTAGGAAAGTTTCTGGAGCCACAACTTCCTAATGCATGGGAACAAGCTATTCTTGAAACGCCTGCTGGAAAAATGACAAAATTACAAGAAACATCTGATGGAATCGAAGCAATTGCTGTCTGCAAAATAAAAAGAGTTTCTGATGATTATGTCGCTCGACTGATATTTTCTCTTCAAGATAGTAAAAAAAGAAGCCCGCAAAAACTTGAAGAATTAAGCGACAAATATTTAGGAGAACTGCGCCGAGTGGCACGCATTCAAAATTCATAATGGCTGCTCTTATTGTTAGCGGTGGTGATCCTGCCGGAATTGGTCCTGAAATAGTACTAAAAGCGTGGAATTTGCGTGTTACGCGCCAAATTCCACCTTTTGTACTTCTTGCTGATCCAGATGTTATTCGTTCGCGCGCTCGTTTTTTACAGATTGATGTTGAGGTGCAATCTGTTTTAATCAATAATCCTGCAAAAAATTTTCAAAAAGCTCTTCCTATCATACCGTTAAAAAACAAACAAAGTGATCAATTAGGTATACCTTCATCGAAAAATACAGCTGGAATTATTGAAGCAATTAAACGCTGTGTTCAATTGATTCAAAATGGCCATGCATGTGCACTTATCACTTGTCCTATTGCAAAAAAGAGTCTTTATGATGCCGGTTTTCGATTTCCAGGTCATACAGAATTTTTAGCCGATTTAGCCCATAAAGCTTTTCATAAATGTTATCATCCAGTTATGATGTTAGCAGGACCTCGATTAAAAACAGTACCAATAACTGTTCATATTCCATTTAAAAATGTTCCTTCACAGCTTACCCGTGATTTAATTATTCAAACGGTACTTATTACTGAATATGACTTAAAAACAAGGTTTAAAATAACGTCACCCCGACTAGCTGTTGCTGGTCTTAATCCTCATGCTGGAGAAGGAGGTGCAATGGGAAAAGAAGATATTGAAATTATCACTCCTGCTATTGAATATCTTAAAAAGAAAGGACTCAATATTGCAGGCCCGCTGCCTGCCGACACAATGTTCCATGAATGCGCAAGAAAAGCATATGACGTTGCCATTTGTATGTATCATGATCAAGCCCTTATCCCTGTTAAGACATTAGACTTTGATAGCACTGTTAATGTCACGTTAGGTCTACCTTTTATTCGCACGTCTCCAGATCACGGAACTGCTTTTGACATTGCTGATAAAGGAATAGCCTCTCCCGAAAGCTTTATTGCTGCTCTTAAACTTGCAAATCAACTTGCAAAAAATAGTTTAAACCCATGCCAATAGATAATCTCCCTCCTCTGCGTGAGGTCATTAATATATATGGATTACAAGCGCATAAATCTTTGGGGCAGAATTTTCTTTTTGATCTTAATTTAACATCTAAAATTGCTCATCAAGCAGGCAATATAGAAGGAAAACCTGTTCTAGAAATTGGTCCTGGTCCTGGAGGTCTCACACGTGCCTTGCTAGCAAAGGGTGCCATTGTAACAGCAATAGAACGCGATGAGCGCTGCATACCGGCTCTCTTAGAAATAGAAAAACACTATCCTAAAAAATTAAAAGTTATTTGTAATGATGCACTGAAGCAAGACTTCTCAAAACTCTTTGAAACAAGCCCTGTAAAACCGCGCATTATTGCAAATCTTCCCTATAATATTGGGACACAACTCTTATTAAATTGGCTTTTAACTGAACCATGGCCTCCTTTTTATGAATCAATGACATTGATGTTTCAACGTGAAGTTGCCAAACGGATTACAGCTAAACCTCAATCTACTCATTATGGACGTCTTAGTGTCCTAACTGGCTGGCGTACCACTGCTAAAATTGCTTTTGATGTCCCCCCTCAAGCCTTCATACCAATACCTAAAGTAACGTCTTCTGTTGTTCATATTATTCCGCGAACACAACCTCTTGCCTGCTCTGCACAAAAACTAAGCCTCGTCACAAAAACCGCCTTTGGACAAAGACGAAAAATGCTTCGTCAAAATCTCAAAATACTTGGAGGTGAAGAGCTATTAGAAAAAGCTGGAATTGATGGAACGCGCCGTGCTGAAACGCTCTCGATTTCTGAATTTGTAACTTTAGCGCATCTAGTGCTCTAAAAAATGCACTTTGTGTTATAAAACCTTTTTTAATCACAACATTTATCGATTTTTTCAGCAATAAGCCCATCAACAAAAGAGCCAAGATAAGAACAACGCTCACGTTTTACGGTTTCAGCTAAATAAATTGATTTAATAAAAGATAAAGACTGATCTAAATCTTCGTTAATCACAACATAATCATAAGAAAGCCAATGCTTTAACTCCGTTCGTGCATTTTCCAATCGCAAATTGATGATATCTTGACTATCTTCTGCTCGACGATGTAAACGCGAAACAAGCTCTTTCATTGATGGTGGAAGAATAAAAACAGATACAGTGTCTCCTAGCATCTTTTTTTGCAGCTGCTCGGTACCTTGATAATCGATATCAAATAACATATCTTGGCCAGCATTCAATGCGTTTTCAACAGTTTCACGTAAAGTGCCATAATAATTTCCGTGAACTTCTGCCCACTCAATAAATTCATCCCTATCACGCTTATATTCAAACTCTTCCTTTGAAATAAAGTAATAATGCAGCCCATCTACTTCACTAGGACGCCTTTTCCTTGTAGTCATACTTACGGAAAGCTCTAATTGTCCCTCTTTTAGAAGTAATCGAGAAATTGTTGATTTACCAGCACCTGAAGGCGAAGAGAGAATAAATAAAAAACCGCGGCGTTGATTTATTTTTATAGCACTCAATTTACTTTCAAAGACTGTCATTACATCACTCTACTTTGTTCATAAATGTTTCTCCAAAATTTGAATTATACATTATCTCAACCTCTCCCTTAATCAATGTGTTTTCTTAGCAATTCTCAATGTTATTTTGCTCTTTTTTGAGATAAGGTATTAGCAGTATATTCACTTTTTTCTTAAATATTTTTATCCATACGCCAACCCACTTGTGACAGACAAGAAAATGATTTTTTATCATTCTCATAAAAAATTTAAATAGAAAAATTTTACTATATTTGGGATTCTCATTTACGATGCAAAAAGATGTGTTATCACTATAAATTCAATGTTTTGCCTTTAATTCTCGCCACTTGCGAACATTCATATTATGTTCCTCTAAAGTTCGAGAAAAAACATGCCCTCCTGAACCATCAGCAACAAAATAAAGTGCATCACTGCTTGGTGGATGTGCCACCGCTTTTAAAGAATCTCGACCTGGATTTGCAATAGCCGTTGGGGGCAAACCATTAATTTTATAAGTATTATATGGTGTTTCCTTCTCAAGATCTGAACGATAAATTGCACGACCAGATGGTTTTCCTTTTCCTCCGAAGAGACCATAAATTACTGTTGGATCCGATTGAAGACGCATATGCTTTGTAAGGCGGTTATAAAATACCGCAGCAACCATTGGTCTTTCTGCTGCAATTCCCGTTTCTTTCTCAACAATTGAGGCTAATATAACAAATTCATTAATTGATTTAATGGGTAAATCAGGTGAACGCGTAGCCCATATAGCATGAATTAATTTTGTCTGTCCTTCACGCAACCTGTTTACAATCTCTTTACGCGTTGTTCCCCGAATAAAACGAACAGTATCCGTCATTAAATAACCTTCTGGAGGCAAAATTTTTGGAAGGTCTCCAATCAAAATTTCATTCGCAGCTAATCGATCGAAAACTTGCTGAACCGTTAAACCTTCAGGTACTGTAAATGTATACTCTATAGATTTTCCTTTCACAAGAATATCCATAATATCCTGCATCGAAGCATGAGCTGGAATTAAATATTCACCAGCCTTCAGATGCGTTGTTTTTTGGTGATAACCAACCCCATAAACAAAAATATCTGATGATCGAATGAAACCACGTTTTTCTAGCAATGAAGCAATTTCACGAATTCCGGTACCAGGATGGATAAGAACAATTTGTTCTTCCTCAATTTTTCCCTTTTCTTCAAAAATACTTTTTCCAATATAAAGAGGAATACTTATGGCAAAAAGAATAATCACAATCAGCATAAGAAAAAAATGACCGAGAATGACCAACGGATTACGGACGATAGATGATTTCTTTCGTTTTTTATGTATTAACATGTCATAACTATCTGCTAAATGATTCGAAGAGGAATCACTTACGTCCTTTAATGATTTCCATTTTTCACATCGGACATAACCCCTCAATAGCGATTAAGGATAATATTATAATTTCTCATTCACCTTATAATAAAGTAGAAAACTCAAAAGCAAAAATTAAATAAAAATACTTATTATCCCCTAAAACGTCGCATCACCAACGATGCATTTGTCCCACCAAATCCAAAAGAATTAGAAAGAATCGTATCAATCTTTCGTTCACGCGGTTTGTGTGGTACAAGATCGATTTTTGTTTCAATCGATGGATTGTCAAGATTAAGTGTCGCTGGGGCTATATTATCCCGTATAGCTAAAATAGAAAAAATAGCCTCAGCAGCACCGGCAGCACCAAGTAAATGCCCGATAGATGATTTCGTTGATGACATAGAAACGTGTGGTGCATAACTCCCTAAAACACGCTCAACAGCTGCTAGCTCTATGGAATCAGCCATCGTAGATGTACCATGAGCATTAATATAATCAAGTTCACTCACATTCACTTGTGCACGCTTAAGAGCAGCTATCATACTACGCTGAGCCCCTTCACCACTTTCTGAAGGCGCTGTAATGTGGTAAGCGTCACCAGATAAACCATAGCCAATAACCTCAGCATAAATACGCGCTCCTCGTTTTTTGGCATGTTCCAGCTCTTCTAAAACAACAACAGCTGCTCCTTCCCCCATCACAAAACCATCACGATCAATATCATAAGGACGTGACGCCCGTTCAGGATCATCATTGCGACAAGTAGAAAGAGCTCTACAAGCTGCAAAACCTGCAAGAGATATCCGATTTATCGGAGATTCAGTCCCCCCTGCCACCATGACATCTGCATCACCAAACATAATCAAACGTGCCGCATCACCAATTGCATGCGCCCCTGTTGAACAAGCCGTTACAACAGAATGATTAGGCCCCCGTAAACCATATTGAATAGACACATAACCAGAAGCAAGATTAATCAAACGACCTGGAATAAAAAAAGGAGAAACACGACGTGGGCCCTTATCACGAAGCGTATAACCAGCTTCAACAATACCCTCAACTCCCCCAATTCCCGAACCAATTAACACGCCTGTACAAATCTGATCTTCATCACTCTTAGGAAACCATTCGGCATCTGCAAGCGCTTGGTTAGCAGCAGCCATTGCATAAACAATAAATGCATCAACTTTACGTTGCTCTTTAGGTTCCATATACAAATCAGCATTATAAGTCCCCTCTGTTCCATCCCCTAAGGGGATACGCGCAGCAATCTGGCATGGCAAATCTGACACATCAAACTCTGTGATACGTCGGACACCACTTCTTCCTTCAAGAAGTCGCTTCCAACTATATTCAATATTACCAGCTAATGGAGATACCAATCCTAAACCAGTAACAACAACACGTCTCATAACTTCTAACCTTGAACTAAACTTCACCTCTCAAAGCTCTCTTTTCAAAAGAGCTCCGAAGAATATAGGCAAAAGCAATTTATGCCTTTGCCCTTTAGTAATCACGCAGAAGCTTTATCAATGAACTTGACTGCATCGCCAACTGTGAAAATCGTTTCAGCAGCTTCATCTGGAATTTCTACCCCAAACTCTTCTTCAAAAGCCATAACGAGTTCAACCGTATCAAGGCTATCAGCCCCTAGATCATCGATAAAGCTTGCATTTTCTACAACTTTATCAGCATTAACCCCAAGATGTTCCACGATAATTTTCTTAACGCGCTCTACTGTATCACTCATGTTGAAATCCTCGAATTTATATTTTCCTATAATTTGGTTAACTATATCGGTTCATCTAATCAAGCAATAGATGCATTACTTTAAAAGATTTTAGTAATGATTTAAAACATCCTGTGGATATCCCCTACAAAATGAACCAATCTGACATTCCGACATCAATTGATCAACGACCATATTAAAGAAATAGATGCATCTATCCATTTCAATCGTTACTATCTAAAATAATACAACTCATAAATCAATGTGGAATAAAATAAATACTCAAATCATTGCCATTCCACCATTGATATGGAGTGTTTGACCTGTCGTATAGGCTGCTTCATCGCCTGCTAAATAAACAGCAGCAGCGGCTATTTCTTGCCCACTTCCCATACGCTTCATCGGAATCGCAGCCATAATGGCTTCTTTTTGCTTTTCATTAAGCTTGTCTGTCATTGCGGATTTAATAAATCCAGGAGCAATACAATTGACCGTGATGTTTCGCGAAGCAATTTCTTGTGCCAATGCTTTAGAAAAACCTATCAAGCCTGCTTTTGCAGCACAATAATTCGTTTGTCCAGGGTTTCCCACAACACCAACAACAGATGTAATGTTAATAATCCTTCCATAACGGCGGCGCATCATAGAATGTATTAATTCACGCGTCAAAAGAGAAGCAGCTGTTAGGTTAACTTCTAAAACATCATCCCAGTCTTTATCTTGCATACGCACAAAAAGACCATCCCTAGTGATTCCCGCATTGTTAACCAAAATATCGACGCCATCCATTTCTCTTTCTGCAACTTCAGCCAATTGTTTAATCGATTGGCGTTCAGAAAGATTAGCGGGAAATACAAAAACATTCTGCCCTAATTCTGCCGCCACTTCTCTAAGCTTTTCTTCGCGTGTTCCATGAAGTCCAACAATGGCTCCTTGTGCATGAAAGCAGCGTGCAATTGCCTCACCAATTCCTCCCGAAGCCCCCGTTACAAGAGCTTTACGTCCTGTTAATCTAAACATTTTTTAACTCCTTATAGATTAAACGCCGAGCATACCTAGCGCTGATTCTATTTCATCAACTGTTCCAATGGTTACCCCCTTTATATCTTTGTTAATACGACGCGTTAAACCTGTTAATACTTTTCCAGAACCAACTTCAAAAAGCGTATCAACTCCATTAGCAGCGATCCATTCTATTGTTTCACGCCATCGCACCCTCCCAGTCACTTGTTGGACAAGAAGAGTAGTAATACGCTCTGGATTGCTCTCAGGTGCAACAGAAACATTGGCAATCAAAGGAACAATAGGGGACATTTTGTTAACAGTCAAAAGTGCTTTCTTCATGGCATCAGCAGCAGGTTGCATTAAAGATGAATGAAAAGGTGCAGAAACAGGAAGAAGAAGTGCACGTTTTGCACCTTTTTTTGATGCAATCTCTACCGCTGCCTCAACTGCTTTTGCTTTACCGGAAATAACAATTTGCCCACCACCATTATCATTAGCAATCTGACATAGTCCTTCTCCAGAAACAGTTTCACAAATTTCTTCCACAATGTGCTCTTCTAAACCAATTAATGCAGCCATAGAACCTTCACCAACCGCGACAGCAGCCTGCATAGCATTGCCACGAATACGCAAAAGTCTTGCCGTATCTGTGAGAGTAAATGTACCAGCAGCACAAAGAGCCGAATATTCGCCTAAAGAATGACCAGCAACAAACCTTACCTTTTCTTCTATACGAAGCCCTAATTGTTTCATCACACGAATGACAGCCATAGATACAGCCATTAATGCCGGTTGTGCATTTGCTGTTAACGTTAAAACATCTGCAGGTCCTTCAAAAATGATCTTTGATAATTTCTCACCCAAAGCATCATCAACTTCCTCGAAAACCATCCGTGCGACAATAAATTGCTCTGCAAGCGCTTTCCCCATACCAACAAGTTGACTCCCCTGCCCTGGAAAAATAAAAGCTGCACCCATTTATCAACTCCTAAAACTGTACAATTAAATTATTTTCTTTTGACCTTATTCATCCGCACAAATCAAGATAAAGCCCTTTATTTAAAACGAATACCACACTTAAAATTATATTTTAAAGGCGGAATTTGATATAAAAACTTAGGGAAATAGGGTGCTATAAACTGAATAACACCGAAACTTATGAGACTTCCTAAAAGTGCACCTGCTAAAATATCAAAGGGATAATGTACACCCACAAAGATGCGCGCCCAACAGATTAAGCATAAAAACACTACGGCAAATTTAAAAGTAACTTTGTATCGGTAAAAATAAAAGTTAGCTGCATAAGATGCAATGGTCAAGGCATGATTACTAGGAAAAGAAGCTGTTGCACGATGTTGAATAAGTGGTGTCGTCAGCCCTACCACGAATGGGCGAGGATGAAAATAAAAAAGAGAAATGAGATAACCTATGAAAAGAGATGCACAAATACTCATGCAAATGCTTAGCACAACACACCGCTCCCTCTCCCCACCACAAAACCACAACGCACAAAGATGGAGAGGAATAATATAAATTAAAAACTTTGCACAAAAAATACTAAACAAAACTACAATCGACCAAGCTTGATGATTGCCGACAAACATTTCAAAGAGTGTAACATCAATCTGGTTTAAAAAGTCCATTTTTCCCTCCTTTGCCTTTATATTACAGTATTATCTTTTTGTAGAAGAAGGAAATATATCAAGATTTAACAAATCAATTTTTTTATATGCATAAACTTGCTATTTTAAAAGATAACCTGTAGATATGAAATATTCGTTGCCGGCACTTTAGCTGGAGGTTGAACGGAGGGCTGTAAAATATCAGTAGGAAATACAATGTTTCCGGCCTCCCGTATCTCCGCTCTGAGATGTCTCGAATTGTAAACGCGTCCTTTCTTCTTTGGATTTCCAAAAAAGACAAGTCGCAGAGGCTTTGCGCTAAAACCGGTGAAATTTAATTGAAGAAAGGCAAAACAATGGCTCTTTATGAACATATGTTCCTTGCCCGACAAGACATTGCACCGCAGCAAGTTGATGAACTTTTGAGTCTCTACAAAGGTGTCATTGAAGCGCATGGTGGAAAAGTTGGGCGTATAGAAAATTGGGGACTTCGTCCTCTTGCTTACCGTATTCGTAAAAACCGTAAAGCTTATTATGTCTTAGTCAATATTGATGCACCAGCTTCAGCAATTGCTGAAGTGGAGCGTCAGATGCGCATCAATGAGGATATTTTGCGTTATATGACCATTCGCGTAGAAAAACACGAAAAAGAAAAATCTGCTATGCTCTCACACCTTGATCGCAATAGTCACATTGGACATGATGAAGAGCGTCCTCGTTTTCCACGTCGTCAACGTGAAAATACTATAGAAGGGGTAGAATGATGACTGATACTAATCAAAACTCTGCACGTCGCCCCTTTCATCGTCGTCGTAAAACATGTCCTTTTTCAGCGACCAATGCTCCCAAAATTGATTATAAAGACATCAAGTTGTTACAACGTTATATTTCCGAACGTGGGAAAATTGTTCCTTCACGGATTACTGCTGTTAGTCAGAAAAAACAGCGTGAATTAGCTAATGCTATCAAACGTGCTCGCTTTTTAGGCTTACTTCCGTACGTTATAAAGTAAGCAATCAATACGCTATGCAACTGGAGAGTTTCTCCAGTTGCATTTCTTATATGGTTAAAAAATAGCTTGTTGTATCCTATGTTAAGCTATTAAATGTCAAAGTTGGGGTATTGACACGCCTCTAACTGCAGAAAGCAGGACAGCAATAAATGAAAAAAAATCGTACTTATGAGATATTAACCGGTATTTTGGCAGGATTATTTGCTGTTGTGATAGGACTGGCAATCATCAGTGTTGCAAATATCGCGCCCTTTTTTTCTCTTCTTCTTGGCTGCTTTCTTTCATTGCCAATTTTTATTGTTGCGTTCGGTCAAGGAACATTAGCCAGTCTCATCGCCCTCATAAGTGCCACTGTTGTTCTTATCATAACCACTAATACCTATATTGCTCTTGGCTTTATGTTCTTATTTTTCCTTCCTGCTGTCTATGCTTCTTGGCTTCTTGGGCTTGCACGACCAGCGCAAAAAGAAAACGAACTGATATGGTATCCATTATCATCGGTTATTTTTCATTTAACTAATTTTATCGCTCTTATAGCAACTTTCATTGGGCTCTATGTTCAAACACGTCCTTCCACACCCATCGTTGCAAAAAAAATCACCGAAAACATAGCACAAACTCTGCAACAAACACAGTCAATAAAAGAAGCCGATATACGCGCTTTTAATGAGCTTTTAATGACGCATACAGCAACTTTTACTGCTTTTTCTTTGACTATTTATAGTTTGGTTTTTCTCATTGGTAACCTTTACTTTTCCATGATAGCAGCACAACATATGAAATGGCTGAAAAGACCCCGTGATGATTGGAGCCAAACTCTCCGCCTTCCAATTTCTGGAATTATTATTTTTATTATTGTTTGCATAGCATCGATGATTGAGTTGAGCGCTTCTCTTAACTTGAGTACCCTTGCCTTTAGTACTGCATACACTGTCATCATATTAATTAGCGGTCTAGCATATCTTCACAATATTACAAAAGGGGTAAACGGTCGGATTATTATACTTTCTCTTGTTTATATTGCTATTTTTACAGTCGTTTTTACTCCACCTATTGTTTTCATGATGCTTTTGATGGGAATTTGGGCTGCTATTCAATACAATTTTCAATCACGCAAAAAACTCCACTAAATTTATTTGTTCGAAAGGAAAAACTATGGATATTATTTTACTTGAGCGCATTCCTCGTCTTGGTCAGATGGGTGATATTGTCTCAGTTAAAGATGGTTATGCGCGTAATTTTCTCTTGCCTCAAGGTAAAGCTTTACGCGCAAATGAAGCTAATAAAAAACATTTTGAGGTACAACGTGCACAACTTGAAGCACGTAATCTTGAACGCAAAAGCGAAGCGCAAAAAATTGCTGAAAAACTTGATGGACAATCATTCATTGTTGTTCGTTCTGCTGGTGAAACGGGACAACTTTATGGTTCTGTGTCAACACGTGATATTGCTGAAATCATAACAGATGAAGGCTTTTCTATTGGAAGAAATCAAATCGAACTTAATCATCCAATAAAAATGATCGGTCTTCACACTATCACTCTTAGCTTACATCCAGAGGTTCAAATTTCTGTGATTATTAATGTTGCGCGTTCTACCAGTGAAGCACAACGCCAAGCAGAAGGTGAAACCCTCACTTCGGCTAAAGAAATATATAATATTCAAGAAGAATTATTAGAAGAAAGTCAGGAGGAATTATTGGCAGAAGAAATTAATGACAACGATATAAACAGTTCTCATCAAGAAGCTTAATTGCTATTTTTGCTTTCTGTTTTATATTTTTTATTCCATTTTAAATATCGCTCATAAAATACTCACACTTTAAAAGTGAGTATTTTATGGCTATCGTACATAAAGAACCTAATTTTTATGAAAGAATTAGAAATATATTATTTAAAGGCATTATATGCCGAGAATGATAATATCACTAAGAGGAAATGTCTTTTGTCTTCCAGCATATAAAGCAAAAATAATTTAAAGTCCTACCCTTAAGGCTAAAGTTTGTATGAGCGTTAAGTTGATTATATCCTCACATGATCTGAAATAATTTTAGTTATAAAAAAATAATTTTACTTACACAGATATTGGAATTTTAAGGTTAAGTAACTTAAAAATACTTAAATTTAGAGTAGCAAAACTTCCACTTTAAAATCACATATTATAAAATAAAATAGATAGATGTTATATAAATAATACACAAATGATAAATGAGGAACGAAAAGAGAGTTTTAAAAAATTATATAATTTTAACTTAAAATGAAGATTTGTAGCTCTATTCTTTTAATTATACGATTTTCAATTTATCGCCTAAAGTAGCTAGACTTAGAATTTTAGTGGAAAAATATTATGGAAGAAACTAACGTTGTTAATGTCAGCTCTTCAAAGAAAGAGGATTCTCCTTCTTTTCGGCAACTTCCGCATAATATTGAAGCTGAACAGGCATTGCTTGGTGCCATCTTTATCAACAATGATTCTCTTGACCGCGTTTCAGATTTTTTAAAACCAGAACATTTTTTTGAACCTTTGCATCAAAAAATTTATCATGTTTTATCTCACCTTATTAAAATAGGAAAACGTGTAGATCCAGTTACAATCAAGCCCTATATCCAAATGGAAGAAAAAATTGGAGATATTACTGTATACCAATATGTTGTTCGCTTAGCCACAGAGGCAGTCACTATTATTAACGCTGAAGATTATGGACGCGTCATTTACGATCTTTTTATCCGCCGGTCTTTGATTAACCTTGGAACTCAAGTCGTCAATACAGCCTTTGATGCTCCTGTAGAACTCACGCCTACCCAACAAATTGAAACTGTTGAAAATCAGTTATTTGAGCTAGCAGAAAAAGGGAAATATGGAGGTGGATTTGAAAATTTTAATGAGGCTATTAAAAAAGCTATCGATATGGCAAGTGCTGCGAAAAAGCGCTCTTCACAATTATCAGGGATAGCCACCCATATTAAAACACTTGATGAAAAAATGGGAGGATTACAAGCATCTGACTTAATTATCCTTGCGGGCCGCCCTGGTATGGGTAAAACCTCACTGGCTACCAATATTGCCTTTAATATTGCTAATGCTTATAATCGTAATGCCAATATCCAAGAAAATGAAGGCGGCATTGTGGGATTCTTCTCACTTGAGATGTCATCCGAACAGCTTGCA
The DNA here is from genome assembly GCF_042197245.1 of Bartonella sp. AA18HLJMS. Classification (NCBI taxonomy): domain Bacteria; kingdom Pseudomonadati; phylum Pseudomonadota; class Alphaproteobacteria; order Hyphomicrobiales; family Bartonellaceae; genus Bartonella; species Bartonella sp. AA18HLJMS. The sequence continues at coordinate 186,393 of NZ_JBHIRP010000002.1, read as the reverse complement.
ACCCGTATTATTTCTGAACAAACAGAAGTCTCTTCTTCTGATATTCGGCGTGGCAATATTTCAGATGAACAATTTTCAAAAATTATTCGTGCGGTGAACCAACTACAAAAGGCACCACTTTATATTGATCAAACTGGGGGAATATCAATTACGCAATTAGCTGCTCGTGCGCGGCGTCTCAAGCGGCAACATGGTTTAGATATCTTGTTTATTGACTATATCCAACTCATGACAAGCAGTTCAAAGCGCTCATCAGAAAATCGTGTTCAAGAGATCACAGAAATTACCACAGGATTAAAAGCATTAGCAAAAGAATTGAATATTCCTATTATCGCTCTCTCTCAACTTTCACGTCAAGTAGAAAATAGAACAGATAAACGTCCACAGCTCTCAGATTTACGTGAATCTGGTTCAATTGAGCAAGATGCCGATATCGTTCTGTTTGTCTATCGCGAAGAATATTATCTCAAAAATGAAGAACCAAAACTAGGTAGCTTGGAACATACGAAATGGCAAGAAATAATGGATAAAGCTTTTGGAAAAGCTGACGTTATTATTGCAAAACAGCGCCATGGGCCGACAGGAATCGTGCCCCTTGCCTTTCAATCTGATTTCACACGCTTTAGTGATCTGGCCGATAGTAATTATCTTCCAGAGCAAATTGGTTAAATCAACATGACGCGTAATCATATTCAATTTATCTGTCAAAATTGTGAAACCATTCTTCTCATTAAAAAATATAGTTCTTATCAAGAATGAAATTTCTTACAAAGAATCATTTTTCAATGATTCTAGCCGCCGTTATTTGCTATTTAATAACATTCTTCTTGCATGAAATGATAACACATCTCTTAATGTTGTAAGTGGGGTACATATATTAAAATCCATAGCTAATCTAAATCTTTCTATATTGTTCCTTCTTTTAAAAAACTCCTTCTCACAAGACACTCATTTTCTTGTTTTTAAATTCAAAAATAATTGCTGCTGTTGTGCAAGGCTGACTATTATGTAGAATATCAGAAACTTTCCTCTTTATAGGACAACCTCTAACCTTTTAACAAAAATATTTTCTAATCTATCTGAAAAATTACCCTAATTACCGCAATATAAAAAACAAGCAGTGTTTTAAATACTACAGCACAGAGAAAATTCTACAACATGCAAAATATTCTTGATATAAAATTGCATAAAAACTGATATCTAACAAAAGGAAAGTGTATAATTATGCTAGAAAAAAAAGAAGACTGCGATAGTAGATTTGACAGTCTTGATGAAGCTATCAAAAGAGTTGTTGATATAGCAAGTGCTGCAAAAAAGCGCTCTTCGCAAATATCAGGGATAGCGACTCATATTCAAACACTTGATGAAAAAATGGGAGGATTACAACCATCCGACTTAATTATCCTTGCGGGACGCCCTGGTATGGGGAAAACTTCACTTGCTACCAATATTGCCTTTAATATTGCCAATGCTTATAATTATAATGGTAATATCCAAGAAAATGAAGGCGGCATTGTGGGATTCTTCTCACTTGAAATGTCCTCAGAGCAGCTTGCAACACGTATTATTTCTGAACAAACGGAAGTCTCTTCTTCTGATATTCGACGTGGTCATATTTCAGATGAACAATTTTCAAAAATTATTCGTACGGTAAATCAGCTCCAAAAGGCACCCCTTTATATTGATCAAACTGGAGGAGTATCAGTTTCACAACTGGCTGCCCGTGCTCGGCGTCTCAAGCAAAAACATGGTTTGGATGTCTTAATTATTGATTATATCCAACTCATGACAAGTGATTTAAAATACACATCTGAATATCGTATTCAAGAAATCACTGCAGAATTAAAAGCCTTAGCGAAAGAATTAAATATCCCTATTATTGCTCTTTCACAACTTTCACATCAAGTTGAAAACAGAACAGATAAACGCCCAAAACTTTCAGATTTAGGTGGATTTGGTTCTATTGAGCAAGATGCCGACATCGTTTTATTTGTCTATCGTGAAGAATATTACCTCAAAAATGAAGAACCAAAGTTCGGTAGCCTTGAACATATGAAATGGATAGAGACAATGGACAAAGCTTTTGGAAAAGCTGACGTTATTATTGCAAAACAGCGCCATGGGCCGACAGGAATCGTGCCCCTTGCCTTTCAATCTGATTTCACACGCTTTAGTGATCTGGCCGATAGCAATTACCTTCCAGAGCAAATTGGTTAAATCGACATGGCGCGTAATCGTATTCAATTTATCTGTCAAAATTGCGGAACCATCCATTCCCGTTGGGCAGGAAAATGTAGCGCTTGTGGGGAATGGAATTCCCTTATCGAAGAAACTATAAATAGCGGCATAGGAAGTGGTCCTAAGCAGAATGCTCGTAAAGGACGCATTGTCACACTCACATCTCTTTCTGGAAATATTGAAGATGCTCCACGTATTCATTCTGGTATTGCTGAACTTGATCGTGTTACCGGTGGGGGCTTTGTCCGTGGATCGGCACTCCTTGTTGGAGGTGATCCGGGTATTGGTAAATCAACATTGCTGACACAAACAGCCGCTGCTTTATCACGTAAAGGATATAATGTCATCTATGTTTCAGGTGAAGAGGCTATTGCGCAAATTTGTCTGCGCGCACAAAGGCTTGAAGCTAACAATACAGAAGTGAAACTTGCTGCTGAAACCAATGTTGAAGATATTCTGGCAACCTTAAGCGAACATAAAAACCTTGATATGGTGATTATCGATTCGATTCAAACCCTATGGTCAGATACAGCAGATTCAGCACCTGGCACTGTCACACAAGTACGTATCGGTGCTCAGGCAATGATCCGCTTTGCCAAGAAAACAGGAACCGCCGTTGTTCTTGTTGGGCATGTTACAAAAGATGGACAAATTGCTGGTCCTCGAGTCGTTGAACATATGGTTGATGGCGTTCTCTATTTTGAGGGTGAAGGAGGACATCATTATCGCATTCTTAGAACTGTAAAAAATCGCTTCGGACCAACAGATGAGATTGGTGTCTTTGAAATGTCTGATAAAGGATTACGCGAAGTGATAAATCCATCTGAATTATTTTTAGGGGAACGTAATGAAAAAGCACCAGGCGCTGCTGTTTTTGCAGGAATGGAAGGGACACGCCCGATACTCGTAGAAATTCAAGCGCTTGTTGCTCCTTCTTCCCTTGGGACACCAAGACGTGCGGTTGTCGGATGGGATGGAAATCGCCTTTCTATGATTCTTGCCGTTTTAGAAGCCCATTGTGGTATTCGTTTTGGACAGCATGATGTCTATCTGAACGTAGCAGGTGGATATCGCATATCAGAACCCGCTGCTGATTTAGCTGTAGCCGCTGCTTTGGTATCTTCTCTTGCCAATATCGCATTGCCAACGGATTATGTATATTTTGGTGAAGTCAGTCTTTCAGGAGCTACCCGCGCTGTTGCACATTCAGCACAGCGCATCAATGAAGCAAAAAAACTCGGCTTTCAAGGAGCCTTTCACCCCACAACAACAACCGAAATGATGAAGTCGCTCAACTTTCAACAAAAAACTTTCTCCGACCTTCCCGAACTCGTTGCTACTCTTACCGTAAGTAAAAAATGATCTGCACCACAGATATGATAATATAGAAAAATCTCTATAAAATACAAAAGATCCTTGCTATAAGAACAAAAAATGGCATAACAAAAAATATATTTGCACACAGACTTAAAAGAACACAACTTTATGTATAAGGAACAAACAAATGATCATAACAATCCTTGATGGAATTGTCGTAGTAATCATCCTGTTGTCCGCTTTTCTTGCTATGCTTCGAGGATTTTCACGTGAAGTGTTATCGTTGATTTCTTGGACAGTTGCAGCTGTTACGACACTGTTTTTATTCAAACCTGTCTTACCTTTCTTTGAACAATATCTCTCTAATAAAATGATTGCATTGATCACAACATTGGTCACAATTTTTATTATTGTTCTCATTATTACTTCAATTATTACAATGAAGATCTCTGATTTTATTATTGATAGTCGAATTGGTATCCTTGACCGTGCTATTGGTTTTATTTTTGGAGCACTTCGTGGTTTACTTATCATGGTCATCGGTATGTTGCTGCTTAATGCACTGATTAAACCCGAGCTTCAAGCGAATTGGTTAAAAAATGCAAAAACAAGGCCTATTTTAGATTCATTGGGACAAAAAGTTTGGGAAATACTCCCCAAAGATATTGGATCTGTTCTCGAAAAGACGGAAAATTTGTTTAAAGACAGCAATAAACATACGTATGAGTAACACTCTCATGAAAAGATAATTTTCAAAAAATAGAGAATAGTTTTTCATGAGGAAAGAGAACTAAATGATGTAAAATGTGATATTAATGATTCCTCCATATCACAACTGAAAGAATATGATGATAAAAAGCGATGTTTTCTGTCAAGAATTTTCATTAGATGATGATACCCTTCATGAAGAATGTGGAGTTTTTGGTATTCTTGGGCATGAAGATGCCGCAACATTAACAGCTCTTGGACTCCACGCACTTCAGCATCGTGGGCAAGAAGCAGCTGGGATTGTTTCTTACCATAATAAAATATTTCATCAAGAAAAGCATTTAGGTCTTGTTGGAGATCACTATACAAACCCTGCAACACTTGCGCGCTTACCAGGAAATCGTGCTATTGGACATACCCGTTATTCAACAACTGGAGAAGTGGCATTACGCAATGTTCAACCCCTTTTTGCTGAATTGAAAGTTGGAGGTATTGCTATTGCGCATAATGGTAATCTTACCAATGGTCTCACATTACGCCGTGAACTCATCGCTTCTGGTGCTATCTGTCAATCAACGTCGGATTCAGAAGTTTTTCTCCATCTTATTGCCCGCTCACGTTATGAGTCGTCCTCTGATCGTTTTGTTGATGCGATTCGGCAAGTAGAAGGTGGGTATGCTATGTTAGCGCTCACACGTACAAAACTTATTGCGGCACGCGATCCAACAGGAATTAGACCTCTCGTGATGGGGGAACTTGATGGTAAGCCTATCTTTTGTTCTGAAACTTGTGCTCTTGATATTATTGGAGCAAAATATGTCCGTGATGTTAAAAATGGAGAAATCATCATATGTGAAATACAAAAAAATGGGGAAATTACAAAAAAAATTATAAAACCAGAAAATACAAAACCAGAAAAACTTTGCTTGTTTGAATATGTTTATTTTGCCCGCCCAGACTCAATCGTTGGAGGACGTAGTGTTTATACAACACGCAAAAATATGGGAATCCGTTTAGCACAGGAAGCCCCTTGTGAGGGTGATGTTGTGGTTCCTGTTCCTGATGGAGGAACGCCTGCCGCAATTGGCTATGCACAAGAAATTGGAATTCCCTTCGAGCTTGGTATTATTCGTAATCACTATGTTGGCCGCACTTTTATCGAACCAACACAACAAATTCGCGCTTTTGGCGTCAAGTTAAAACATTCGGCAAACCGTCCTGTGATTGAAGGAAAACGTGTTATTCTGGTTGATGACTCCATTGTGCGTGGAACAACATCCCTTAAAATTGTACGAATGCTTCGCGATGCAGGAGCAAAAGAAGTTCATATGCGCATTTCTAGCCCTATGATTTTTTATCCTGACTTTTATGGTATTGATACACCTAAAGCTGAAAACCTTTTAGCAAATCAATATCCAGATTTAAAATCTATGTGTGATTTTATTGGAGCGGATTCATTAGAATTTCTTTCAACGGATGGATTATATCTTGCTGTAGCAGGGGAAAAACGGAATAACGCCGATCCACAATTTACTGACCATTATTTTACTGGATATTATCCTACGCATCTGGTTGATCAAGAAAATCTCTCCAAAATTCATCAATCATCTGTTCTTAAAACAAGAGATTAATGATGACAAAACGTGACTTTAGTCTCCATGGGCGTGTTGCACTTGTTACTGGCGCATCAAGAGGGATTGGCTATTATTTGGCACTCGAGCTTGCTGCACGCGGTGCTCATATTATTGCTCTTGCACGAACAGTCAGTGGACTTACTGAATTAGATAATCAAATCCGAGAAAAAGGAGCTCATGCAACCCTTGTTCCCCTTGACTTGCATCATATGGAAAACATCGATACCCTTGCTATCTCAATTGCCAAACGCTGGAAAAAACTTGATATTATCGTTGCAAACGCAGGAATTCTTGGAACACTCTCACCAATAGCGCATATAGAAAACACGGTATTTGAAGATGTTTTTCAAATAAATCTTTTCAGCCAATGGCGCTTAATGAAAGCCGTTGAGCCTTTATTACGTGAATCTGATGCTGGACGAGCCATCCTGTTATCCTCAAGCGTTGCGCATGCTGCGCGCCCTTTCTGGGGAGCTTATGCAGCCTCTAAAGCGGCTTTAGAGGTGATTGCCCGCTGTTGGGCAGAAGAACTCAAACAAACCCCTATTAAGATTAATTGTGTCAACCCTGGTGCCACACGCACTGCCATGCGCGCTGAAGCTATGCCCAGTGAAGATCCACAAACTCTTCCTTCACCACAAGAGGTTGCAAAAAAGATAGTCCATTTGTTATCACCTGATTTAAAGGAAACTGGAAAACTTTTTAATGTCCATAAAAATCGGTTTGTAGATTATCATGTACCTGATTGATCATCATATGAGAAGTAAATCGTTTGACTCTCTCTTTTTCCTGTGCTTTTCGACAGAAGAATGAAGCGCTTTATAATTCTTGGATAGCTTTAGCATCAGCCTTTTTCTCTTCTAAAGTAGCACGTTTATTATAAGCGATAAAACTACAAGGGAGAAAAATCATATAGCTAACAGCTGTAATCAATAAAGTTTCCCATGTGTAAGTCGCAAGAAAACCGACATAAATAACAATGACCAACATGCACGGTATAACGATATCGCGCCTTAAATTTTGATCAATTGTTTTTGCATTCCATACCGGTAAACGACTAATCAAAAGAAAAGCAATAATTACAGTATAAAGACTAAAAAATAATGCCCACCCCCAATTGGGGACCAAACCAAGAGTGCCTAAATAGGTAGGCAATAAAAGTAATAATGCTCCTGCTGGTGCTGGAACACCAACAAAATAACTTCTCTGCCACTTAGGTATATTGGGGTTATCTAACATCACATTAAAACGTGCTAATCGCAAACAACAAGCAACACAATAAACAAGGGCAGCAACCCACCCAATATGATTCGCTTGATTCAAGATAAATGAATAAACAATGAGTGCAGGGGTAACACCAAAATTTATAACATCAGCAAGAGAATCCATCTGTGCCCCAAAAGATGAACTACCATCTATTAAACGGGCAATGCGACCATCAGCACCATCTAAAACTGCAGCCAAAAGCACCATTAAAATAGCAGCTTCATAGCGATGTTCAAAAGCCAAACGAATGCTGCTCATCCCTGCACAAATTGCTAAAATAGTAATAATATTAGGAATAACATACCGCATTAATGTAGGTGAACGCCGCCGATTTGCAACATCATCATGCTGCCCCTCAGGGTTGAATGAAGAAAATGGCGAAAAATTTTTCATTGTGAGTCCTAATCGTATCTGAAGCCCGTTGTGGCACTCTTATCATCAAAAGAACCCAAAACTGTTTCTCCAGCAATTGCTGTCTGTCCAACTGCAACACGCAATTTCATTTCAGTTGGTATATAAACATCAAGGCGAGAACCAAAACGAATCAATCCAAATCGCTCACCAGTCATAACGGCATCGTTTTCTTTTGACCAGCAAACAATCCGGCGTGCAACCATTCCCGCTATTTGTACGACACCAATTTTACCATGTTTGCTATCAATTACCACCCCATTACGCTCATTAAACTGACTAGCTTTATCAAAGTCAGCATTGGTAAATCGACCTGGATGATAAACGATAGACTCTACTGTACCACTGATAGGAATACGATTAATATGGCATGAAAAAACATCCATAAAAATGGAAATACGAATCATTTCATCTTTCCCTAATCCTAATTCTTCAGGTGGAACACATGATTCCACAAATGAAATACGCCCATCTGCAGGCGACATAACCCAATTTGAATTCAAAGGGATCACACGATCTGGATCACGGAAAAAGTATACACACCACACCGTGAGAACGAGACCAAACCAAAACAACGGACTCCATATCCAACCAAGAATGAGCGAAATAACAAAAAACGCTACAATAAAAGGATAACCTTCTTTATGAACCGGTACAAAGCTATTATGGAAAGATTGCAGAATACTCATATAATTTCCTATTCATCGTAAACTTAAACAAGCAACAAAGCTTTTTGTTCCTCTTGTGTCTTTTTATGTATTTAATCAATCACTCCATATAAAGATATAGATTACATTTTGCTCTATTTATTTTTTACGATTAACAACACTCGTCTCATCTTCTTCACGCATTTTACGTAATTTTTCTTCCGCTTGCGATGCTTCAAGCTGCTTATTCCACATTGAAGCATAAAGACCTTTCTTGCGTAAAAGCTCTGTATGCGTCCCATTTTCAATAATACGACCACTTTTAAGAACTAAAATTTCATCCGCATTGATAACAGTAGAAAGACGGTGCGCAATAATCAATGTTGTACGTCCACGGCTTACAATATCCAATGCTTGTTGAATTTCCTGTTCGGTCGCCGTATCAAGAGCCGCCGTTGCTTCATCTAGAATAAGAAGTGGAGGAGCTTTTAAAAGTGTCCGTGCAATAGCCACGCGTTGTTTTTCACCACCTGATAATTTGAGACCTCGCTCTCCTACCATAGACTGAAAACCTTCCGGTAAAATTTCAATAAATTTTGATATTTGTGCCATTTCAGCAGCTTTGCGCATCTCTTCATCTGTAGCACTTGGACGCCCATAGCAAATATTATAGGCAATTGTATCATTAAATAACACCGTATCTTGTGGGACCATGCCAATCGCTTCACGCAAACTCTTTTGTGTTACGTCACGAATATCCTGCCCATCAATTGTGATAGATCCTGCATCAACATCATAAAACCGAAAAAGCAACCGAGAAATAGTAGATTTACCGGCACCCGATGGACCGACAATAGCGACTGTTTTTCCTCCAGGAACTTCAAAATCAATATCTCTGAGAATCTGACGTCTCGAATCATAGGAAAACTTTACCTGATGAAAACAAATGGTCCCATCGCTTATCTCTAACGGTTTAGCATCCGATTTATCAACGATCTCTTTCTGAACATCTAAAAGATCAAACATTGCTTCAATATCCGTTAAACCTTGTCGAATATCACGATACATTGAACCAATAAAATTTAGTGGAATGGAAAGTTGCATTAAAAGCGCATTAATAAAAACAAAATCTCCTAAAGTTTGTGTCTTATAAAAAACTTCATAAGCTGACATCAGCATCATGATCGTCATTCCAATACCAAAGATAAGAGTCTGACCAAAATTAAGCCAGCTTAAAGATGTCCAAATCTTTGTTGCGGCTTTTTCATAACCTACCATAGAAGCATCAAATCGATCGGCTTCTAGAGTTTCATTACCGAAATATTTGACCGTTTCAAAATTCAAAAGAGAATCAACAGCGCGAGTATTCGCCTCAGTATCCGCTGTATTCATTTTTTGCCGAATACGAATACGCCAATCACTCGCCTTAATGGTAAACAAAATATATAATCCAACCGTTACAACAACAATGAGAAGATAATGCCACCCATAACTTATATAAAATACCAGTGCCGTTAATATAAATTCTAAAACTGTTGGTACTGTACTAAGAATTGAAAATCTTACGATCGCTTCGATTCCTTTTGTTCCACGCTCAATCACACGAGAAAGCCCACCTGTTCGGCGTTCCAAATGAAATCGCAAGGATAACTCATGCATATGTACAAAGGTTTTATAAGCTAATTGACGAACAGCGTATTGACCAACAGTGGCAAACAGGGAATCGCGTAATTGATTTAATCCAGCCTGCATAATACGCGCGACATTGTATGCCAAAACAAGCATGATGGGAATAATCCAACTGGATGGGAACCATTCAGGTAGCTGAAAGCTTGAATCAAGCACATTCGTAGAATATTTAAATAAATACGGTACAGATATGAGAACGAGCTTAGCCAAAACAAGATAAAATATTGCCCATAGCACACGCATTTTTAGATCACGCCGCCCTACCGGCCACATATAGGGCCATAAATTGTAAAGTGTGTGCAGAGTCTTCCCTGTATCTGATGATACAGTTTTTGTCATTTCATTGCGTTTCATAAAGTCCTTACTTCTCTATCATCCGCACAAACAGGCAAAATACCCTCTGTGGTTATTTATAGATTTATCTCTTCATTACGGCTTCCAATAAGCTATACCTACCCGTTTTTTGAAGTTAGACTGTTTTTGAAAAAGGAACAAGAAATAATCCACTATACAATTTATTATTTTGATCTGTATTTTCATACCACTCTGCTGCAAATAAATTTTCAACTTTTACATGTTTTTTTTTCAATTCTGCCTGAAGCCATTTTTTTGTTTTACCAATCTCTTTAAGTCCATCATCAATAACTTCACCATTTTCTATTAAAATCGTCGATTTCTTTCCCTCTTCCTTTTTAATGACAGTGCAATCACCATTGGTTTCCAAACGAACAAAAGCAGCTTCATGTAAGTGACACCCTTTAAGACGTAACATCGTAATGAGATCATTAATATTGATCCCTAAGTTCTTAATCTTATCCATTTGGAAAACTCCATCTAAAACTAATGTGACATTCCGCCCTGCAATAAGACGACGAAAAAAAACTGAATAGCGTGCAAAAAAATTAAAAGATGTAATCAAGGTTTGCCAGATGAATAAAACAAGCAATAATTGAAGGCTACTAATATTCTGATTATAAATAACGCCTCCAATAATACCTCCCATGACAAAATTACTGACCAAATCAACTGGTGTCATCTGACTAAGACTACCCCGCCCCGTCGTTCTTAAAATAAATAAGAAGGCAACAAGACCTACAGCTAGTTTAAGCGCGATATATCCATAATGATATAAAAATTCCATCATATTCTCCTTTTTTATGGAGCTGCTGGAATAGAGACATTAGTGCGCTTTAGTGTCGCTTTATTTCCCACACAGTTATGCGCTCACCACTCTGCGGATCCTTACTGTCTTTTAAAAGAACCCCCTCGGCTGCAAGCTCATCACGAATTGTATCCGCAGCTTCCCACTCTTTATTATGGATAAGTCTTAGTCTTTCGGCAATGCGCTGATCAATAAATTTTGTATCAAGGAAAGTTTTTCTCATAAATAATGGGCAATCTATTTCTTTAATCCATTCTTGTCTTAACAGTCCTAATAAATTCATCCCATTCAGAAGAGCCAAAGCATTTCCTTCTTTATAAAATTTTCGCAAAAGAGTCAGTGCTTTTGGAGTATTAAGATCATCACTAAGTGCATCTATCAAAGTATCATCAATTGCTTCATTGTTTTTCATCTCACTCTTTTTGCTGCGAAGCCATTCATACCAACGATACAGTTCGCTGCTCGATTGTATTAAACGCTGTGCTGTCCAATTTAATGGTTCACGATAATGCGTTTGCAACATCGAAAAACGCGCAGACAAACCAGCCCAATTTTGCTTCATTTCATCGGTTAAAATACCATTAAACTCCCCCAAATTATTCTCTAAAACAGAACGAATAGTTATGAAATTGCCAAAGCTTTTCGACATCTTTTTGCCTTCAACTTGTAAAAAACCATTATGCATCCAAAAATTAGCCATTCGCTCCGTCCCAAAAGCTGAACAACTTTGTGCAATCTCATTTTCATGATGAGGAAAAATTAAATCAATTCCACCACCATGGATATCAAAAACATTGGCGGTCGGATCATCACAGGTTAAACCACCGCCATAGGGCGCTAATAACTTTGCCATTGACATTGCAGAACATTCAATATGCCAACCTGGACGACCTAAAACAGGAATTCCGCCCGGTGATTTCCAACCTGGTTCTCCTTCCACAGAAGGCTTCCACAAAACAAAATCCATCTCTTCCCTTTTATAAGCAGCAACATCGATACGCGCCCCCGCCCTCATTTCATCTAAAGAACGATTTGCAAATGCCCCATAATGGGGAGGATTTTTTATGCTACTTACAGAAAATAATATATGATTTTCGGCTTCATAAGCGTGCCCCTTTTCAAGCAACCTCTCAATTAAAGAGCGCATCTCCTCTAAATGCTCAGTGGCGCGTGGCTGACTGGTTGGCAACAGACAACCAAGTGCTATGGTATCTTGTTGAAACTGAGAATATGTACGTTCTGTTAAGTGACGAATAGCCTCATTCAATGATACGTTTGGATATTCGCTAGCTGCTCGTGCATTAATTTTATCATCGACATCTGTGATATTACGTGCATATAGAACATGCTCATTGCCATAAACATGACGCAATAAGCGAAATAAAATATCAAAAACAATAACAGGACGTGCATTTCCTATATGCGCATAATCATAAATTGTCGGTCCACAAACATAAAGACGTACTCTTGTCGCATCTATTGGTGTAAATTTTTCTTTTTTACGTGTTAGCGTATTATAAAATCGCAACTCTTTCATTTATTGACTCCATGGACGATATTATGCACCGATCCTTTTAGATGTATCTTATCTCAAATCATTGTATTACGCGGTTTAAGCTAAAAACTTGTATCTTTTATAGTAAATTCTTCTTACCATTTTCCCATTGTATTTACGGCTGTATTCATCGTTTATCATAAAAACAATCTATTTTATTTGATTGGACAAAAGCGTTCTATCATTAGAGATGCTTTCTCTCTTTAAAAAAAATGAGCTTAGAAAAAAATCTATAGGCAATACAATATAAATCTATGTGAAAAATAGATAGCTTGCAGGCAGAAAATCTTAAATTTTTAACCACACAAAGCTTCGTCAGTATTTTCAATATTCCACAATGGTTTCCTTACTGCCTCTTACGCCCTATATTTTATAATCAATAATTGAGAATGATGTAGCAATTAACTTTATTTTTTTACACCGTTCTCATGACAAAATTATTTTATCTTTACAGAGTTTTATTCAAAGAAAGCAATAAAAATAATGCGTAATAGATTGATGAACATCATTATTTTAATATTTCTTGTCATTTCAATACCAGCCTTTGCACAACAATCTCCACCTTATGAAAAAAATTTACTCCGACTAGCAGAAATTTTGGGATCATTGCATTCTCTCCAAAATCTTTGCGAGCCTCCAACAAACCAATGGTATGACTATATGAATGCACTGATTGAAGCAGAACACCCCATTCCACAAAGACGTGCTTATTTTTATGAAGCGTTTAATGAAGCGTATCGTGCTTTCTCAGAAAATTATCATCATTGTACACAAGCAGCCATTGAAGCCAATCAAAGATACATTGAGGAAGGAAGAATTTTATCTGAAAACCTCCTCATGCATTATAAATAATTAATCTATACAAAAAGTATCTCTCTCAATTTTAGCGGTATCAATGATACTCCTTTCACAAATGCGGGGAGCAATAAACCAGCTCTGAAAATAGAGAGACGTTTAAAGAATAATGTCTCGATACGCTTTTATTCGTATGAGCGTCTTTTTCCCCATACAAAATTGCTCTTTGGCTTCCTCCCCACACCTCAAAGGACGAAGATTTTTAACTAAATTTGCTCTGTAAACAATCTAGGTTCTTGTTGAACAAGGTTCCTCTTGGCTTCTAACGCATGTAATTTGCTGCATAGTTTCTACAAACAAGCCTAAGAATATTCACCACGCATTAAAAAAACACTTATGTATCAAAGAGGCTGACATACCCTATATCACCACTCTAAAGGATGGTATTTTACGGCATACTTATAATTTTAATCTGTTTACACCAAAGTTTCCATAAATTTAACAGGCTCTCCTTGTGAAGGTGTGACAATTTCACCTTCCCACATAACGCGCATACCACGGATAATAGTCCCAACAGGCCAACCTTTAACTTTTTGACCATCATAAGGTGTCCAACCGGCGCGAGAACCAATTAAGCTATTCGTAATAATTTCCTCTCGCTTAAGATCAACAATGGTTAAATCAGCATCAAACCCAACAGCAATGCGCCCTTTACAACTTATACCAAAAATACGACTAGGGCCATGTGAAGTGAGATCAACAAAACGTTCAAGAGATATTTTTCCTGCATTCACATGTGTCAACATAATTGCTGCTGTTGTTTGCACGCCTGTCATACCTGAAGGTGAAGAGGGATAAGGTTGAAGTTTTTCTTCAAGAGTATGAGGCGCATGATCTGAACCTAAGACATCAATAATTCCTTGTTGAACACCGTACCAAAGAGCGTCACGGTGGCGCGGCTCACGAATAGGCGGATTCATCTGAATTAATGTACCAAACTTCTTATAATCATCAGCCGTGAGCGTCAAATGATGTTGTGTCACTTCAATTGTTGCAACATCCTTATGTTTTTTTAGAAAATCAATTTCTTCTTCTGTCGAAAGATGTAACACATGAATCCGAGCCTTCGTCTCATGAGCAATTTTTACCAAACGCTGCGTACATTTTAATGCCGCAACTTCATCACGCCAAATCGGATGTGACGATGCATCCCCTTCAATACGCAATATTTTACGCTCTTTGAGCCTCGCCTCATCTTCAGAATGAAAAGCCGCACGACGGCGTGTATTCTTCAAAATAAGGCGTACACTTTCATCATCATCAACCAAAAGATCACCGGTAGAGGACCCCATAAAGACTTTAATTCCAGCCGCACCAGGAAGTCTTTCTAATTCAGATAGTTCATGAGCATTTTCACGCGTTCCTCCAACCCAAAATGCAAAATCACAATGCATTCGATGAAATGCGCGTTTAACCTTATCGCTTAATGTTTCTTCTGATGTTGTCAATGGATTGGTGTTAGGCATTTCAAAAACTGCCGTAACACCCCCTAACACAGCAGAATACGAGCCACTTTCCAAATCCTCTTTATATTCATTTCCTGGCTCACGAAAATGCACTTGGCTATCAATAATTCCTGGTAAAATATGAAGCCCCGTACAATCAATGACCTCACTAGCCGATGCACATGTAAGGTCGCCTATTTCAGCAATACGACCATTTGTAATACCAATATCACGCTTGCTTCTTCCATCATGATTCACAAGTGTTGCACCTTTAAAAATTATATCAAATGTTTTAAACATAACCACGCTCCTTACATATTGCTCACTTATCGATTATGTAACTTTGAGCAGAAAGGCAAGAACCATGATTAAAAAACAAAATGCCATTTGCTTAAAAAACCGCGGGCTTATTCAAATTACAGGCGAAGAAGCAACAGATTTTCTACAATCCCTGATCACGACAGATGTAAAAAAAATCAGTCCACAGGAACTTTTCCCTGGAGCCCTTTTATCCCCACAAGGAAAGGTTCTTGCTGATTTTCTTATCGGAAAAAAAGAAGATGGTTACCTGATTGATATCAGGATGCCTTTAGCTGATACGCTCCATAAGCGTCTGTTGCTCTATAAGCTGCGCAAAAAAGTAGAAATTACACAACCATTTCAAGAGCTTGTTACAGTTTTTTTGAATAATGAATCAGATGCTTTAAATTTTGATTCAAGTTTTGTTGATAAACGCTTCCCACAACAAGAAAAAATAATACGAATCTATGGCAAAAAACCTTTTTTGACTTCAGAATATCATGACACATGGAATCAATTGCGTATCCGTTATGCAATTGCGGAAAGTGATCAAGACTATGAAATTGGCAAAGTCTTTCCTCATGATATTAATTACGATCAAATCAATGGACTTGCATTCAATAAAGGATGTTATATTGGACAAGAAATTGTTTCACGAATGCACCACCGCCGTGCAGTACGTCGCCGTATTTTTATTGTAAAAGGCCAGTGTAAATTAACCCCTCAATCTAACATTGAAGCAGGAACAAAAGTGCTTGGCTACTTGGGAACATGTATAGGAAATGAGGCTCTTGCTTTAATGCGTATTGACCACGTCAAAGATGCTATGGATTATAACATCCCCTTTACTGTAAAAAACATTCCTGTCACTATAAGCATTGCTGAAAATATGAATTTTACCTTTCCTGAAAATACTATAGAAAATACTCATGGCTAAAGCTGAATTATTAAAAAATGGAGAAGCCCGCGCTTGGCAAAGAATGCTCTCTGGAAGGCGACTTGATCTTCTCAACCCTTCTCCTTTTGATGTTGAAATTGAAGATATTGCCCATGGACTTTCTCGCGTGGCACGTTGGAACGGTCAAACACGAGGAGAGCATGCCTATTCTGTTGCACAACATTCACTTTTGGTTGAACAAATATTTCAAAAACTTTTTCCACAATCGGAAAGCAACGAATGTCTTTATGCCCTTCTTCATGATGCTCCAGAATATGTCATCGGCGATATGATTTCCCCTTTTAAAGCTGTCATAGGAAAACAATATGAACGCGTTGAAAAGCGCATCCAAGATGCTATCCACATGCGCTTTTCTCTTCCCGTTGATCTTTCTCAAAAACTTTTAAAAAAAATTAAACAAGCCGACCGTATTGCTGCCTATTATGAAGCGATTACGCTTGCTGGATTTAATACAGAAGAAGCCTTTCGCTATTTTGGCTCTCCCAATAATATTCTACCCGATGATCTTAATTTATCCCCCTATTCTACACAACACATTGAAAACGCATTTTTAACGCGCTTTAATGACTTGGATGCCCAAAGATTATAGACTCTTCGCATTGTTGATTCCTTGTCATTACAGAATCATCACACTGACTTATAATAATAATTCATTGTTTTTTCATTTTGAATGAGAGCTCCTAATATCGTAAGCTTCACTCATTTCAAATCTGTTTATATTGAATCAATCAAAATCATTCTCTTGCACACCACAAGCGGGTCTGGCGTGTGGGTAAAATTTTTTAAAGAAAGAGTTAAAATGCTCCTTATGAACCATCTCAAGTGCTAAGCGCTGTCGCAGCATTGAAAATTGGCAAAGTGTGTGATGATGCCGGCTTGCTCTCTTATGAAGCGTAAAGACGGGAGTACTCTATAAATTTTATAAACTTTATAAGGGACTTACCACTATACTATTCACGAACGCCGTCGCGAAATAGGTTGGGTACCTTAAGAAAGCTTTCTTTAAAAAAGCACGTGAATTAGCGACCCAATGGCGTTCTGTTTTGCATGAGAGGCGTGACTTCATTAAAGAAATGGAAAAAAGCACAGTTCAAATTGCATACAAAATATATTAAATAATGCACATTCATTATCAAAATAAAAAATGTTCTCTTGTCAAACCTTTCATCTTAAACTGAAGTTTATTTTAGTTTATAAACTTCATTATCCGCTGGGAAAGCGCGAGATGTGACATCCTCTGCATAATTCTTTATTGCAGTTTCCATCGCTTGTTCAAGGTCTCCATAACGGCGTACAAATTTTGGCACATGAGAACCATAGCCCAACATATCTTCCATAACCAATACTTGCCCATCACATTGATTGGACGCCCCTATACCGATCGTAGGGATAGAAAGCTTATCTGTCAGTTTCACCGCTAAAGGTTCAACCATTGCTTCTAAAACAACAGCAAAAGCACCTGCCTCTTCAATCGCTGCTCCATCTGCTTCAATTCTTTGCCAATCATTCTCCTTGCGTCCTTGTGTTTTAAAACCACCAAAACGATTCATTGCTTGGGGTGTAAGACCAATGTGCCCCATCACTGGAATGCCACGTTTACACAAAAAATCTATTGTTTGGGCTATATAAACGCCCCCTTCAAGCTTAACTGCACCACACCCCGTTTGTGCAAGAATGCGCGATGCATTTAAAAAAGCTTGTTCTGGACTTTCCTCATAAGATCCAAAAGGCATATCAATAACAACAAGAGCTTTTTGAGATCCACGCACCACGGCTTTCCCGTGTAAAATCATCATATCTAAATTAACAGGAAGCGTTGTCTCAAACCCATACACAACCATCCCAACGCTATCACCAACCAAAAGGATATCGCAATATGGATCAGCAATCCGCGCAGTATAAGCTTGATAAGCTGTTAAAGAAACAATTGGCTGTTGTCCCTTTCGTGCACGTATTTCGGAAGATGTTATACGCTTTACGGTTTTATGTACACTCATTTTCCACCCTTCTCTTGCAATATATATTGATCAATCAGCCTTACCTCACCAAAACGGACAGTAAGGAGTAAAACCGCCGGTTTATTCAATGTTCCTTTAACCACGCATAAAGTTTCCATATCCCGTAAATCTATCGCTTCAATGATTGCACGCGTTTCTTGTTGTAAAATATCACGAACAGTTTTGCATAATTTATCAACCGACCGTTCACCTTCATGATAAAGCTTTTCAGCAGCTTTTCCACTTTCAGGAATAATTTTGGCAGCTTTACGATCTTCTAATGTTAAAAGCTGATTGCGTGAAGAACAAGCTACACCATCTGACTCCCGTAGAATAGGAACTCCAACGATTTCAATAGGAAAAGCCAAATCTTCAACCATACGCCGAATAATTAAAATTTGTTGAAAATCTTTTTCCCCAAAAAAAGCCTTATCTGCTTGGACAATGTTAAAAAGTTTAGCAACAACGCTTGTTACACCACAAAAGTGCCCCGGACGTAATTTTCCCATCAAAATACGTGATAATTTTTTCACTTGCACAATTGTATCATTTCCTAGTGGCCACATTTCATCGACAGAAGGAGCAAAAACACATTCAACACCTGCTTCTTTTAACAAAGCACAATCGCCCTTCAAATCTCTTGGATATTGAGAAAAATCTTCATGAGGTCCAAATTGCTTTGGATTGACAAAAATAGAAACCACTACGCGATCACACATTGCTCTTGCATACTGTACTAATGCAAGATGACCATCATGCAATGCCCCCATTGTTGGAACAAAACCAATCGAAAAACCTAAACGTCGTTCCTCTGAAGTATATTGGCGAACTTCAGCAATTGTCTTTAAAATTCTCATTTTCCCATTCAATTATCATCAGATCAACAAATTAATGCCTGTACACCAAATTGGCGCTCAAACAATTGTATCAAATTCATGCGCACTGACGGCTGCTTTATATCTCGTGGCTCCCAGACATGACGCATAAGAAAAAAACCCGTCAGTATAAAACCATTTATTATATCACTAAAATCAGCAGGACGAGTCGTTCTTTGTACAAGAAACTGTGGTAGAATGAGAAGCTTTTTTTTCCAAGGTTCTCCTGCTTCTTCACAGACAGCCCGACCAGATTTTGGTGATACGTAATGAAGCCTTTCCTGACGACCTGTTGCAGCACAACAAGATAAATCAAGACCAAAACCAAGTTCTTCAAGAAGCAGCATTTCAAAACGTACAAGCAATTCTGCATTTACAAATGGTTCATCAAAATTCTGCATAAAAAGGTGTAAAATATCATATAAAATGGGGTGCGGATCACGTTCGGGAAGAAGCCGCAAATGAAAAGCTATCAATTGCAAAGCATAAAGTGCTTCTGGTAGACAGATTAATCGTGCCGCATGTAAATCAAGAGCTTCAAGCCGAAAAAGTCCCAAATGTTCGTCTAAACGAGCCCACCATTCAGCCTCCACAAAATTTCCAGGTTGAAGAAGAGCTGCCATACGACGCGACCGCCCCCCTTTTACCACTCCCATATAACGACCATGTTCACGTGTCATAATCTCAAGAATAACACTTGTTTCACCATATTGGCGTGTACCAAGAATAACGGCTTGTTCTTTCCACTTCATTTTACTTTAATTATTTTTAAAAATCTTATTTTAAAAAATCCAATCCCATTTCGCGATAACGTTCTGGATCAGTATCCCAATTATCGCGCACTTTCACAAAGAGAAAAAGATGAACCTTTTGATCCATAATTTCCATGAGTTCTTTACGTGCTGCTTGACCAATCGCTTTAATTGTATCGCCTTTTGCTCCTAAGACAATTTTTTTCTGACTCTCACGCTCGACATAAATAACTTGATTAATTTTAACGGAACCATCTGAACGCTCTTCCCAGTTTTCTGTTTCAACCGTTGAGGAATAAGGAAGTTCATCATGAAGACGAAGAAAAAGTTTTTCACGCGTAACTTCAGCAGCAAGATGACGCATAGGCATATCAGAAATTTGATCTTCCGGATAATACCATGGCCCTTCCTGCATCATGTTACTCAACGCATGAAGTAAATCCTTGCAACCAGAACCGTTTAGAGCAGAAATCATAAATGTTTGCGCAAACTTTACACGTTCATTTATTTTAGTGGTTAACGCTAGAAGAGATGATTTAACAACTGTATCAACCTTATTAAGAACAAGAACTTTTTCTTGTTTCATATTGTTTACAATATCTAACATCATATCAACTTCATCCGAAAGACCACTTTGAGCGTCAATTAAAACGAGTAGAACATCAGCGCTCTTAGCCCCTCCCCAAGCAGCAGAGACCATGGCTCGTTCTAAGCGCTTATGGGGACGAAAAACACCCGGTGTATCGACCAACACAATTTGCACATCATCATGAATGACAATACCGCGGATTAAAGTTCGTGTTGTTTGTACCTTATGTGTTACAATTGAAACCTTTGTTCCAACCAATTGATTAACCAATGTCGATTTACCGGCATTAGGCATCCCAATAAGCACAACAAACCCAGAACGCGTTTTCATAACGTCACTCATGATCATTTTTTCCTACTGTTTTCCATACACCCTCTCGTCGCAAAATTTTTTCAGCTGCCATTCTTTCAGCATATCTTTTGGAGCTTCCCTGCCCAATCTCTGAAGCAAACCCAGAAATACTGACCTCTACCATAAAAACAGGATCGTGATCTGGACCTGAACGTTTTATAACCTGATAATGTGGTTGTGCATTGCCTTGGATATGCGCCCATTCCTGTAATTCTGTCTTGGCATCACGTCGACCAGCATCCATTTTCTTTGCCCGACTTTGCCAATATTTTTGAATAAAAGGGCGAACGCTTTCCAATCCTCCATCGAGATATATTACTGCAATCAAAGCTTCCACGACATCTGCATGCATGTTGATAAGTCGACGTCCCTCAAAATTTTTCATCTCAAAACCAACACGGATCATATCAGGAAGCCTCATTTCACGCGCAATATCAGCACATGTCTGTGCATTGACCAGATGATTTAAACGAACTGATAATTCACCTTCACTTGCCTGAGGAAAAAGTTGATACAGCATCTCTGCAATCAAAAGCCCTAAAACCCGATCCCCTAGAAACTCTAGTCGTTCATAATTCCCCTGTTCCGAATCTTGTACACTCGAGTGTGTTAATGCCTTCTTTAACCTCTCTTCATCTTTAAAACGATGCCCCGTCAGCTTGAAAAGCTGATCAATCATGAGACGTTTCATCGTTGCTTCCTTGCTTGATAAGCGGCAAATCATGAACCGTATTTATGAAAGAAAACAAACGTTTCCAACGCACATCAAATGGCCAGCGCCAAATCTGCCAAGCACTTGAACCATTACTGATAGAAAAGAAAATCACGCTCGCGCGACCAATAAGATTTTCTTCTGGAACATAGCCTACATCTAAACGACTATCATCTGAATTGTCGCGGTTATCTCCCATCATAAAGTAATGTCCTTGAGGAACTTCAAAGACTTCTGTATCATCAACTTTCGGGATGAAAGCTAAATCAAGTGTATCATAACTGACACCGTTAGGCATTGTCTCGCGATAAACCTCAACAGGATAGTTAACCTCTGTTATATCAGAATTATCAATCTCCCCCATAAAGTGACGTGAAACAGCCTCATCATTAATATAAAGGACACTTTGACGGACTTGTATACGATCACCTGGTAGCCCAACAACGCGTTTTATATAATCAATCTTCGGATTACTTGGTAAGCGAAAAACGACCACATCTCCACGTTGAGGTTGAGATGCCCAAATCCGTCCAGAAAAAAGAGGAGGAGAAAAGGGGATGGAAAAACGAGAATACCCATATGCATACTTAGAAACAAACAGATAATCTCCCACCAACAAAGTAGGACGCATTGAACCGGAAGGAATACTAAACGGCTGGAAAAAAAGTGTCCGAATAAACGCTGCTAAAAGCAAAGCCTGTATTAAAACAGAAATAAATTCACGAAGCCCACCTTTTTTTTCTTTTTTATGCACTTTATCTTTTTGGATCATCACCAACTGCCTTCTCATCACAGATATAATTTTTTTCATCATAATATTCAAATAACAAAAGCACAATCTCTCATGCCATCTATCCACGTGGAAGTGCTTCGATAATAATAAATGCCTGCGCCCAAGGAAAATCATCTGTTATACTAAGATGAATAACTGCATCATGATGAGGAGGTAATAACTTTTGAAGTTGTATTTGCGCACGATTTGTTAATTGCATTATTGGTTTACCAGACGGCAAATTAACTACCCCCATGTCTTTCCAATTGATACCACAAGCGATTCCCGTTCCTAAGGCTTTAGCACATGCTTCTTTAGCAGCAAATCTTTTTGCATAAGAAGAGGAGCTTTTTTTGAGATTTTCAGATCTATTTCTTTCAATATCCGTAAAAATACGTTCGATAAAATGCTCACCATAACGAACCAACATTTTCTCAATACGTCGTATATCAACCAGATCATTTCCAAGACCAATAATCATAAGATATTACCCGATCTTTCTTAAATTTATTTCTGTTTTAATACAGGCGATGAGCGCTTCTTTAAACGCCTTTTTTTTATAATCTTTTGGTATCGCTTTTGTTTAAAACGAACCGTTGCTCTGTAAACACCTATATAAGATAAACCACCAAAAACAATACCTAAAAGAGTTCCCCCTAAAATCATAGGACTCATAATTGTGTCCCATGCGCCTTTAAAGAGGAGAGAGAGATTTGACAATGTCAAACCATTAAATAGAGCACGAATTTGCGAAAGAGAAATCTCTTTGACATCGCTAAAAAGTGATAAACAAAAATACCCTACTTTATAATCAGCCATGACAATCAATAAAAATGTGAGTGGATTAGAAAAAATTGTCCCAATGATTGCGGCAGCAAAGTTTGCACGCAAAAGCCAAGAAAAAAATATTGCCAAAATAATATGCAGCCCAAAGAAAGGTGAACAAGCTAAAAAAACGCCAACAGCAACCCCTAATGCTACTTCATGCGGTGTTGCTGATATACGCAAAATACGTTTATGTATGTAGCAAAATGAGCGAGAAAATGAACGACGTGGCCATAACCAAAGTCGAATACGCGTTACAAAATCTATTGGTTCTCGACGACGAAAAAGCATATGACTCTCAATATACATCTTTTGATGATGAAATAATCTATATCATCCAAATTAATCTTTTTAAGCTTTTGCACAAAAAAAATATAACGACAATTAAATATTTCGACTGCCTGGTTTAATCGCGGGAAGAACAGAAAGCTCTGCAGGAAGTGCATCACTAGCATAAGAGGTTATCTCGTATTCAGCAAGCGCAATCAATGGAACTCCAACATTGACCTTACCACCAGAACGATCAAGGATACATGCACTAGCCAATACCTCTGCTCCTGCTGCAACAAGCGCTTCAACAGTCTCACGAATGGAAAGACCCGTTGTTACAATATCTTCAACAATAACAATCCGTGCACCCTTCTTGATTTCAAAACGACGCAATTCAAAGATGCCATTTACACGCTCTACCCAAAGAGAAGGAACACCAAGGTGACGTGAAGTTTCATAGGAAGGAATAAGACCGCCAATTGCGGGACCAACAACATAGTCAATTTTTCCCTCGATAGATTTTTTGATTTTTTCAGCCAATCCACGACATAACTTTTCCGTCAAGTCAGCATGCATGAATACTTTCGCTTTTTGCATATAAGTCGCACTATGGCGCCCCGATGTTAAAATAAAATGCCCTTCTAGAATAGCATCTGCTTGTTTAAAAATATCAATGACATCTTGTGTCTTCATTGCAAAATCTTTCTTTTTATCCATGAACCCGCCGTACTGTACTTACTGAACCTGCCTTTTTTAACTGAGAAAAAATACGATTCAAATGTTTTAAATCCCACACTTCCAAATCAATCATAATTTCTGTAAAATCTGGTGCTGTACGGATAAAAGATAAATTTTGGATATTGGCATCGTTAGCAGAAATTATTTGTGTAATTTCAGCCAGAGAACCTGGACTATTTACAACTAAAATATCCATCCGTGCAGGAAAACGTTCATTCATTTGGGCATCAATATCCCAGCGGACATCAATCCATCGTTCTGGCTGATCATCATACGCCATCAAAGCTGAAGACTGTATTGGATAAATAACGATCCCAGCTCCTGGCTGCATAATACCAACAATCCGATCTCCAGGTACTGCTCCTTCCGGTGAAAAACGTACGGGTATATCTCCACGGGTTCCTCTAATAGGCAATGCTTTAGATTGATGATTCTCGACCTTTGCATTCTTCTCATTTTCTGGAACTTTAAAAATCATACCTTGAGCATTTTCAATATTAAACCAACCTTCTTCCCCAGGCCTAAAAGATGACTTTTGTACCACACGGTGATCTTGATAATCAGGATAAACCGCTTTAATCACATCAGCGGAAAACAGCTCTCCACGCCCAACAGCAGCCAATACATCCTCTACATCTTTACGTGCTAAACGTGGCAAAACTTTCTTCAAAAGGTCTTTTGAAAATTGCTTTCCCATATATTCAAATGAACGCTCGAGAATACGATATCCTAAACCCGAATATTGTTTACGTACCGCTGCACGACTTGCTCGTCGAATAGCTGAACGTGCTTTACCCGTGACAACAAGAAATTCCCATGCTGCTGGCGGAATTTGAGCGTGTGAGCGAATAATATCAACCTCATCACCATTTTTTAATTTGGTCATTAAAGGCATAATACGACCATTGATTTTTACACCCACACAAGAATCACCGATGTCTGTATGGACGGCATAAGCAAAATCAATAGGCGTAGCTCCTTTAGGAAAAGCAATTAATCGACCTTTCGGCGTAAAACAAAAAACTTGGTCTTGAAAAAGCTCAAGTTTTGTATGTTCTAAAAACTCTTCTGGATTATCTCCATCAGACAAAGATTGTATCGTTTGACGCAACCATGCATAGGCATTCGTTTCACTTGATAACTTCACAGTCGAATAATTGGAACCATGCTCTTTATAGATGGAATGAGCAGCAACCCCATATTCAGCAACTTCATCCATAGCAGCCGTTCTAATTTGCAACTCAACACGTTGTCTTGAAGGGCCAACAATTGTTGTATGAATAGAACGATAATCATTTTGCTTTGGTATAGAGATATAATCTTTGAAACGACCAGGAACCATTGGCCATGTCGTATGAATGACACCAAGAGCACGATAACAATCATTCACGGACTCAACAATCACACGAAATCCAAAAATATCCGATAATTGTTCAAAAGATAATGCTTTACTTTCCATTTTGCGAAAAACTGAATAAGATTTTTTCTGACGGCTTTTAACATCTGCTTTAATGCCATTTTCCAAAAAAAGTTTTGTCAATTCATTTTCAATTGTGGAAAGCAAATCACGGTTGTGTTTCAATAATTCAGAAAGTCGATTGGTAATCGTACGATAACCTTCTGGATTTAAATAAAAGAAAGAGAGATCCTCTAATTCCTCACGCATATCCTGCATACCCATACGACCTGCAAGTGGCGCATAGATATCCATCGTCTCTTCAGCAATTCGCCGACGTTTATCATCACGCATAACACCAAGGGTACGCATATTATGAAGACGATCAGCAAGTTTGACTAAAAGAACACGAACATCATCAGAAATAGCAATAAGAAGTTTACGAAGATTTTCTGCTTGTACGGCTTTCTTTGATACAAGATCAAGCTTATTAAGCTTTGTAAGCCCTTCAACCAACTTCCCAATTTCAGAACCAAAAAGCTGATCAATTTCTGCTCGTGTAGCGCTTGTATCTTCAATTGTATCATGCAAAAGAGCAACAGCAATCGTTGCCTCGTCCAACCGCATATCTGTCAAAATAGCAGCAACTTCTAAAGGATGAGAAAAATAAAGATCACCTGATGCACGCTTTTGATGTGCATGCTTTTTCATTGCATAATCATAGGCCCTGTTTAAAAGAGCCTCATCTACGTCAGACTTGTAACGTTGAACACGTCCAACAAGCTCACACTGACGCATCATACGAGCATATCCTTTATCTTTTCACACCTCTAATCTTTATTGAACATGTCCTATCAATAAAAGACAAGAAAAATAATTGCTCCTTACATGACAAGGTATCTTTACTCCTGTAACATAAATTGCTGCAATTAATAATCGTCACTTTTTTCTGGAACAACCAAACCTTCAATACCCGCTAAAAGCTCTTCTTCTGACATATGATCAAATGAAGTACCTTCTTCTTGCGACGACGTATTAAAAACACTTTCAGCTTCACCTGAATGGGTAATAAATTCACTTGCCATTTCTGGCTCATCTACTTCCACATGCTTTTGCAACGAATGAATAAGGTCTTCCTTTAAATCAGCAGGCGACAATGTTTCTTCTGCTATTTCACGCAAAGCAACAACTGGATTTTTATCATTATCACGATCAACCGTAATCTGCGCTCCTTGTGAAATCTGACGCGCCCGATGACCTGCTAAAAGTACCAATTCAAAGCGGTTGTCAACTTTATCAATACAATCTTCTACCGTTACGCGGGCCATTTATGCCTCTTTCTCAAATAAAAAAATTTAATAGCGGATAAAGGAGTATATACAATAATCAAAATAAAACACAAGAAAAACAACACAAACTTTTATATTTTTTGATTAAAGAACTTATTTAAAAAAATTCTTGGAAAATTTAAAAATGTATAACCTATTCATGCTCGTTATCAAAATTTCTTTTAAAAGCATTCCAATAGATTGACTTCAAACAAAGGGAGGTCTTTCTTGACAAAAGACTTGTCTGGAGTCCTTATCCTTTTAAAAGGAATACCTGCTGTTTAAACCCTTTGCAATAACAGCAGTCTTATACATACTTTTTATGATAATATCTTTATCTAAAGAGAAAACTTTTTTCTTTGAACATCATGTGTATCGCACTCTTATTCATCGAATAAATTACTGAAAGATGACCTCTCTTTACACAATAATGAGCAATAAGTTTATATTAAACTTTCTTCTAAAAAAGTTTATTTATATTCATTATAGATTGTTTATCAAAACATAACCCGTCATATACGCTATATAAAGACTCACAAAATAGAAAAACGATTGATGCCTAACACCATGAATAGCCAATTAACATCACTGTGCCCAGAACCACCCCAAAATTGCAATTTATGTCCGAGGCTTCATCAATTTATCGCTGGCTGGCGTGTAAAAGAACCAAGTTGGTATAACGCACCGGTGCGCCCATTCTTTCCTTATAAAGGGCCAGATACAACACGCCTTCTTATTGTTGGGCTTGCTCCTGGATTACGCGGAGCAAATCGAACTGGACGTCCATTTACTGGTGATTATGCTGGGCACTTACTTTATTCAACTTTAAAAAAGTTTGGTTTTGCCCAAGGAACCTTTGAAGAAAGAGCAGACGATACTCTTGAACTTATTGATGCAGCAATTGTTAACTCTGTTCGTTGTGTTCCACCAGAAAATAAACCCACCGGTGCAGAAATTAACACGTGCCGCTATTTCTTCTCACCTCTTTTAACAAATCTTCCCAAACTTAAAGCCGTTATTACCTTAGGCACCATTGCGCACCATTCAACGATACGTGCCCTTAATGCAAAAGTTTTAGCTCACCCTTTTGGACACGGCGAAATCAATAACATCGGCAGATTACGCATCTTTTCGAGCTATCACTGTTCTCGTTATAATACAAATACTGGACGTTTGACAGACGCCATGTTTCATCAAATCTTTCAAGCAGCAAAAACATACTTAGATCAATGCTAAAACTGTTTTAAACAGCGCTATGAATAAAGAATATCTAGATCGCATCCATTAGCCATACCTTTTTAAAAGTCTTGCTTTCTCACGTCCCCAATCACGTTTTTTTTCCGTTTCGCGCTTATCATGAAGCTTTTTCCCCCGCGCTAGAGCGATCTCCAACTTAACGCGCCCTCGTTCATTAAAATAAAGTTTGAGAGGAACAAGTGTCATTCCTTCACGAGACGTTGCATTAAAAAAACGTGCCATCTCACGTTTTGAAAGTAATAATTTGCGCAAACGTCGTGGTTCATGATTAAAACGATTAGCCTGCGTATATTCAGGAATATAGCTGTTTACTAACCACAATTCCCCATTCTCAAAACTCGCATAGCTTTCAGCAATATTGGCATGATTAGAACGTAAGGACTTCACTTCCGCTCCCTGAAGGACAAGACCAGCCTCAAGATTATTAAGGATTTCAAAATTAAAACGTGCTTTACGATTGTCAGCAATTATTTTCCGTACGGGCGCGTTCTTTTTTTTATTCATGGCTTTGTCAATATCATTTTATGCTTTTAAAAGACCAGCATGACTGAGGGCTGCATCAATAATCTTCTTTGTTCTTTCTGTTAATGGAACAATAGGAGAACGCACAGTATCACCACAAAATCCTAATTTTGCAGCAGCATATTTAATACCTGCTGGACTAGGTTCAATAAACACAGCACGATTAAGAGGCATCAAGCGATCATTTAATTCTCGTGCTGTTTTATAATCACCACGAAAACAAGCTGCTTGAAGTTCTGCACAAAGCTTCGGAGCAACATTGGAGGAAACTGAAATACACCCCATACCTCCATGTGCATTAAAACCTAACGCCGTACAATCATCACCGGAAAGCTGCACAAAATCTTTTCCACACTTTTCACTTTGTTCACTAACGCGCTCAATTCTGCTCGTTGCATCCTTAACACCAATGATATTGTTAAAATCTTGATAAAGGTCTTTCATCGTTTCTACAGCCATATCGATAATAGAACGACCAGGAATATTATAAATTATAATCGGAATAGAAACAGCTTTGGCAATGGAAGAAAAATGCTTATATAAGCCAGATTGATTTGGTCTATTATAATAGGGAGTGACAACCAAAACTGCATCTGCGCCAGCTTTTTGCGCGTATTGTGCAAGCTCTACAGCCTCGCTTGTGCTATTTGATCCCGCTCCAGCAACAACAGGAACACGCTTTGCAACCTGCTCAACACACAATTCTATAATCCGCTTATGTTCTTCATGACTTAACGTTGCTGATTCACCTGTTGTCCCAACAGGGCTTACACCGTTAATCCCTTGTGTGATCTGCCATTCAACAAAATCACAAAACGCCTTCTCATCAATTGCGCCCTTGTTATCAAACGGTGTGATAAGCGCAGTTATAGCTCCCTTGAGCATGACAAACTCCCTATAATGTTTGCTTTTATTTTTTTAATAATCGCCTTTTATAAATTTTAAATAGAGCATAATCTTGCTCTATCATTGAAGCAAGATGAATTTCAAAAAAAGCCCCCATAAGATGAAAATGTCCCTCCTTAAATGTTGAACATTTCTTTAAAATAAGCCGTCTATATTAACGCGTTTTTCATGCTTGTGTTCTATAAATCCTTAAGTTTTTACAAAAAGCAAGGTCTCAAGGTCTTTTCTCTATGCGTGTATTTTCCACCTCTCTTTTCGTATCAACCTTTACTGCACTTATACTGGCAATAAGAATTTTATTTTCAAGTGCATACGCGCAAACACCCCTTTTGCAAGGGAAAGTACCAATCCCTTTGGTTCGCCCTACTCCCTTTACCGCAAAAGAAGCTCAAGAATCTCTTCAACAGACACACACAACATCACACAATACTGCTACACTTCAGCAACTGAAAACTGGGCTAGATGCACTAGCAAACAACAATATTGCAAAAACAATAAATCTTCGTAATTCAATGGAAAAACATAGCCTTGATCGTCATATTTTGACATGGGCGCTGGGGGTGTCAAACCAAGCTAATATATCCAGTTCTGAAATATTTAATGCAATCAACATGCTAAAAGGATGGCCAGGTATAGAAACGATGCAACGCAATGCTGAACGTGCTTTTCTTAACGAAACCAACGTCACACGCGCAATCATCCAAAAATTTTCTCATCACCCGCCCCAAACAGCACAAGGGATGGCTCTTTTCGCTAAAGCACTTATCGCAACGGGACAAACCACTCGTGCTCAACACGTTATTGCGCCATGGTGGCATAAAACACAGCTTAATGCAAAAGAAGAAGTATTTGTTCTTAAAAATGCAAGCGCTACATTAAAACCTATTGATCATTTGAAACGCATGCAGTTTATGCTGTATGCACATCGTTTTGATTCAGCAGCACGCGTTGCAAAATTAGCCCATGCTCAATCTCTTTTTAATGCTTTTGTGGCCGTTGAAAAAAATGATCCTAGAGCTACACAAAAATTAAAAGCTGTAGAGAGATCATGGCAAAAAGATCCTCTTTTTCAGTTTGCTCGAATACGCCATCTTCGACGAACAGAGCAATATGATGCGGCCGCAGCACTCATGATGAAAACATCAAAAGATGCATTTCGCCTTATGAACCCTCATTCATTGTGGAAAGAACAACGCGCCCTTTCTCGTGAAATGCTCGATTTAAACAAACCAAAAATTGCTTATCAACTCGTTGCAATGCACACTGGTATAACATCTGCATTAGCCATCGATGCTGAGTTTCATGCAGGATGGTATGCACTACGGTTTCTTCATAACCCTAAATTAGCAATGCAGCATTTTTCACGTATTCCTCAACTCTCTTCTTTACCTTTTTATGCATCACGTGGATATTACTGGATGGGACGAACAGCAGAAGCGCTAAAAGAACATCAAAATGCCCAGCAATACTTTCATCGCGCAGCTCATTTTGGTGCAACTTACTATGGTCAATTAGCCGCTGCACGACTCAACCAAAAAAAGCTTAAAGTTTTCTTTCCCAAACCAACAACCGCTGAGCGACAACATTTTAGTGCACGAAAAGCGATCAAAGCAATTCAACGTCTTGAAGCAGCCGGCTATGCTGATTTTGCTAAAATTTTTTATAGAGAGCTCGGAAAAAAAATAGAAAGCCCCGGTGAATTAGCTCTTCTGGCTGTTATGGCAGAAAAAAATGGAGACTATTATACCAGCCTCAAAATTGGAAAAATGGCTGTTTTTCAGGGGAAAAATGTCGGTGCACTCTCTCATCCTCTGGGAGCTATACCAGCTTCTGCTAATATTTCTGTAGAAGAAAAATCGCTTATCTATGCCATTGCACGCCAAGAAAGCGAATTTAATCCAACAGCCATATCAAAAGCAGGTGCACAAGGTATACTCCAATTGCTTCCTACAACAGCAAAAGCACTGGCAAAAAAATACTCAATCGCATGGTCTCCTAAAAAATTTAGCAGTGATGCTCATTATAATGCAACATTAGGTGCTCATTTTCTCAATGAACAATTAGAACGTTTTAATGGATCCTATATACTAACTCTTATTGGCTATAATGCGGGTCCCCGTCGAGTCAATGAATGGATAAAACGTTATGGCGATCCTCGAGGTCAATCTCTCGATAACGTCATTGATTGGATTGAACGTATTCCTTATACAGAAACACGTAATTACGTGATGCGTGTCATGGAAAATTATGGTGTCTACAAAGCAAGACTCACTGGGAAAATAGATATAAAAACCGACTTGCTTTCTGGTCGACGGAAATAATATGCCTTAACTTCCCAAATAGCATTTGAAAGCGTTGATAAGAAGTGTTTTTATTCCTTTTTAAATAGTACCATACCCACTTTCTTAGGACGTATAAGAAAGTAATT
This sequence comes from Bartonella sp. AA18HLJMS, assembly GCF_042197245.1. Taxonomy (NCBI): domain Bacteria; kingdom Pseudomonadati; phylum Pseudomonadota; class Alphaproteobacteria; order Hyphomicrobiales; family Bartonellaceae; genus Bartonella; species Bartonella sp. AA18HLJMS. Next base: position 154,490 of record NZ_JBHIRP010000002.1, on the reverse strand, counting down.
TTAATTGATTCAGTATTAATAAATTCGAAATGAGGAAACCCTACGCTATTTGGGTCTTTTATTTTAAATACAAAATGATGAATTATCATTATAAATCAACAGGTAGTACAAATAATTCATTTCTTCTCAACATAGACGACAATATCATAGAGATTACAAATATAAGAGAAGAGTGAAACAAATAGCTCATCCTTTTACTGTTGCTTATTAGTCAATATTCAAATCTTGTGAAACAGCATCTTTTAAGACTATTTTTTCCTGCTTATAACATTTCTATAACAAATAAGAGTACGTTATTATATATATCGTTTGGATTATCTCTGATAACAGAAAGACAGACTCATTGAGTTAGAAAGCCTTAAAGACAAACAATTCTCTTCTGCCCCTTCCCTTTTCATTCGGTTCTACGACTTTTAAATATGTCAATATCTTTTAATGATGAAGATGAAGCTTTGCTTTTTTTCTTATTTTTACATATAAGCTCACATCCTTCACACAAAACAGAGTATCCCCAAATAGTATGTTTTTCTTATTTATATTATTGTTTTATTTTAATGTTTCTAAGTCCATTTCACAACGGTGTATCTGAAAAGTACTTACGAAAATCCTCTCACGAATGGTATAAAAATCGATTAGACCTTTAATTAATAAAAGCTATAGCTCTATCATCCCTTAACTCCCAATGATGCAAAAGCCCTTTCATTTAGAGCACTCATAAGAAGTATATTCACTGCTTCTTAGAAGTTTTTTATCCATGCTCCTCCTCAACTTGTATCATACGTAAGCGGATGGTTTTGATTGATTCAACATCAAAAAAATTCGAATAAATTGTATTTGAACTTTCATTAAAATTATAAATAGTCATTATAAATCAATATATTATAAGAAAAGCGCCCCGCATAAAAAATCAGCTAAATATTAGGGATACTCTAATTGTTTTATTCACTTTTGATGGTGGTGGTGGTGGAAAAGAACCAACGCGTCGAAGGGCTGCCATCGCTAATCGATCAAGTTCCGGGTCACCAGCAGAGACTGCTACACGACTAGAAAAAATACTCCCCTGCTCATGCACCATAAATTCTAACTTCACCGTTCCTTTTGTACGATTGGTGCGCTGTCCCACAATATAATTTTTTTGCCTTTCTAATTGTGACTGTACCTTTGCTAACCACTCCATTAACAACATATCTTCAAGCCCTGCTGTACCGCCACCCTTGTTGATGGAAGAAGAACGTACCGCCTTTGCATTGGAGCGCTTTACTACAGCCTTTGGCATCGGTATTGTTTTTTTGATAAACGCTTTATGCTCCACTTTTTGAGGTAGGGGTTCTTCCAAAGGCTTTAAGTCATCTTGTTCTACTATATGCTGAGGTTCTTCCGATTGAACTTCATCCACGGATTCCAATCCTTCTGACTCCTGCTCTAGGAGATCAGACTGTAATAATTCTTGCTCTGTATTAATATCCGACTCTCTATGAATATCTGGCAAGTCTGTATCAACATCCGGATATACAGTTTCTTGCATAAAAGTCAGCATAATCTCCGACGAGAGCAAACCATTACTTATACCAGTACTTTGAAAATAAAACTGTGCTGCCAATAATACATGCAAAAAGAAAGCCCCAATAAATGCACCAATCCAAAGAGTTAATAATTGTTTCGTATTTGCAAAATTCATCGTTTCTTCTGCCACTATTTTAAGCTTAATATTGGTGTTCAATCTCATTAAAACAGGCTATTTTGAAATTGCAACTTTTTTCTTGACTGATTTTGTCATGTTTAATATGGTCTTCTAATGATTTTGTGCCGTTGTCAAAATCATTCCTACTTGGCTGGCAAGTTTTAATCAGTGAGTCCAGCCTTTTTGTATTAAAAATTTCAAAACAGAGAGGGGATGTTTAAAAGGGTTATGATGTGTTATGCAAATAAGACGAAAAAATATCTATAAAAGCTGTGTAATTTTAAGTGCATTATCGGTCTGTATACCTTCATTTGTTTTTGCACAAAATAAAGATGGAAGTGCTGTCACTGAACTCAAACCAATCCTTATTAAAGGAAAAAAAATAGAAGATGCTTCAAATTCAATAACCATTCTGACTGATCGTAAGACCAACAAGAATATTGATGAAAGACAAATAACTGATGTTTATGATGTGAGTCGTCTTAATCCTTCCGTATCCTATAACTCAGAAAATAACAGTTTCGTTATTCGGGGTTTAGATGCAAACCGTGTTCTTACGACAATGGATGGTATTTCTCTTCCATGGTTTAATGATATATTCCGTGGTGGAGGTGGAAACACAACTTTTGATTTCAATGCTCTTTCTACGTTTGATACTATTCAAGGATCAGATTCTAGTCTTTATGGTTCTGGCGCCTTAGGGGGAATCATTGCGTTGCGTACCCTTGATCCTGAAGACCTGATCGTGGAAGAAAAGAATTGGGGAAGCCTTATAAAAGGTGGTTATAATTCTGTTGATAACAGCTGGCGCATCGATCAAGCTTTTGCTGTGCGTAATTACCGGACATTTTTACTTTTTCAAGGATCTTATGTAGAAGGTCATGAGCGCAAAAATATGGGAACAGTAGAAGGGTATGAGGAACGCACGCGCAAAAACCCTTCTCACTTTGATAAAAATAACTTGCTTTTTAAAATTCATCAATATTTGAGTGATAATCACCGCCTTGGTTTTACCGCAGAGCGTTTTGGTCATAATAGTAACACACATGAATTAAATTCGTCTAAAAGATACGCTCCAGGTTCCGTTTATGAGCAGGATAATAAACTTCGTGAGCGCTTTTCTCTTTCTTATAATTATAATGGTAATGGTGATGCAGTTCTTGATGCGTTTAATGGGCAGCTTTATTGGCAAAGGCAATCAAGTCGTTACGTTATGACAGGCGTTCGTGTTTCAGCTCCCAAAGGGGATTATTTGAGAGATAATTTCTTGCGTAATATCAATTATGGTTTCAATGCTGATGCCCTTAAAAAAGTGGATTTTGGCACTATAAACCATACGTTAAAGTTTGTAATGAATGTTTCGTCATCTAAATTTCATCACTATTTGTTAGGTAAAGACAATTGTCATATAAAAGAATACGCTCGGGGATGTCTTTTTGTTCCTGCTAATCGATCAGATTCACCAGACACAAATGGTTACAATTTAGGTTTTGTTTTTGAAGATGAAATTGGGTTGGTTGATGATCGTTTTCGTGTAACACCGGGAATCCGGTATGATTGGTACAAATATGTTCCTCAGAAAACACCTTCTTATGAGAAAGCACTGATTTCTGATAAATTCCCTCCAGAAAGAAGTGGTTCACGCTTTTCTCCTAAATTACGCGTGGAGTGGGATGTTCGTAATCAAGTAACGCTCTATGCTCAGTGGGCACAGGCTTTTCGTGCACCACGTATTTCAGAACTTTACGTCTCTTATATCAAACCTTCTGCTTATTACGTGAAAGGGAATCCTGATCTTCAACCAGAAACAAGCAATGGGTATGATGTTGGTCTACGGTATGGAAATGTAAATTTCGGTGGTTCCTTCAATGCCTTTTTCAATCAATATAAGAATTTCATAGATACTGAGGATAGAGGGCCATCAGAGGAATTTAGATTTGCGCGTCGGCATTACATGAATCGTTTTCACGTGCAAATTTTTGGTGTTGAGACAAAAGCCCATTTAGTTCTTAAAAATGGTTTTCATAGCAATGTTGCTCTTGCTTATTCACAAGGAAAAGATCTTGATAAAAAGGAGTATCTTAACTCAATTCCTCCTTTGAAAGCAGTTATCGGATTAGGATATGCAAAAGAGGTTTGGGGAAGCGATATTATCCTTACTTTGGCAGCTAAACGTGACAAAGTAGCCGGAGAATCTGATTACCAAAAAATTCCAGGATATCATGTCGTTGATATGACAGGGTGGTGGAAACCATTCGGTGAAACGGGACCTATTCTAAGAGCCGGTGTTTATAATCTTTTCAATACAAAATATTGGAATGTATCTGAACTTCCTTCAGGTAAAAGTTCAACACCAAAAGATTATTATAGCCAGCCTGGTCGTAACTTTAAGGTGTCGTTTGTACAAAAGTTTTAGTCACTTCTGTTAATTATTCGGTCAATAAAATCGTATTGATAAAAGGATTAATTATTGTGTTTCTATTTTCAACATCTTTAAAATTACAAAGATTTGGTAGAAAAGTTTTAATTCTTTCTGTTTTATCGTTTTTTGATTGCTCAGCTGTTGACGATAGAGTGTTATTTTGTGATAGATTGAACTCTTAAAAGAATTTAATTTATTGCCTTGGAATTGTAAAATTTGAAAGTTAGTTTTTGAGTTAAGTAACATAAGGTAAATTCATGGCACATACAGCTGAAATGATTCTTCGTTTGCGTGAAGAAAAAAAAGAAATGCGAAACCGCGATTTTGCGGTTTCGATTGGTATATCTGAAGCGGAGCTTATTGCGGCTTATTGTACCATTGGAAAAGCAAAAAGGCTACAAACTGATGTTGCTACTCTCTTGGAAAATGCACCTCGACTTGGAACCGTCATGGTCTTAACTCGCAATGAATATGCTGTTCACGAAATAACGGGACGCTTTGAAAAAATTGTTCAAAACGAACATATTCCTATCACACTTGGTGAAATTGATTTGCGTATTTTTACAAAACAATGGAAGTTCGGTTTTGAATATGATGTCGTTATTCTTGGAAAACCTACAAAAAGTCTGCAATTCTTTGATCAACATGGCGTTGCTATTTTAAAGGTCTATTCTAAAGATATGACAAATATGGAAGAGTGGAATAAACTTGTTGAAAAGCTCCTTCTTGAAGATCAGTCTCCTGTTCTTAACATTCTTCCCGTTTCTCTCCCAGCCCAATGTGACATAGCAGAATTGGATATTGAGAGTTTTCGGGATCGTTGGCGGAAAATGACAGATGTACACCAACTTCACAAAATTATTTCCGAATTTAAAATTAATCGACATCATGCTGTAAAATATGTTGGTAATGAATTTGCCGATGAATTACAGGTAAATGCTGTTGAAATGATGCTTAACCAAGTCGCACAACAAGAACTGCCAATCATGTGTTTTGTTGGGAATAAAGGGTGTATTCAAATTTTTAGTGGGACTGTAAAAAATATTAAGCAAATGGGACCTTGGCTTAATGTTCTTGATCCAAGATTTGACCTTCATTTACTCACGTCCGGGATTGCTAGAGTATGGCATGTTCGCAAACCTACCCGTGATGGTTATGTCAGTTCACTTGAAGTTTTCGATAAAGATGATGAGATGGTTATTCAATTTTTTGGCGTACGCAAGGAGGGGCAAAAAGAACGTGAAGATTGGCGTTCTTTATTGAATAGTTTGCCATCATGCCAAGAAAACAGCAGTAACTAAGATAAGATAAGGTTAGACATGTTCATATCTCTTTTACATAGGTTATCAAACCTTTTTCTTACGTGTTTACTGCTCTCTCTTACTTGTTTTTCTAAACAAGTAATTGCTGAACCTGCAACGCGTTTTCCTGAAAATGCTCGAATTGTTTCTATCGGCGGAGCACTTACAGAAATTGTCTATGCATTGGGAGCCCAAGATCAACTTGTCGCCCGTGATAGTACAAGCGTCTACCCACAAGAAGCGCTCAAGCTTCCTGTGCTTGGATATATGCGTGCTCTTTCACCTGAGGGGGTTTTATCACTTGCTCCTGAGGGTATATTGCTTGTTGAAGGAAGTGGTCCCGCTTCAACAATTGATATTCTCAAAAAAACATCAATACCTCTGGTGATCATACCAGAAGACTACTCCCGTGAAAATGTGATAGAAAAGATTCGCCTCGTTGGTCAAGCCATTCATCGGGAAGTGCAAGCCGCGGCGTTAATTGAGAAATTGAAGCGTAATTTTTTAGACAACGATGCGCTTTTGGCGAAAGTAACAACACCAAAGCGTGTTCTTTTTGTTTTCTCTGTGCAAAATGGACGCGTCATGGCATCTGGGACAGGTACTGCAGCTGATAGTATGATCAAACTTTCAGGCGCTATCAATGCTATCACCGATTATAAAGGATATAAACTTCTCAACGGCGAAGCATTATTGAAATCAGATCCTGATGTTATTTTGCTTATAAAACATGGTGCAAGATCAACCAGCATTGATAAGATTTTAGCCATACCGGCAGTTCAAGCAACAACTGCAGCGAAAAATCATGCCATAAAACAGATGGATGCTATGTATTTTTTGGGATTTGGTCCACGTACTGCAGATGCATCAAGAGAGCTTATTGAGATACTTTATGGTGCACATCAAAACGGTAAGAGCTGATAAAAATGGTAGACGGTACATCTAGGATGCATTTACCTAAAGAAAAAGAAGGTAAAAAAATAAACCGTTCAAAGCAGGGAAAAATTTTATTATTAAGCTTAATAATATTCCTTATTTTCAGTATTTTTGGTGGGCTCTTGAATGGTGCAGCAAAGGTTTCTTTCGTTGATCTCCTCCATGTGATACTTACACAAGATTTTTCGGTAAGTAGTAAAACGCGTGATTACCTCGTGCTCATCGACATAAGGCTTCCCCGTGTTATCTTGGGATTATTGATTGGAGCAGCCTTAGCTGTCTCCGGTGTTCTTATGCAAGGGCTTTTTCGTAATCCTCTTGCAGATCCCGGAATTGTAGGTGTATCAGCAGGTGCTGGACTTGGAGCAGTCTTAGCAATTGTTGTCGGCATTGCTTTTCCTGTTTCTTTTGCACCTTTTCTAGAGCCTTATAAAGTTATCATAGGTGCTTTTTTTGGTGGACTTTTATCAACAATTATTCTCTACATAATAGCAACGCATAACAGCTTTACCTCTATTGCAACCATGCTGCTTGCTGGTATTGCTCTTGGTGCATTAAGCAGTGCTGTTGTCGGAACATTGATTTTTGTCGCAAATGACCAACAACTGCGTGATATCACTTTTTGGAGTCTGGGCTCTCTTGCGGGCGCTACATGGTTGAAAGTATGGCTTGTTCTCCCTTTTATCGTTATTGGTCTTCTTTTCTCTCCCTTTTTATCACGAGCACTTAATGCCCTTGCTCTTGGAGAAGCTGTTGCTGGCCATATTGGTTTCCATATTCAACGCGTCAAAAATATTGCTATTCCCCTTGTTGCTCTTATGTGCGGTAGTGCTGTTGCTGTCAGTGGTGGTATTGGTTTTATTGGTATTATTGTTCCTCATATTTTACGTCAGCTCATAGGTCCTGATCATCGCTATCTCATTCCTTGCTCTGCTCTCTTGGGAGCAGCATTACTTATTTTTGCTGATATGTTTGCACGCTTAATTGTTGCCCCCGCTGAATTGCCGATTGGGATTGTAACAGCACTTTTTGGTGCACCTTTCTTTCTATGGATCCTTATATGCAAACGAGGAACAGACTTTTCATGATTGAAGCGACAAATATTTGTGTTCAGCGCGGAAAGAAGCAGATTCTTAAACACATTAATCTTCAAGCTAAAAGTGGTGCTTTTACCATTATTATTGGTCCTAATGGATCAGGAAAAAGTACTTTTATCAAAGCTCTGAGTGGTGAAATTCCTTACAGTGGAAAAATAACCTTAAATGGTTATAATGTATGCCAAACAAAAACTCATGTAATGGCAAAAATGCGCGCTGTACTACCACAATCAACAACGCTCGTATTTCCATTCTTAGTCCATGAAGTTGTAGGGCTTGGCCTTTCTGTAAACCAATTTAGCATTGCCAAAGCCGAATTGCAAAATCTTATCCAGAAAGCTTTAGAGTGCGTTGACCTTTCTGATTATGGCAACCTGTATTATCACCAATTATCAGGTGGAGAACAAGCTAGAGTACAACTTGCCCGTGTACTTTGCCAAGTCTGGAAACCTGTTCATAATGGGATTCCTCGCTGGATGATATTAGATGAACCTATTGCTAGCCTCGATATTCAACATCAAATCATCGTTATGGATATTGCTAAACAATTTGCTCATTCTGGTGGCGGCGTTCTTGCTGTTCTTCATGACCTCAATCTCGCGGCACATTATGCAGATAACATGATCTTGCTCAAGGAAGGTGAGATTTATTGCGAAGGAAATGCAACTAATGTGTTGACAACACAAAATCTCCGCGATGTTTATCATTGTTCTTTAAACGTTTCTGAATTACCTAAAGAAGATATCCCTTTTATACTCCCTCAAACGACATCCTCCTATGAAATTAGATCTCTAGGCTATCGGCTTCAATCTAAAAACTAAAGTCCATAGCAAAATAAAACACGCAAATATTCAAGAATCTTTTTTATTTTCATATGAACTCCTTTTTGTCATCTGTCATTAAAAAAGAAGACCAATTACCCTAAAGATATTTTTGGAAAAAAACACCAGTTTAAAATCTTTTAAGATTTTACGTAACTAAAAACATGTGAAGTTTTGTTTTGTTATCAAACTGTTATATCATACAAATTTATACAACATAAACATGCGTTTTCCCACTCTTTCTATCACTTTTATCTTTATAAAAATGATTCAAGAAATACATATAAATGCCTTTGTTATAATAACGGGTGTATTATTATATCTTCTAAGGACCATATAGAAATCAAGTACCTTTCTCCCCTGCATAAAAGATTTATTTGTAGCTTTAATGGTAATGTTTTCTTTATAATACATATACTTTAGCTTATTTGTATAAATAAATATTGATTTACAATGATATTTTTACTTTTCTCTCTCTATTAAAAAATTGTTTATTGGCATATCACAAAGAATTAACCTATTGAATAAAAACTTTAAAATAAACTCAATAACGCTTTTTGTAAGCCCCCTAATGCAAAAACAATGCGGAATATAGGGATGAGGAGAGAGTATAGAAATAGCGTTTGTCTTCTGCTTCATAAGCATAATGATGATTCCACTCAAAGGGGAACTATCATTTACAGATAAAGCCTCCTACCATGGAATGCAAAGAAATGAAATCGACAACAAGGTGAGAAATATCTTTATAAGATGAATTAACTCATACAGGGGTATGCTATTTTTGCACAAAAAACGCTAAAAATATTGTACTTTTTTATGCCTCAGGTTGAATAATTTTATTACCTTCCCCTATCAAAACACCTTATGAAAAAATATATCTCCAGATCTCTTCACGGCACAGTTTAAATGATTTTTACACATTTTCCCTATGTTATCATATAATTATAAAATAAATTATATCCTTAACTCTTTCTTTCAATCATTTTAAAATTGTTTTTTGACGCTCTCAAGTATTCTATTAACAATATAGATTTCCTTTTCATATGCATAGAAAATAACGCGGAATTGCTCCGCGTTAACAAAATTATCAAGGTGTATAGATTATTATTACTTAAACATACTCATGATTTTATAGCATAGACAACGGTTGTATTAACAGGGCGCGTTTCTGCCTCACCCGTATGGGAAAGAGTTACCTTGTGTGTATGTGCACCAGCAGAAGCTGTTCTCCCTTTCAGGGTTGCATTATAAGTATAATGATTCGGGAGTCTCCCAATATCACCAACGGGCCATCCTACCCCTTGATACTCAAAATTATGCGCATGCTCGCCTGCGTTTTCAATACTCCCAATATGCGTATGTGATTTTATGCTATCTTGTTGTTCATCTGCAAACTTTCTACCACCATCTAAACCCCGACCATTATCAAAGCCGCGTAAAAACATGCCTCTAAAATCAGGAACTTTAAAAGTTTTATTGCTGTCTTTTCCCCATTTATCACCTATTGCCTCGAATAACTGCGGATAATCTTCACGCTTATAGGCCTTACCATCACATAAAAGCCAACCATTTGGCACATTTTGCATAGCAAATGTTGCAATGAATCCAGAGGGGAAACTTTCTATCTTTGGTGGTGTAGGGTTTAATAAATACCAACCCTCATGCTCTTTTATTAAAACACCATTATTGTATACCATTTCATAAATGCCATCTGTTTGAAATTCTCCACCTTCTAATGGTATAACCCCCGTATCAGTGGCTTTATAGATAAGCTTTTCTCCTATATTATTAACAGTTATTGTTGTCACGCCAATATTTACACCACAAGCTTTAAAACGTATGACGATATCATTGTTGTATTTCTTTATAGGCGAAACTGTCTTTAAGGTAATTAATGTTGTTTTATCTTCCAAATTTACTATAAAGCTTGAATTAATAGATCCACCATTATCTGCAAGATATTCGCGCACGCGCTGCATCATCGCCCTTGCACTATCATTAACAGAACTAGGCGGCTGTCCTTCTGCCCAATTAATGATACTATCTGAATAAGCATTTTCATCAGCCTTTAGAGACCAATCATAGATATTAGACATTTTAAATCCCCCATTATTTTCATAGTTTTTCTAACAACTTCTCGTTCTGTGCACTAAAATGTGCTGCCGCTGTTTATTGGTACATCATAACCACTGCACCATCCTTATTTACGCATTTTATCTCTCTTCACTCCTTCCAATTTTATAACCTAAATTCACCAGACGCTTTTCATAACATTAGTCTTAATGCTTTCTCTTCTAATGTATAATGTAACACCTCATCTGATGTTACTTAATATCTTGTTTTGTTGCTTTGCTGTTGTTATATAATTATTTTTTCAATCTTGCATCTTGTTGCAAAATTTATAAATACTTCCAAAATTTTTCCTATTATGGATTTCATATAACCATTACTGAATGTAATAACTTATCATCCACATAGAAAATTTCTGACTTAAACATTATCTTTTTTTATTTTTTTCAATAGTTTAAATCTATCTCGTCGATATTTCATACCATATATTTTAAACAAAGAAATTCTATCTTTTGGCTATCATTTGTATTAAAATTTTAAAAATTAGCTTCAAATTTTTTGCATGCTTCATTATGTTTTTATCCACATGCAGATACTTTGTTCTATTTTATTCAATTGATTTCTGAAATTGTGTCACAAGATTAGCACCAATGTTTTTTTTGAATAAGCTTTTGTTCAATCTAAATGTATCACAGAGAATATATTCAATATGGACATTTGCTCCACACTTTCATTAAACTGGAAATAAAATACTTTGAAATATTAAATATCACACACCTTCACAAAATTTGAAGGTTGTATCCGATCCGGAAAAAATTAAAAAGCATAACCCACCCCCTCCCCCAATTTTTATGAACAATATCCTTGTTTATTAAACGCCCCATAACCAACCTTTGCCCTCCCACACTTAGCATATCCCCCTCTATATATTATTATATGTATATTTTTTTTGCAAGAACAATAAATCATTCTAAATAACATCTTGCAATTATTGGTGTTCTTCTTAATTCAAGGCAATATTATTTTTATAATAAAGATTAGGTATTGTTTCTCGCTTTTATTTATCGCATTCTTAATGGGAACATCCCCCTCATGAAGAATAGAATGCCCCAAACAAAATATAATGATATTGCATATTACGCACTTTTTAAGAAATATTGCTCAAAATATACTCCTTTCATTTTACGACAGCGCACGTCAATGATACAATAGCAAGCCATTATAGATCATCAGCTTTAAGCTTTTGAAGATACAAGTGGAATCCATCATACATTTTGTTGGCTCCCACGTTTTGACAGCCTCACTCTTAGAATGTTCATTAAATGACATTTGGCTTCCTTTCTTCAAGTGCTTTGCCCCATACGCTCCCACTTATGACGTGCAAGGAAGTGTTTTTATACGAAAAGATATATGATGAGAGGATCTTATGGTATTCTGAGTTATTATTTTAATATGAAAAAAATCTCAATCAAAGCCATAAACTATCTACTTTTCCCTGATAAGCCGTTTTTAACTTTATTCTGGTTTATAAAAGCTTCAATATCATAGTTTATCACTTCATAATATCTATTTTCACTCTTAAAAACACACCAAAATCGTTTAAAATATATTTTTATGATTGACAATATAGATATTTAAGCCAACCATATTCGTATTAACAAAAATACTTCAAGTGGGAGGAGGCATGCAAATATTAGAATAGATATTGTATCAGTTTTTCAAAATAACTTTTCTTGAGCTGTATTGGGTTTTCTTTGCTACAAAGCAATACTATCCCTATTCATCTGAATGCTCGTGATTGATAATTTGAATACATCTCCATTAACATCGTAACTCCATTAACATCGCAACCTATTTTTGAACTCCGTGTCTATAAGGAAAAAGTTTGTGCAGAAAAATACTCCATCAATCAGTTGTAGCCCCTTTCCCGCTTCACGCAAAATTTATCAACAGAGCCTTCTCTTTTCTGATGTGCGCGTACCATTGCGTGAAATTTCACTGGCTGATGGCAGTGGTGAAAAACCTTTAAACGTCTACGATACTTCTGGCCCCTACACAGATAAAGATATGATCATTGATATTACAAAAGGCCTGCCAGCAATTAGTTTGCCTTGGCTCTCTAAGCGGGATGATACTGAAACTTATCCTGCACGATTAGTTAAACCTGAAGATAATGGATTGACTTCTGATAAAAACCTTACACCAGCCTTTAAGCAAAAACGTTCTATTTTACGAGCAAAAAATGGCAAAGCAATTACACAAATGGCTTACGCACGCGCAGGCATTATTACCGAAGAAATGGAATATGTGGCTATACGAGAAAATGAAGGATTAGCAGTAAAAGAACGGCAGAATGTACCATCAAATGAAACATTTGCTGGATCAATACCAGAAATTTATACTGCGGAATTTGTTCGCAATGAAATTGCTTGTGGACGCGCCATTATTCCACAAAACATTAATCATCCAGAGTGCGAACCCATGATTATTGGGCGTAATTTCCGTGTTAAAATTAATGCCAATATTGGCAATTCAGCAGTAACTTCATCTATGGAAGAAGAAGTTGATAAAATGGTTTGGGCCATTCGCTGGGGAGCAGATACAGTTATGGATCTTTCTACAGGTCGAAATATTCATAATATTCGTGAGTGGATTATTCGAAATTCTCCTGTGCCCATCGGGACTGTTCCTCTGTATCAAGCACTCGAAAAAGTACAGGGTATTGCCGAAAACTTAACATGGGATATTTTCCGTGATACCCTTATTGAGCAAGCAGAGCAAGGTGTTGATTATTTTACCATTCACGCAGGATTAAGATTACCATTTATTCCTATGACCATTGATCGTGTAACAGGTATTGTTTCACGAGGCGGTTCTATTATGGCAAAATGGTGTCTCCATCATCACAAAGAAAGCTTTCTCTATGAACATTTTGATGAAATTTGTGATATTGCAAAAACATATGATATCTCTCTTTCATTAGGAGATGGGTTACGCCCTGGCTCTATCGCCGATGCCAATGATGAGTCCCAATTTGCAGAGCTTAAAACCTTGGGAGAATTGACAAAAATTGCTTGGAAAAAGGATGTACAGGTTATGATTGAAGGACCAGGACATGTCCCAATGCACAAAATTAAAGAAAATATGGAGCAACAATTAGATCTTTGTCATGAGGCGCCTTTTTATACTTTGGGACCTCTTACAACGGATATTGCTCCTGGTTATGACCATATTACATCAGCAATTGGTGCCGCTATGATTGGATGGTTTGGAACTGCTATGTTGTGTTATGTAACACCTAAAGAACACCTAGGACTCCCCGATAGGAATGACGTAAAAACTGGTGTGATCACTTATAAAATTGCTGCTCATGCCGCTGACCTTGCTAAAGGTTTACCTAGAGCACAATTGCGCGATAATGCTCTTTCGCGTGCACGATTTGATTTTAGATGGCATGATCAATTTAACCTTTCTCTTGATCCAGAAACAGCCTGTGCCTTTCACGATGAGACAATGCCTAAAGAAGCCCATAAATTAGTGCATTTTTGTTCCATGTGTGGACCAAAATTCTGTTCTATGCGTATTTCCCATGATATTCGTGAGGCAGCTGCAATAAGAAAAACAAAAGGGGAAGGTATGATCGCCATGGCCGAAAAATATCAGAAAAATGGTGACCTTTATATGGAAATTGTTCCTCCTCAAAAAAAGAAAGTAAATAGTTGAAGAACATTCTTATCAAAGGTGCAGGTGTAGGCGGCTTAACAGCTGCCTTTATGTTACAGCAAAAAGGTGCTTCTGTTACTGTATCAGCCCCCCCTCATTCACCTATAGGAAGTGCTAGTTGGTATGCAGGAGGAATGCTCGCACCTTACTGTGAAAGGGAAAGTGCAGAACAAATTGTTGAAGATCTTGGTGTACAAGCTATACAATGGTGGCGTAAAACGCTCCCCAACCTTGTCATACAAAAAGGCACTTTAGTGGTTGCACCTACACGAGATAGAGGAGAGCTTGAACGATTTTCTGTACGTACGCATAATCACAAAACCGTAGATAATACAGAAATAGCTCATCTTGAACCAGATCTTGCTGAACGTTTTAACTGTGCACTCTTTTATGAAAATGAAGCCCATATTGATCCTCGCAAAGCACTTATGGCTTTAAAAGAAAAGCTTCTCAACAATGGAGCCTGTTTTGTTGATGTAGAGAAGGCTGAAAAAAAATTTGATATTGTTATTGATGCGACAGGAATAGCACGTTTAGGAAAAGATAAAAATATACGGGGCGTACGCGGTGAAATGCTTCTCGTGCGCTGCACCGATATTAAAATTTCGCGTCCAATTCGTCTTCTTCACCCACGGTTTCCTCTTTACATTGTACCTCGACAAGATAATATTTTTATGATTGGTGCAACGATGATTGAAAGTGACTTTGATGGTGCAATCTCTGTAAGATCAATGATGGAACTGCTCAACGCGGCTTATACTTTACATCCTGCTTTTGCTGAAGCAGAAATTATTGAATCTGGCGTTGGTGTTCGTCCATGTTATCCTAATAACTTCCCTTCTGTGCATAAAGATGGTAACTTTATTTCTATTAATGGATTTTATAGACATGGTTTTCTGTTGTCTCCAGAAATGGCAAAACGAGCAATGGAATTGGCATTGGAATAAAACATGCAAATATTTGTTAATGGTGAAACAGTCCAAACAGAAGTTATGACTCTCGGTCTCTTGCTTGAAGAATTGGGGTATGAAGGAAATTGGCTTGCAACTGCTGTTAACGCTGAAGTTGTTCCCATAGATGCACGAAGCCAATTTGTCTTGCATGAAGGAGATAAAATTGAAATTTTAAGCCCAATGCAAGGAGGCTAAAATTATGCTGAATCTTTATGGACGACAATTCTCTTCCCGTCTTCTATTAGGTACAGCGCAATATCCTTCACCAGCAATCCTTCGTGATGCTATTCATAAATCGAATACGGAAATTGTAACTGTTTCCTTGCGCCGTGAAACTGCAGGTGGAAAACAAGGTGGACAATTTTGGAAATTTCTTCAAGAACTTGGGGTAACAGTGCTTCCTAATACTGCTGGTTGTTATACTGTTAAAGAGGCCGTAACCACAGCCCAATTAGCAAGAGATCTTTTTAAAACGGCTTGGATTAAACTCGAAATTATCGGTAATTCAGATACCTTACAGCCAAATATTTTTTCCTTAATCGAAGCTGCTCAAATTTTAAACAATGAAGGTTTCAAAATTTTTGCCTATACAACGGATGATCTCATTGTTGCTGAAAAACTTTTTGACATTGGTTGCCGTGTTATTATGCCTTGGTGTGCTCCTATTGGTTCTGCCAAAGGACCTCATAATACTGATGGATTGCGTTCTATCCGTGCTTACCTTCCTGATGCTACTCTTGTTATTGATGCCGGCATTGGACGCCCATCACATGCCGCCATTGCGATGGAACTCGGTTATGATGCAGTACTGCTTAATACCGCAGTTGCTAAAGCAGGTGATCCTGTCTTAATGGCTGAAGCATTTTCTAAAGCTGTTCAAGCAGGACGTATGGGATATAAAGCTGGCATGATCGAAGCACGCAATGTAGCAGTCCCTTCAACACCAATCATTGGAAAAGCGGTATTTTCATGAAACTGGATCCATTTTACCTCATCGTTGATAACGCTGATTGGATTGAACGTTTGCTTCCTCTTGGTATCAAGCTCGTACAATTGCGTATGAAACATGAAAATCAACAAATAATCCGTCAACATATTAAGCGTGCAAAAAACATATGCAATAAATTGGGAGCACAATTAATTATTAATGATCATTGGGAAATAGCAATTGATGAAAAGTGTAATTTTATTCATCTGGGACAAGAAGACCTAAGCAATGCTGATCTTCACGCAATTCGTAAAAGTGGTATAAAAGTTGGTCTTAGTACACATGATGAACATGAATTGGCTATCGCACTCTCTGCTAATCCTGAGTATATTGCACTTGGTCCTATTTATCCGACAATCTTAAAAAAAATGAAATGGATGCCGCAAGGACTAGAAAAAATCAAACAATGGAGAAAGCGGATTGGTGCTTTACCTTTGGTGGGTATTGGTGGTTTAACACCAGAACGCGCAGTGGGTGTTTTAAAAGCAGGAGCAAATAGTGCTGCTGTTGTGACTGATATTATCCTCCATAAAAAACCAGAAGAGCGTGTACAGCAGTGGATAAAAGTAACACAAACATGGCGTTGATACCTTCTATTCTTATTGTTGCGGGCACTGATCCAACAGGAGGTGCTGGTATTGTTCGTGATATAGAAACCTCTGCACATTTTCAAATAAAAGCAAATTTAGCAATTACTTGTGTTAACGTACAAGATGATAATCGCGTTGTCGAAATCATTCCAATGCGTGGAGACCTCGTCGCTGCGCAAATGCGTGCTGCCCTAGAAGCAAATCCAATAAGCGCAATAAAAATCGGTATGACGGGGACAAAAGCAATTATAGCAGCAATCTGTAACGTACTCAAAGACTATCCCCATGTTCCAGTTATTTTGGACCCTGTACTTGTCGCTTCATCAGGAGGAAAACTAATAACGGAAACAATCATCGACACGATGATCGATAAACTGCTTCCTCATGTTGATCTTTTAACACCGAATAGAGAAGAACTCGCTCTTCTTAGCAAAAGTCCATTGGCATCTCATGATAAGCAAGCAATACAACAAGCAAAAAAACTTTTGTCATTGGGAGCTCGCTCTATTTTAGTAAAAGGGGGACATGCAGAGGGGCCTCTTGCAATTGATAGCTTCATTGACAAAACTGAAGTCATAAATATCTCTACTCCACGTTTAAAAGGAACAATGCGAGGAACAGGTTGCATTCTCTCAAGCGCTATTGCAGCGCATTTAGCATTAAATGAACCTCTCATTTCAGCTGTAAAAAAAGCAAAAGCATATATCCACACATTGCTTTTAACCCATTGTAAAAATAGTTTATAACGTCTTAGTATTTTCTCATATAAAAGTAATATTTATATATTTCAATTAATATATTTAATTTTTTTAATAAAAGTTATTAAAAAAATATAATAATATAAAATTTATAATTAATCTTATAAAGAAAATACTACAAAATTCACTTTCATTAAGTATTAAATATAGAATATAATGATAAAAAATATTATCACACCACTTGCATTCAGTAAAAAATTCTTTTAGTATGAGTGAGTTTAGTCTGTTTAAAAAGTTGAAATAACGCAATTTAAACAAATTATACATTTAAAGATGCATATAATCGCGAACATTCGCATTTTACGATTTGCCTTTTTTGTGAAAAGAGAGAATCCTATCAGCGTTCTTATACATTAATGGCTAGCGAATACATTTAATAAAACTTGAAGGATAATTTTGTTTGATCTATAATCGCTAGATCATTAGAAAAAATAAAATGTTAAATCAAACACCATGCTCAATTTCCTATGAAGAACTCTTAAACTTTTATAAAGAAAGTGGTGCGGATGCCGTTCTGACAGATTTTCCTATTGATCGTTTTAAGCAGTCTGCTTGTTCAGAGAGAAAATTAATATCTGTCGTGAACATTTCTCATAATCAACAAGCATCTCCCAAAACATCTCCAACCGTAAAATTAGATCATCATCAGCTGCATAACTCTAGGACTATACAAAATGAATCCACAGCTATAGAGAGTGCAAAAAATGCAAAGACACTTGATGAATTAAAATCTGCTCTCCTTGCATTTAATGGCTGTTCATTAAAATTGACAGCAAAAAATACCTGTTTTTCAGATGGAACAGCAGGAAGCCCCCTGATGCTTATAGGCGAAGCACCAGGACGAGACGAGGATATACAAGGAATTCCTTTTGTGGGAAAAGCTGGGATGTTGCTTAATAAAATCCTCGCATCAATTGGCTTAACAAGAAATAATGTTTACATTGCCAACACTATTCCTTGGCGTCCGCCAGGAAATCGTACACCAACACCAAGAGAAGTTACCTTGTGCCGCCCTTTTATTGAACGGCACATTTATTTAGCGCGTCCTCGTGTTCTTATAGCACTGGGAGGCGTTGCTGCACAGTTTCTTACCGGATCTCAAAATGGGATTATCCGAACAAGAGGTAAATGGCATATTTATGAAAGCGAGGATAATATAAAAATACCTGTTATGCCAACTTTCCACCCTGCTTACCTTCTTAGAACCCCTAGTCAAAAGAAGCTTACATGGATAGACTTCTTAGAAGTAAAAAATCGCCTCGACAGCCTTTTGTAATTCTTTAATCCTATATTGCTTCTAAAATTAACACACCCTTCTTTAACTCTTAAAATACAAATGGGAAAAAACTATGAAACAGCCAATAACATCTATTTATCGTTTGGAAGACTACCAACCAACCCCTTACGTTATCCCTAAAACACAACTTTCTTTCCAATTAGCACCGACAAAAACCTATGTTATAGCCATATTGTCTATTGAGCCTCGTCACGATACAAAAGAATTAACACCTCTTGTTCTTTCTGGTGATGATCTTACTTTAATTTCCGTTTCTATTAATGATGAGATATTAGCCCCAAACACTTATAAAGTGACGCCTTCACGTTTAGAAATTACAACGCCACCAACGGTTCCTTTTACATTGAAATTGGTTACGGAACTGAATCCTGAAAGCAACCGCCAACTTATGGGGCTTTATCTTTCAAATGGTGTTTATTGCTCACAATGCGAATCGGAAGGTTTTCGTCGTATTACTTATTTTTACGACCGCCCAGATGTTCTTTCTACATATAGAGTGAAAATTGAAGCAGATACCCAAACAATCCCAATCTTGCTTTCAAATGGTAATCTGGTGGAAACAGGAACTTTAGAAAATAATCGCCATTTTGCCATTTGGGAAGATCCTTATCCCAAACCATCTTATCTCTTTGCTTTAGTAGGTGGAGATCTTGATAAGTTAGAAGACCATTTTACAACTGTATCTGGACGACGTATCGAGCTTAGTATCTATGTAGAAAAAGGAAAAACCGAACGCGCAACTTATGCAATGGATGCTCTTAAACGTTCCATGCATTGGGATGAACAATGTTTTGGGCGCGAATATGATCTTGATGTTTTCAATATTGTTGCTGTTTCCGACTTTAATATGGGAGCAATGGAAAACAAAGGCCTTAACGTTTTTAATGATAAATATGTTCTTGTCGATCCTGAAACAGCAACCGATCAGGATTATAGAAATGTTGAACGTGTCATTGCACATGAATATTTCCATAATTGGAGCGGTAATCGTGTTACCTGTCGCGATTGGTTTCAACTCTGTTTAAAAGAAGGATTCACTGTTTATCGTGATCAGGAATTTTCATCAGATCAAAATGTACGCAGCCTACAGCGAATTGAAAATGTAAAAGCATTAAAAGCGACGCAATTTGCAGAAGATGCAGGACCTCTTGCGCATCCTGTGCGTCCTCGTCAATATAGCCAAATTAATAATTTTTACACAACAACTGTTTATGAAAAAGGTGCTGAAGTTGTTCGCATGATACGGACTATTTTAGGTCCTACTCTTTTTCGTAAAGGCACTGATCTTTATTTTCAACGTCATGATGGACAAGCTTGTACAATTGAAGATTTTATTACCTGTTTTGCTGAAGTGTCTGGTCAAGACTTCTCCCAATTCATGCTATGGTATGAACAGGCAGGAACACCCAATGTAGAAATCGATAGTCATTATAGCGATGGTGTTTTAACAATTCATGCAAAGCAACATATTCCCGCAACCCCACAACAAAATACAAAAAAGCCTATGCTTATCCCTATCGTATTTGGCTTGTTAGGACCTAACGGAGAAAACCTCACCTATGAAGCGGATACAGATATTCAATCAGATGTTATGCTTTTATCCAAGGAAAGCCAAACGTTTACATTAAAAGGACTGCGTGAAAAACCCGTTTTATCACTGCTGCGAGACTTCTCAGCACCAATTATTCTACACACGCCATTTAATGAAAATGAACTTATTTTTCTTGCACAACATGATGACAATCACCTTAATCGCTGGCAATCTCTTAATCATTTAATGACGCAAGCTTTGCTTCAAAGCATTCAAGATAAAACACAAGAAAAAGCAACTCTCCCTTCTGCTTTGCTAAAGCTGATTGAAACAATCATAACAGATGAAACCTTAGAGCCTGAATTTCGTGCCTTCTGTTTAAATTTACCTAGTGAAGTTGAGCTTGCTCATACAATCGGTAAAAATATTGATCCAGATCGTATTCATTACGTGCGCAATCAGTTTCTCGCTTCACTTGCACAAACACATCAAAAACTCTTAACAAAATTTTATGAACAAATGCAAACCCAAGAACCCTATTCACCAGACACTGTACAAGCCGGAAAGCGAGCATTAAAGAATATCATACTGGATTACCTTTCCATTGCTGAAGCCAATCCAAATCGAGCTGCTATACAATATGCAACAGCTGATAATATGACTGACCGTATGGCCAGCATCGCTGTTCTCGTGAAGCGTTTTAATGAAAATGAGCAGGCACAAAATGCCTTAAATGATTTTGAAAACCGCTATCGACATGACCCTTTGGTTATGGATAAATGGTTTTCTATTCAAGCAATGGTTGCTGGCACATCAACACTCGAAAATGTTCAAAAGCTCATGCAACACCCGCTATTTTCAAAGGATAATCCTAATCGTGTACGATCTCTGATCGGTGTCTTTGCCTCTAACAACCTAACAGGCTTTAACAGAGTTGATGGTGCCTCCTATGATTTTCTTTGCCAAATCATTTTAGAAATTGACAAAAAAAATCCACAGCTTGCTTCACGATTATTAACAACTTTGCGCTCTTGGCGACAATTAGAATCTATTCGGCAACAAAAACTTGAAATGGCATTAAAAACGATTGCTGCCGCGCCAAAATTATCAAGCGATGTTTCTGATATCATCAATCGTCTACTCACTTGAAACAAAAAATTATTTTAAATCAATATGCTATGATATTTTTTAAAATAAATTCTATAAACTATTCGATCATCATTAAATCTATAAACAGGCAATCTAAGCCTGTTTATAGATCACGTTTAAAGTACTTTTTTCTTTTCATATTCCAAAATCATAAAAGTAAAATTATTTTTTTTAAAAAAAAGACTGGACAGAAGACTCCTGTTTTGATTCATTGCATTCGATGGGGTTACTATGAATATCGAAGCAGTTTTTAAATCACATTATTCCAGAATTAAAGGAACGCGAGATGGCTAAATTGGACGCATATAATGCGCCAAGGGAGGTGTATGCTGATTCAAAATCAAGCGCTCAAAGCCGCAAGGAGCGCACAGAGCGTACCAATCTGTTTTCTGGTTCTGCCTATCAAAAACTTCTTTTTATTGAACCTTGGCTGCGACATTCACTCCCATTTGTAATTCTTGCATTTCTTGTTATGCTAGCAGCAATCCGTTTCCTATCAATCTATGATTGGCGCAACACAATTGATAAAAACACGCATTCTACCATCGCTCTCTTAGCTTCTCATATTACCAATACAATCGACCGTGACATACTTGCCGCCACTCGACAAGGAAAAGCTGCTGCTCTTTCTCATAATCATTTACAAAATATCCTGACCAATTTTCGTAACAAAGGTTTTATAAAAACCAGCGCTGTTATTGCTATTGTCGATCAAAAAGGCAATGTCCTAGCTTCATCAAGTTCCGAGATTGTCTTAGGAAAACCCTTACAGAATTTTACCTCTGAAAGCATTACTTTGCAAGCTCTAGGAAAACATGCTGGAATCATGAAAATTACAATAGGAAAAGATATTCCTGCTCTTGCTTCCTTTCAGCAAACAGAAAATGGACAATATGGGGTATTCATCAGTGAAAAAATGCAACATATTTACATGGAATGGCGGAAAACTCTCTCGTTAAATATAACCATATTCATTGGAACTAGTGGCGTTATCCTCGCTCTTCTTTATGCTTATTATAACCAAATTGTACGAGCACGCAAAACAGATCTTGTTTCAGAAAAAATTCAAAACCGTATTGATATGGCAATGATGCGTGGACGCTGTGGACTATGGGATTGGAATATGGCAAGTGGACGCGTCTACTGGTCACGAGCAATGTACGAAATGCTCGGCTATGTCCCTCAAGATGCATTGCTCTCAATTTCCCAAATTAGCGCCATTATCAATCCAAATGATGCAAATTTTTTTGACCTTGCTCAGGAATTAATGAGCGGTAAAAAAAAGCATATCGATATTAACGTTCCTATGCGTCATGCTGATGGTCATTATGTATGGATGCGCATTCGTGCCGAAGTGACTGAAGAAGAAGAACCCCATTTGGTTGGTATTTCCTTCGATATTAGTGAACAGCAACAATTGGCTGAACAAACGGCGCAAGCCGACCTTCGTATCCGTGATGCGATTGAAAACATTTCAGAATCTTTCGTCTTGTGGGATGCTGAAGGACGTTTAGTCATGTCCAACAGCAAATTTTGCGAATATGCCGCTATTCCTAAACAAATTCTCCAATCAGGTATCCAACGTGCAACAGTCGAAGCCATGGCACGCCCTGCACTCAGTGAATATCCCCTTAAAGATGATGGTACTGGTAACTTAACCAGTATTCGCCAAACGGCAGATGGTTGTTGGCTCAAAATTAACGAACGACGAACCCAAGATGGAGGATTGGTTTGTATTGGTACTGACATTTCTGAGCTTAAACAACAACAGGAAAAATTTGAAGACAGTGAAAGGCGTCTTTTTTCTTTCATTCAAGAACTCAAGCGCGCACGAGGGAGTGCTCAACAACGCGCAACAGAAGTTGAAAAACTTAATAAAAGTTTGAAAGCAGAAAAAGAACGCGCCGAAAGTGCTAATAAGGCTAAATCAGAATTTTTAGCCAATATGTCTCATGAATTGCGCACGCCTCTGAATGCTATTCTTGGTTTTTCAGACATCATGTTGCAATCAACTTTTGGCCCTCTTGGCTCACAACGCTATAAGGAATATATGCATGATATTTACAATTCAGGAACCCATCTTCTAACCCTTATCAATGACATTCTTGATATGTCAAAAATCGAAGCAGGAAGATTTACGCTTGATTGTAAAAATACCGATCTTGAGCCCATCATTAGTGAAGCAGTACGAACACTAACGCCTCAAGCTCAAGAAAAAAATATTGTTGTTACAACAAACATTACCCCAGAACTTCATGCTGAAGTTGATGGTCGTGCAATGAAACAGATTTTCCTTAATCTCATCTCTAATGCCGTTAAATTTACGCCTTCTGGCGGAAATATTGATGTCTGCGCTTTCAAGAAAAAAAATAACCTTATTTTTAAAATTACAGATACAGGTGTCGGTATTCCCCAATCAGCAATTAAAAAACTTGGGCAACCTTTTGAACAAGTTGAAAATCAGCTTACTAAGTCTCATACAGGCTCAGGTCTTGGATTAGCCATTTCACGCTCCTTGCTAGAACTCCACAAAGGAAAACTTGAAATTACTTCAAAAGAAATGAAAGGAACAACTGTAACGATTATAATGCCCATCACACAAAGTTAAATTTCTCCATTTTGTTCTCGTTGTAGTAAAATCTGTTTCCGTTTGTCCCCCCAACGATACCCTGAAATAAAACCATTTTTACGCACAACACGATGACAAGGAATGATAACAGCCAATTCGTTACGTGCACAGGCATTAGCAACGGCACGAAAAGCTTTCGGCATACCAATACGGCACGCTAAGATCTCATAGGAAATTGTTTCACCACATGGTATATCACATAATACTGCCCATACTTGTCGTTGAAAAACTGTACCATTTATATCTAAGGGAAAATTATATTTTTTTACCAGCTTAGGTGTTTCTATCATGGCTATAATATGGGCAACTTCTCTCTTAAATGTATTATCACCTACAACTTGTTGTGCATCACCAAAGCGTATCGTAAACTCCTGTAATAATTGCTCTATAGTATCTCCTAACGCTATATGACAAATCCCTTTTTGAGACCTAGCCACCAAAAGTTTCCCTATTGATACATCTTTCAAACAGAATACTCTTGTTTGGGAAATGTTTAGCATTTTAGCCTTCTTTATATTTTAAATAAGTCTTGAACATCATCCATAAAGTAAAAGGAGAGTATTCACTCTCTTTTAAAAACAAATAAAATCATTCTGAAATGATCTCCTTAGCCATTGTATTAAAATACACTCTCATCCTTTTATGAAACGGACACATCTATAGATTGACGTTCCCTACCCTAAAACAGAAACTTCGACCAGAGCTGATTTATCAACAATCTTGCTATTTATCTAACAGATTCCAACTGAAACCATTTGATATAGTTTATTTCATAAGCTCTCTACAGACAAATCTTGTCCTGAATTTTATCATATACTAACAAAAAATACCTTAATGTGGTAAATTTTCATACCTTATATCACAGCTCTAAACGGCAGTATTTTACAGAACAACACGATAAGCTTTCCACTTCATTTTACGAAATCCCATTGAACCATAAATAATGGCTTATGTTTTACAAGCAATAGAAAAAGCGCGTGCTCTCTTAGGCAAAAAATGTCATAAAACACAAAATATACCGGCAATGGATTGGAAAGATGTTCCGGCTTTTTATGCTCCACGTATGCTTGAATATTCTAATTTGTTAGAGCACTGTTATTATTTTTTTATCAAAGGTCATACTTTTGATAGACTGACGAGATGACTCAACTCAAAAAGGAAATTTATCTTCAATTTTATGAAAAAAAGCATGGAAAAGGTATTTTAATGCTTACTTTCTTTGTCACTTAACTTATAAAATGATTGTAGCCTCAGAACTGAAATATTTTGCCCGCAACAATCGCACATAGATATTTGTCATAGGAAAAAGTCATGCCCAAACGCACAGATATAAAATCTATTCTTATCATCGGAGCAGGACCTATTATCATTGGTCAGGCATGTGAATTTGATTATTCAGGCACTCAAGCCTGTAAAGCATTAAAAGAAGAAGGTTACCGAATTATTTTGGTAAATTCTAATCCTGCCACGATTATGACAGATCCAGATCTAGCTGATGCAACTTATATAGAGCCCATTACTCCTGAAATAGTTGCCAAAATTATTGCCCACGAGCGTCCCGATGCCCTTTTACCCACTATGGGAGGACAAACAGCCCTCAATACTGCTTTATCATTAAAGCGTATGGGTATTTTAGACCGCTATCATGTTGAAATGATAGGAGCCAATGCTGATGCTATTGATAAAGCTGAAGATCGTGCTTTATTCCGCCAAGCGATGGCAAAAATCGGTTTGGAAACGCCACGCTCTATGTTAGCCAATGCAACAGAACTGAAAGAAGAAAATCGCCAACAACACGCAAAAACGTGTGCTGAACTTAAAGCAAAGCTTTCTGGTGCTGCGCTTGACAAAGCACTCGAAGAACTTGAGCGCAACTGGCGACATACCGAAGCTGATCGCAAACAACATTATATCGCTCATGCAACAGCAAAAGCAGTTCAAGCTCTTGATGTTGTTGGGCTTCCAGCTATTATTCGTCCTTCATTCACCCTTGGTGGAACTGGTGGTGGAATCGCTTATAACCGCTCTGAATTCTATGAAATTATTGAACGTGGGCTTGAAGCTTCACCAACAACAGAAGTATTAATTGAAGAAAGTGTTTTAGGGTGGAAAGAATATGAGATGGAAGTTGTTCGTGATAAAAACGACAATTGTATCATCGTTTGTTCTATTGAAAACATTGATCCGATGGGGATTCATACCGGTGATTCGATCACTGTAGCACCTGCTCTCACCTTAACCGATAAAGAATATCAATGTATGCGTAATGCTTCGATTGCTGTTTTGCGTGAAATTGGTGTTGAAACGGGCGGATCCAATGTACAGTTTGCTGTCAATCCTGAAAATGGGCGCCTCATTGTTATTGAAATGAATCCGCGTGTTTCTCGCTCTTCAGCGCTTGCCTCAAAAGCAACGGGGTTTCCCATTGCCAAAGTAGCGGCTAAACTGGCTGTTGGTTATACACTTGATGAATTAACAAATGATATCACGGGTGGTGCAACACCAGCATCATTTGAACCTTCTATTGACTATATTGTGACAAAAATTCCTCGTTTTGCGTTCGAAAAATTTCCCGGTTCATCACCTGTCCTCACAACTGCGATGAAATCTGTAGGAGAAGTCATGGCAATTGGACGCACTTTTCAAGAATCGTTACAAAAAGCACTCCGTGGACTTGAAACAGGGCTTACGGGTCTTGATGAAATTGTGATTCCAGAGCATGCTGAAGGTGATGAAAAAAGTTCTATACGCTCAGCCATTGCCATACCAAGCCCTGATCGTCTACGCTATATTGCTCAAGCCATGCGCACAGGCTTACCCTTAAATGAGATTCACCAAATTAGCAAAATTGATCCGTGGTTTTTAGAACAAATAGCCTCCATCATTGAAATGGAGCAGCGTATCCGCATTCATGGATTACCCCAAGATGCAGATAATTTACGTATGTTAAAAGCTATGGGCTTTTCAGATGCGCGATTAGCCTCCCTTACAGGGAAAGAACCCGATTATATCGCAGCTTTACGTAAATCACTGAATGTTAAACACGTCTTCAAACGGATTGATACTTGTGCCGCTGAATTTTCTTCTCCTACAGCCTATATGTATTCAACATATGAAGTTCCCTTTGCAGGTGTAGAGCACTCGGAAGCACACGTTTCTGAACGCAAAAAAATTGCTATTTTAGGCGGTGGACCAAACCGCATTGGGCAAGGTATTGAATTTGATTACTGTTGCTGCCACGCTGCTTTTGCACTGCGTGATGCAGGATTTGAAGCGATTATGATTAACTGTAATCCTGAAACAGTTTCAACCGACTATGATACCTCTGATCGCCTTTACTTTGAATCTTTAACAACAGAAGACGTTATCGCTATTTTAGAAGCAGAACAGGAAAAAGGAGATTTGGTTGGAGTCATCGTCCAATTTGGCGGACAAACACCCTTGAAATTGGCAAGCGCTCTAGAAAAACACAACATCCCCATCCTAGGTACTTCACCTGACGCTATCGACTTAGCAGAAGATAGAGATCGCTTTCAAAAACTGTTATTTAAACTTAATTTAACACAACCTCAAAATGGTATTGCCCACTCCATTGAACAAGCACGCCTCATTGCCCACGAACTAGGCTTCCCCTTGGTTGTACGTCCCTCTTATGTTTTAGGAGGACGTGCTATGCAAATTATTCGTGATGAACGTAGCTTACAAAATTATTTACTTGAGAGTGTCCCTGAATTAATTTCAGAAGATATCAAAGTCCGTTATCCTAACGACACAACAGGACAAATCAATATATTGCTTGGTAAAAATCCGCTTCTCTTTGATACCTATTTAACAGAAGCAATTGAAGTAGATGTTGATTGTCTATGTGATGGCAAAGAAACACTAATCGTTGGTATTATGGAACATATTGAAGAAGCTGGTATCCACTCTGGTGATTCAGCATGTTCTCTACCAGTCCATACGCTCTCAAATAAAATAGTTACTGAATTAGAGCGCCAAACCAAAGCATTAGCACAAGCACTTCATGTTCGCGGCTTAATGAATGTACAATATGCTATAAAAGATGACACCATTTATGTCTTAGAAGTCAATCCCCGTGCTTCACGTACTGTCCCATTTGTTGCAAAAACGATTGGTCGCCCTATTGCTAAAATGGCTGCACGTATTATGGCAGGAGAAACGCTTCATGATGCTCTTCAAGCTTATGGTGGATTACCTTCTTTGCAAAAAAAACAACATATTGCCGTCAAGGAAGCAGTATTTCCTTTTGCTCGTTTTTCAGGTGTTGATACACTTCTTGGTCCAGAAATGCGCTCAACCGGTGAAGTTATGGGACTTGACTATGAATTTTCGCTTGCTTTTGCTAAAGCCCAACTTGGAGCTGGTGTAAAACTCCCTAAAGAGGGAACTTTGTTCGTTTCTGTAAGGGATGAAGATAAAAAACGCATCTTAAATCCTGTAAAACGTTTAACTGAGCTTGGCTTTTCTGTTGTCGCCACAAGTGGAACACAAAAATTTCTCACCGAACACCACGTTGAAGCAAAAAAAATCAACAAAGTTCTAGAGGGACATCCCCATATTGAAGACGCTATTCGTAATCGCCAAATTCAATTAATTTTTAATACAACTAGCACTGCCAGTGCCATCTCAGACTCAAAATCATTACGTTATGCAGCACTCATGCAAAATGTTCCCTATTATACAACAATAGCTGGAGCCGAAGCCGTCGTAGAAGCGATCAAAGCACTCAAAAAAAGGCACCTTGAGGTACGTTCACTACAAAGTTATTTTAGTTGAATTTTTTTCTACTTAGCAAAATGTACACTGTTTTCTTATTTTTTCTTTATATAAAAATTGATTAAGACTTGCTTTTTGTTCTAAAAACTTTTATAGAGGTTTCATCGAATTTTCGGTTACGTGACTTTCTTTCCTGTGCAATCTGCACTTTCGGCGAAACTTCTCCCACCTAATTTCGATCTACAACCGTATTGAAGAAATGAAAGCTTCAATGCTCAATATAATTATATATTCTAAGGAGTTTCCTATGTCTACAGGAACAGTTAAGTGGTTTAATACAACAAAAGGTTTCGGATTCATTCAGCCTAGCGATGGTAGTGCAGATGTATTTGTACACATTTCTGCCGTCGAGCGTTCAGGTCTAAACAGTCTTAATGAAGGGCAAAAAATCTCTTATGATGTTCTTCAAGATCGTCGTTCAGGAAAATTTGCCGCTGGTAACCTTGCAGCACTTTAAAGTTTAAATTCTGCAATATTTTATTTAGAAATCTTCGTCTGTAAAGACGAAGATTTTTTTATTTTGTATAAAGCATTATTTTACCTTGTTAAAATAAAAGACTGCTTATCTCCTTTGCACAATTTATCAAACCTCTCTTATACTTCCTCAAAAACTTTCATAAAATCTACGAAGAGATTATCTTGTAAAAGATCTCAAAAAAGAAGAATATAAAGCCCGTGTAAGAGTATTTTGGAAGTTTTTTATTGCATACAATATAATCTCTTATAGAATATCCTTAAAGCAATAACCATTTGTTGATATAATATAAGGATTTAAAATTATGGCTTTTATTGCCGACAAGCTGTCTCGTATCAAACCTTCTGCAACAATTGCTGCTTCTCAAAAGGCCCGTCATTTAAAAGCATTAGGGCGAAATGTTATTGCTTTAAGTGCTGGAGAGCCAGACTTTGATACCCCAGACAACATCAAAAACGCGGCTATTGAAGCTATTCGAAGGGGAGAAACAAAATACCCTCCCATATCTGGAATTCCAGAATTGCGCCAAGCAATTTCTGCAAAGTTTAAAAGAGAAAATAACCTTCTTTACCAACCAGAACAAATTATTGTTGGTACTGGTGGAAAACAAATTCTCTTTAATGCATTCATGGCAACTTTGAATAAAGGAGATGAGGTCATCATTCCATCCCCTTATTGGGTTAGTTATCCAGAAATGGTTGCACTCAACGATGGTACGCCTGTCTTTTTAGAAACAAAAGCCGAATTTTCTTATAAACTCCAACCACAAGAGCTAGAAGCTGCCATTACCCCCAAAACCAAATGGTTCATCTTTAACTCTCCTTCAAATCCATCAGGTGCCGCTTATACACATAATGAATTGAAAAAACTTACAGATGTTTTAGTAAAATATCCTCATGTTTATATCCTTTCCGATGATATATATGAACATCTCACATATGAGGGTTTTACCTTTGTGACTCCAGCTCAGGTAGAACCAGCGCTTTATGAGCGTACACTCACAATGAATGGTGTTTCTAAAGCCTATGCGATGACGGGATGGAGGATCGGTTATGCAGGCGGACCACAAGAATTAATTAAAGCCATGGATACCATTCAAGGACAGCAAACATCTGGAACAAGTGTCATTTCACAATGGGCTGCGGTTGAAGCACTCAACGGACCACAAGACTTTATTGCTAAAAATAAAAGTATTTTTCAAGCACGCCGTGATCTCGTTGTCTCCATGCTAAATCAAGCTCCTGGCATTTACTGTCCAACGCCTGAGGGTGCTTTTTATGTTTATCCTTCTTGCACCGGACTTATTGGAAAGAAAACACCCAATGGTCAACGTATTACGAATGATGAAGACTTTGCCATAGCGCTTCTAGAAACAGAAGCTGTTGCTGTCGTCCAAGGATCTGCTTTTGGACTTGGATCAACTTTTCGTATTTCTTATGCAACATCAGAAGAATTACTTGAAAAAGCTTGTATACGTATACAGCGTTTTTGCAACAGTTTAATTTAAAATTTTTAATATCATCTCTTGTGATTGTTTTTTGCCGAATGTTAGTATATCCGAGAAAATATCTGAAACTGTGTCACTAAATCTATCGATTCAGCAAAAATATCTATGAATAAACACAAAAATAGATGCTGTAGATAAAGATCAAAAAAAATTAGCTATCAAATAAATGAATCGGTCTATTATCATAAGAGATGACACGCCTATTCTACTTTCTCCATTCAATTTATAACTCTAAAAAAGACCGAGCACTTTTAAACACAATTGCCCTTATAATCAAAGGCCCTTACAATAAAATCTCTTCTATTTCTCAGCTTCTTCTTCGTCCTAAAACGAAGAAGAAGCCACCTCCCATCGTTGTGTAAGCAATCCAATTTCCTTTAAGTTCTATTTAATAACTACTTGATTTACTTCATAGGCTTTATGAACAAGACCTGCCTTAAATATTCACCTCACATTCTAATAAAAAGCACTTCATGTATAAGGTTTTAAATATTTTATATCACGCCCCTAAAAGACAGACTTTTACAGTACAATAGAATACCCCCTCTCAAACTCCTCATTGAATTTTAGTATTCTTAAAAAATTTTTGGATATCCACCAGTTTCGAAATTTTTTCTTTATCATCTTCCCATATATTGCAATTTCTAGGGACTCTTTCAAAAATTAAAAAAAAGCCGGACATATGTCCGGCAAATTTGGAAGATCCTCAGAGATAAAATCAATCTGATAGATCTTCGTAAGGGAACACTCAAGAAAACGAAACTGGGAGGCAACATAATCAAGAGATAGTACTCTATGTCATTTTATAAGGAAAAGCACAATAAAGACTTAAGCGTATCTGCTATGCAATAAACACATAGCTTTAAATTTGTCTCCATCATGTACCACTCTCTTTAATTAAATAGTAAAAATGTTAACTACACCATCACACGATTGTCCATTTTTCAATATATAATAGCTCTCATGTTTGCTAGCATTTGTAAAAAAACATTTATCCCTCTTTTCAAAAATATTTACCCGTACGGACTCCCTCCACTTTTAATGTGCAACAAATAATTTTAATTGATTCAATATAGGCAAATTTGAAACGAAAGAATATTACGGGAGTCTCAAGTTGCAAAACAGCTAATTATTCCTTATAAATTAAGATATTAATATTAAAAAGACCACTGGCGAGCTTTTAAAAAAATATAATCTCGAAAAGCATTTAACCTTGCCAAATTCTTTAAATTATAAGGATAACAAAAAAAAGTATCAAAAGAGGGAATATCAACCATATCAGGAAAAAGACGCACTAAATGCTCATCATTATTGACGATATAATCAGGAAGCACAGCAATCCCAAGATCACGCATAAGCGCATTCTTTATTGAGATGATATTGTTGATTTGTAAAACTGAAACGCGCAATGATCCATCACTTCTACCAGCCTTTTCCAACCAATTTAAACCAGACAAATAAGGTGGAACAGGTTCACCGAACGAAATAATACGATGCTCATCGAGATCAGACAATTTTTCCGGCTTTCCATAATTTGCAATATACTTTTCCGAAGCATAAACATGCATATGAATTGTAAAGAGTTTTCTTTGTATAAGATCAGGTTGTTTGGGTTGATGTAAGCGAACAGCACAATCCGCATGACACATTGTCAAATCAAGCTCTTCATCGGAAAGCAAAAGCTGAACCTGCATATCAGGATAAAGACTAAGAAATTCTGGCATACGCTCTGCAATCCACCCTGCCCCCATTCCAAAGGTCGAGGTCACACGCAAGTGCCCCGTTGGTTTTGCATAGCTTTCACTTAATTGCAAACGCACACTTTCAAGCTTCATCAAAACATCATGAGCTGTACGATAAAGAGTTTCTCCCTGTTCTGTAAGAATCAAACCACGCGCATGACGTTGAAATAAGGATACCCCAACCTCTTGTTCTAAAGCCGAAACCTGTCGTGAAACGGCTGATTGAGATAAATGAAGTTTTTGAGCAGCATGCGTAAAAGATCCCGCTTCTGCTGCAGCGTGAAAAACCCTTAACTTATCCCAATCCAACGGTGGCGCCACAATTAATTCTACCTCTATATTCTCTATGTTCTCAATGAGTGACTAACGCCTGGGTATATCCAAAAACCGTTCTGCTTCCAACGCTGCCATACATCCTCTTCCCGCAGCTGTTACAGCTTGGCGGAATGTTTCATCTGTCACATCCCCAGCAGCAAAAACACCAGCAATGCTTGTTGCTGTTGAGTTGGGTGCTGTCCATAAATAGCCGCCTCGTTTTTGTTTCAGCTGTCCTTCAAACAGAGAAACAGCAGGATCATGCCCAATGGCAATAAATATGCCCTCTGCATTAACTTTCATCTCGTGACCTGTCTTAACATTTTTCAGACGTGCCCCTGTTACAACAGCGCCCATTGAATCTTGAGCTGGCAGCCCCACAATTTCTTCAACCACATGATCCCAAAGAACACGCACATTATTACAAGCCAGCAACCTATCTTGCAAAATTTTTTCTGCCCGAAACTGCCCCCGCCTGTGAACCACGCTTACACTCTTAGCCAAATGCGATAAATAAAGTGCTTCTTCAACAGCCGTATTTCCTCCTCCCACGACAATAACGTCCTTATCACGATAAAAAAAGCCATCACATGTAGCACAAGCGGAAACACCTCCGCCCATAAAGGTCTGTTCACTTTCTAAACCAAGCCAGCGCGCTTGAGCTCCTGTTGCAATAATCAGTGCATCACAAGAATATTGTGTTCCTGAATCCCCATATAAGACAAAAGGATACTTCAACAAATCAGCCTTTATAATTGTATCATAAACAATTTTTGTCCCCATATTCTCAGCTTGTTTTGCCATTTGTTCCATCAACCATGGTCCTTGAATGGGATCTGCAAAACCTGGATAATTCTCAACATCAGTTGTAATTGTCAATTGTCCCCCCTGCTGCAAGCCCGTCACCAAAACAGGCTTAAGCATTGCTCTTGCTGCATAGATCGCCGCTGTATAACCAGCCGGACCTGAGCCAATAATCAGCAGACGAATATGCGATTGTACCATTAAATCCCCTTCACTTTATTATAAATTAATTATTCTATAAATGATAACGGAATGCAGCCTTTTAAAAAAATATTTTTCAAGAGCCCTAATTATGTTATGTATACTTCTTTTCAAGTTTTATGAAAAGGTCTGATTACTAATTCATCAAGGCACGCTAATGTTAAGAATTAATCCTTATCCTATAAAGAGAAAAATGTAACTTCTTATGAGCACAAAACCATAATAAAAAGAGATACAAAGATAGGGAACGATCATTTTTCAATTTATTATCAATGTCTGTGCACGTTTTGCCTTAATCATGGGAGGAGCAATGCTTTTGCCAATTTTTGTGGATTTGCACGACAACAATCGTAATTGGATAAGCTTTCTCTATTCTTGTGCCATAACCACCATGTTAGCAACGCTGATTCTTTTAGCAACTAAGGGAGCTACTTGTCGCTTTTCAGCACGGCTTGGCTTTATGCTCACTGTTTGTCTTTGGCTTACAGGAAGCATCATAGGTGCCTTACCTCTTTATCTTTCTCCTCTTCCCATTTCTCTAGCAGGAGCCATTTTTGAATCTGTTTCTGGAATTACAACAACAGGCTCCACAGTCCTTTCTGATCTTGATAATTTATCGCGAAGTATTTTATTATGGCGTTCTCTTATATGCTGGATTGGGGGCATTGGTTTTATCGGTTTAGCCCTCTTAATTTTGCCTTCACTGCGTGTGGGTGGCGTGCGACTTTTTCATATGGAATCATCTGATAAATCTGAAAAAATATTGCCTCGCATCAACCAAATTGCTAACGGAATTATCATCGCTTATGTTGGGTTAACATTGGCTTGTATGCTTTCTTATTTTGCTGCAGGCATGAATTTATTTGATGCCATTAACCATGCAATGAGTACAGTAGCAACAGCTGGTTTTTCAACGCATGATGCTTCTTTTGGCTATTTTTCTGATACACCAGCCATCTTAATTATTTCAACAATCTTCATGTTGCTTTCTGCTTTACCTTTCGTACTTTATGTTAAATTAGTCCTTCCTGGACACTCTAAACGCTTCCTTGACCCACAAGTGATTGTTTTTCTCCATATCGTTCTCCTTTTCAGCTTTGCTTTAGCGGCATGGCTACGGTTTTATGATCATCGCGCGTTCCACTTGATTTTCCTTGATGTCATTTTTCACCTTTCATCCATTATTAGCACCACAGGTTATAGCGCTGAAGATTATCAACTTTGGGGACCGTTTGCGCTTGGAATTTTCTTCATTGTTTCTTTTACAGGCGGATGTGCTGGTTCTACTTCTGGTGGCATGAAAATCAATCGCCTCATTATTCTTTGGCGTATTACACAAACAAATATAGAAAAACTTCTTTCTCCTAATGTCGTTGTAAAAGCGCGCTACGATCACTCAAATATATCAAATGACGTTGCTCAAGCCGTTTTGTTTTTTGTCTGTCTTTATATGTTTTGCCTTGTTATCGGCACTGCACTTTTGCTTACAACCGGTCTTGACTTTACCTCTGCCTTTACAGGGGTCTTAACCGCACTTTCAAATGTTGGTCCAGGCTTTGGAGATATTATTGGCCCCACTGGTAATTTCTCTACAATCAACGATCATGCTTTATGGATTTTAAGTTTTCTAATGTTAGCTGGACGCCTTGAAATCATAACAATATTCGTCCTTTTTATTCCCGCTTTCTGGCGTGAACAATTCTAATGCAGAGAGTATTTTATTCTACCATGATAAAAAATTGACAAGATAAAAAGGCGAGAACAGTATGCGTCATAATATTCACTCCTCACCCAATCTACTGAAGATTTCCTAAAATTTCATACAAAACATCATATCAATGATATAAAAATAATTCAACAAAAACAATCAAATACCGATATTCTCAAAGCCATAACATATAAAACTTCCCTTTATTGATCTTCTTTATCAAATAAAGTGGACGCATAGAACATTCTTTTTTACGAATAATCTCTCATGCAAAAATATGAATATTTACTGATAAAAGTGTTTTTTCTTTTTAATAGAGTTACACCCTTATAGAAAATAAAATGCTATTATATTATGAACTCACAAACTTGTAAAAAACATCTCACAATACTCATCACCCCCATTTCACGACAGGCCTCATGAAAGATATAAAATGGGCACCATCATTTTTACTTAAATAACAATAAGGTGCAAGTCGGTACAAAAAAATAAGATATAAATTAGTACCACCATATTATTTTCTTTCTATTAATGTCGTAACAGCCTGCATTTCAGACAATTTATAAGAAATCTCTTTACACCCTGTCTTCAATAGTTTTTATCCACCACATGCCTTCTTCCAATTGTGATGTACAAGAAGATAGCTCTCATTGTTAATATCAACAGATTTTACATAAGAAAATCTTACGGTACTCAAAGCTCTTATTTAAATTGAAAAGGTAATTTATTTATAAAAATCATATATATATATATATATTGATCTTAAATACATCTTATTATGAATTTATTGAAAATATGTACGACTATTTTATCCATGAAGATACCATCATTATCTTTTTAAGACAAGAAAACGTTTTTTTTGCTATCTATTTAAGTCTTACAAAACGAACAATATCAGCACAACCCCGTATAAGATAGTGCATAAATCCCCAGACTTGAGTTAAAGCATTATTTTCTTATTCTAAAATATCAATGAATAAAAGTAGCTTTCTTCTCTCCTAGTATGCTTTATCATAAACTACATATCGCTCTCAAGCGTATACATTTTTAATCTTTTATCCAAAATTTTTAGAACTTTTTATAGCGTGCTACTAAAGACAATATAAATTTTGTAAAATAACATTTATATCATTGAGCTGTTTTCTTGATGACTATGAAAAACCTTTAAGGAAAATACTTTTTACCATTCCTCAAGAAGATTTTTGATATAATAATCAAAGTCTTTTTTCTGCAAACAGTTCTTTGTAGACACGCCCAATCTCCGCTGTCTCCTTTTCCAAAGGAAAGTGCGTACGAACATGGGTTAAAGCTTTCTTTCCGGCTGCCAATGTTTTTTCTACATCAGCAAAATAAGGTTCAATTGCTGCTGTTAAAGCCGCTCCATCTCCTGCTTTTACAACTGTTCCTGTCGCTTCTACAACCAATTCTTTATAAGCTCCTGCATCACTCGTTACAACCGCAACCTGTGATGCCATTGCTTCTAATGGTGTTAAACCGAAACCTTCTGTACGAGAGGGTGCAACATAAAGTGTTAAACGACGGTACCATAAAGGGATGTCCAGAATCTCACCAAGAAAAATAATGCGATCATCCAGACCAGCCTTAGCAATCTTTTGGCGTAATTCTTTTTCAAAATGATAATATTGCTCTGTCGTACGACCAGCGATAAGTGCTGTCCATTCAGGATAGTCAGGCAATAATGCTATCATGGCATCAACAAATAAATCTGTTCCCTTTGAGTAGCGCAGACGCCCAAAACATCCTACCGCATATTTTCCTGGAAATCCTGTCGAAGAAAAGCAATCATCAAGAGTGTGTGGTGGAGTAAAACGCCTCACATCCACCCCATGCATAATAACCTTATGAGGCACTTCTAGATAAGCGCCCGTACGTGTACTGGTAGCTATAACCCTATCCATACAGCGAATCAACCATTTGGTAAAAGGCTTATGATGACGTTGTGAAGCCGAAGTAAAGATGAGTTTAAGCTTCATTCGCAAAACATCGCGCAAAAAGATCCCACAAAGCATCTCAATATTGCGTCGTGCATGCCAAATACGAAATGGCTTCCCTTTCGGACTTTTCCAAAGTCCGAAAAGGTCCCTAAAGGCAAGAGCCGGTAAACTTTGTGGTAATCCAAACCCAAAAGTGGATATACGTACACCCTGTTCGCGTTGCAGTGGAATAAGCTGAATAATCGTAGATGTTACTCCCGATAAACGCCTTTTCAAGTGAGGCGCAATAATCTCAGTTTCGTCCAAAGATACACGCATAATAATCCATATGTTATTTAGATGTACTGAACCTTAATGATCTCGTAATTATGCGCACCACCTGGTGCATTCACCTCAATCACATCACCTTCTTGCTTGCCAATAAGTGCACGTGCGATAGGCGAAGAAATAGAGATTTTTCCAACCTTTACATCAGCTTCTTGATCTCCTACGATCTGATACACTTTTTTTTCCTCAGTATCCTCATCCAAGAGTTTAATGGTTGCACCAAATTTTATTTTGTCACCTGAAAGACGCGAGACATCTATAACTTCTGCTCGTGCGATATAATCTTCAAGCTCATTTATACGCCCCTCATTATGACTTTGCGCTTCTTTAGCTGCATGATACTCAGCATTTTCAGATAAATCACCATGCGCACGCGCCTCAGAAATTGCTTCAATAATTCGCGGACGCTCCTGTTGTTGACGCCAACGCAACTCTTCTTTAAGACTCTCAAAACCAGCTGTAGTCATCGGAACTTTTTCCATAATCCGTCCCTTTCTATTACACGGAAGGTTTAATAAAAATACAAAAAACGGCTTCCAAAATTACTTTTGGAATCCGAAAACTACGATCTTTTTTATTATATAGTACAGTATCACTGTTTTCCATACAAAAATAAATAAAGGAAACAAAACATGCACAAATAGTGATTAAAACATCTCATTTTGGTGTTTAAAACGTTAAACTTCACTCTTCTCTTTAAAGTGTCCTAAAGAAGAAAGAATTGTATTTTTTTCTGTTTTATCATAATCTAGTAAAAGAAATTATATAGAATATGAAGAGAGAAGGATAGAAAATCTCTAAAGAAATTCTTTACAGAAAAATGAAAAAAATCGTCATTTTTTTTATGTTTGGCTCTTTCTTTTTAGCCACAACAATATCAGAGGCAGCAGATGCTTTTGTTACGAGAAATCTTAATTTTAGAACAGGTCCCAGCACTCAGTATGCACTTTGCGGCTTAATCTCTGCTGGAGAATTAGTTTTTGTTAAAAACTGTGAAGGAAATTGGTGCCATATCCGATATAACACTCAAATAGGTTGGGTGTCATCTCGTTATCTTTCATTTAAAGATGGAAATGATCTTTATCACACATATACAATGTCTTTAATGCCCAAACGTACCGATTATTCTCCATAACAGCCATAATAACTTATGCCCTCTTGAATATCATCATGGCAAAAATGCAATAGTGTTCACGAACAACCACAAATATGCTCCTTCCAAAGAAATGCTTCGAAGAATTTGTCTCATAAAAACTTGATCCATATCCTAATGAAGGCTCCAATAAACCAAAACAAATCTGTTCAATAACGTTTTGCTGTTGTCGTAATAAATTTGTAAAAATTAGTATTTTCTTTAAAATCACCAGCACTTTTCTATCAAAGGATACAACAATGAAAAATGGTGTTACTGCAACAGTAGAAGCTCTTTCTGCTCTTATTGCTTCAGGTAATCCTCTTTTTAAGAATGGTGCATTATGGACACCTCACCGCCCCATTCGTCCTGAAAAATCTGAAGGTGGTATTCCATTTCAACTCGAAACATCTTTTAAACCAGCGGGAGATCAACCTCAAGCCATTAAAACTCTGGTTGAGGGAATTCAAAAAAATGAACGTACGCAAGTGCTTTTGGGTGTTACCGGCTCAGGGAAAACCTATACAATGGCCAATATCATTGAAAAAACACAGCGTCCAGCTCTGATTTTAGCTCCCAATAAAACTCTAGCAGCGCAGCTTTATGGGGAATTTAAAAGTTTTTTTCCCCATAATGCCGTCGAATATTTTGTTTCCTATTATGACTATTATCAACCAGAAGCCTATGTTGCACGCTCAGACACTTATATTGAAAAGGAATCCTCAATTAATGAACAAATCGACCGGATGCGTCATGCTGCAACACGCGCTGTCTTAGAGCGTGATGATGTTATTATCGTCGCATCTGTCTCCTGCATCTACGGAATTGGTTCCGTAGAAACCTATACGGCCATGACCTTCGAAATAGAAAAAGGGGACAAACTCAATCAACGAAAACTCTTGGCTGATTTAGTCTCTCAACAGTATTATCGACAAGATATCAACTTCGTTCGTGGTTCCTTTCGTGTACGAGGGGATACAATCGAAATTTTCCCTGCCCACCTCGAAGATCGTGCTTGGCGTATTTCGCTCTTTGGCGATGAAGTGGAAACAATTACGGAATTTGATCCTCTCACCGGACAAAAAACAGGCGATCTTCAATCAATTAAAATTTATGCCAACTCACACTACGTAATACCACGCCCAACACTTAACCAAGCGATGAAATCTATCAAAATGGAACTCGTTCAACGCCTCGATGAGTTGAACGAAGCTGGACGTCTTTTAGAAGCACAACGTTTAGAACAACGTACAGTTTTTGATTTGGAAATGTTGGAAACCACCGGTTCATGTCCGGGAATTGAAAATTATTCACGTTATTTAACAGGACGAAATCCCGGTGAACCACCCCCAACTTTATTCGAATATATTCCACTCAATTCTCTTGTTTTTATCGATGAAAGCCATGTAACCATTCCCCAAATTGGTGGTATGTACCGAGGTGATTTTCGCAGAAAAGCAACCTTAGCAGAATATGGTTTTCGCCTCCCTTCTTGTATGGATAACCGTCCTTTGCGCTTTGAAGAATGGGATGCTATGCGCCCACAAACGATTGCTGTCTCCGCAACACCTGGACGGTGGGAAATAGAACAATCTCACGGTACTTTTGCAGAACAAGTTATTCGCCCCACAGGGCTTGTTGACCCACCAACAGAGGTTCGTCCAGCCAAAAATCAAGTCGATGATGTTGTGAATGAAATTCGTAAAACAATTCAAAAAGGCTACCGCACACTAGTGACCGTCCTAACCAAGCGTATGGCCGAAGATTTAACGGAATATCTGCACGAACAAGGTATTCGTGTACGCTATATGCATTCCGACATTGATACATTAGAACGCATTGAGATTCTACGCGATCTTCGGCTTGGCACCTTTGATGTCCTCATCGGTATCAACTTGCTCCGAGAAGGCTTAGATATTCCAGAATGTGGTTTTGTTGCCATTCTAGATGCCGATAAAGAGGGCTTTTTGCGCTCTGAAACTTCCCTCATACAAACAATCGGACGTGCTGCACGTAACG
Source organism: Bartonella sp. AA18HLJMS (assembly GCF_042197245.1). Classification (NCBI taxonomy): domain Bacteria; kingdom Pseudomonadati; phylum Pseudomonadota; class Alphaproteobacteria; order Hyphomicrobiales; family Bartonellaceae; genus Bartonella; species Bartonella sp. AA18HLJMS. Next base: position 113,562 of record NZ_JBHIRP010000002.1, on the reverse strand, counting down.
TAGATGGCCGTGTTATCCTCTATGCAGATACGATCACTGGTTCCATAAAACGAGCCTTACAGGAGACACAAAGACGTCGACAAAAACAAATAGCCTATAATGAAGAACACCATATTACACCGAAAAGTATCAAAAAAAATATCGGAGATATTCTCAATTCAGACTATGAAAACAACCATATTCGTACAAATATCCCTGATGTCATCGAGAAAAAAAATATGGTTGGCAACAATTTAGCATCTCATATTAAACACCTCGAAAAATTAATGCATGAAGCAGCTGCTGATCTTAATTTTGAAGAAGCAGCACGCCTTCGCGATGAAATCAAACAATTACAAAAGATAGAACTAGAACTCGCAGAGAATCCCTTAACACATCATAGAGAACAATCCCCCCATGAGCCCGTGTTACAACCAAGTCTTTTCTCCAAACCAGACCTTGCACACATGGGACCAACCATGGACACTGGTATTTTGGAAAATCAAAAAGGAAAATCTCGTAAAAACACCCCTAATCAAGCAACAATAAAACGAAAAAAACGCAATCAATGAAGGAGCAAAAAATTTCAAACCGCATAAAATAATCTTCAGCTCTTCTAAAAAAAGACGAAAGCTCAAAAGCAAACAGCGTTATCCGAAAAATAGACAACCTCCAACATCAAGGGTGCTTCAATTTGTCTAAAACAACATGAGAGAGAACATTTTATAAAAAATTTCTAAAATATATTATCTTTATACAGTTATACTCTGATATCTAACTCAATATTATTTATCCTTACAAGAAAATATTCAAATAGGACACTGTCCTATAACACAAATAAAGTAAAATAAGACTTTCTCATAGAACCATAAGCCTATGATAAAAAATGATAACTTTTATTCATATCCCTATTGTTCAATTTATATTGTACCAAACAATAAAAAATTATCCCTAAATAAAGAGTTTATATTCCATAGTAAAAAATCGTGGACTCTCAATACAAACTTATTAATTAACCTCAAGCAGAGTACATTAATTGAAATCAAAATTCTGTTATGATTTCATTTTACTGTCTCCGCGATAGATTTAACTAAATAAATTTTTATTTTTTTTGTCACAATAAAGCCCAAAATTGTTCAGGCTCTATTCAGTTTGAAACGTATAGGATGTGAAAAATACGAATTTACACAAGGAGCATCATTATGAAAAAAGTGATCAGGCTAGCGGTATTATCAGCAATGTCAACTGTGACCGTTTTGATGCCGCTAAATGCAACGCTTGCGGATATGGCATGGAATCGTAGTGACTCTATCTCGAGAGAAATAGATGATATGATGAGGAAGATGCGTAAAGAAACAGATGATGCGATAAGGGAAATGAGGAAGAAAGCTGATATTCTGCCTTGCGGTTTTTCTCGCTCCCATTGTTCTGATAAAAAACGTAGCTTTTTATCTGATGATTTCCAAAAGTTTGTTGATGATTTCCACAAGAGTTCTGATGACAACAAGAGAAGATTTAAAGCCAAACATGAAAGGTCTGTAGCCAAACAGAGTAAGACGGAACAACAACATCATCATCACCACCACCATTATCATCATGTTGAAAACAAAACATATCATTACGTCGAGCGCAAAAAGACAAAACACAGTAATATTCATATAGATAACTCAGGAGATGCTTTAGCGGTGGGTATTCTTGGTCTTGCAACAGGTACGATTCTTGGTACAATTTTAAAAAAACCAGAACAGCCACAAGTGGTTTATCAAATAGTACCACAAAATCAGGTAATTTATCAAAAAGTTCCGCAAAATCAAAGAGTTTATCAAGTGCAGCAAACAGTGGCATATGAGCCATTCCAGCAATCATTAGAATCTGATTGGCTTAACTATTGCAAGAAAAAATACCGTTCCTTTAACCCTAAAACAGGGACCTTTCGAGACCGTAATGGTTTGGAACACATTTGTTATGCCCCAATAAATTAACTTCTGTTCTGCCCTACTAAAAAGTTTTAAATGGCAAAAAAAACGCTTCAAAGCGTTTTTTTGTTTTCTCATATATTAAAATCTTGAAGAAAAGGATTATTTTGGTGCTCATAGCCTATACTACTTTTGGGATCATGCCCACAGATAAAACAAACATCATCGCCTAAGGGTAAAACTTTTTCTCGAAGGGATTTCATCAATTTTTCATAAGAACAGAAGGGCAAGTCCGTACGTCCAATAGAACCACGAAAGAGAACAACACCCAAGAAGGCTAAGCGCTCTTTTTCATTGAAATAAATAACATGACCAAGAGAATGCCCTAGTGTATGCAAAACCCTAAACTCATGTCCAGCAAAATACACACACTCACCATCTTCTAACTATATCGAACAACGCCCCATGATGCTTGCGGATGTAAGCCATGATTTAAGAACCATTCTCACCCGTTTCAAACTTCAGCTAACATTAGCAAATAATGACTTTGATATCAAGCCGCTTGAGCAAGATGTGAGCGACACGCAAAACATGTTAGAAGATTACCTTGCTTTTGCCCGTAGTGAAGAAAGTGAATGTGTTAAAACTTTTGATTTAAATGCTCTTATGCAAAAATTCTCCACCGATGCGCATCTTCACAAACGTCAATTTTCCTACACCATTGAAAGCCCTACACAAATACAAGCACACCCACGTGCCTTCACGCGTCTCATCAGCAATATTGTGTCAAATGCATTTTGTCATGCCAATACTGTCAAACTAACAGCCATATCCCAACAAGAATGTTTCCCATATATCAAAAAAAGTTCCCGCAATATATTATATTTATACAGTTATAATATGATATCGAACTCAATATTTAGCCTCACAAGAGAGTAGTCAAACAGGACTGTATTCAATCACACAAATAAGGTTCTATCTTAGCACCATAAGCCTATAATAAAAAACGATAACTTTTGTTCATACACCTATTGTTCAATTCATATTGTATCAAGCAATAAAAAATTACTCATCAATAAATAATTTATAACCAATAGTAAAAAATCTGGTGCTCTAAATACAAACTGCTTAATTAATCTTAAGAAGAGTACATTAATTGAAATCAAAATTCTGTCATGATTTTATTTTATTGTATTGATAATAGTTTTAACTAAATGAATTTTTATTTTTTTGTCACAATAAAGTCCAAAATTGTTCAGTCTCTATTCAGTTTGAAACGTGTAGGATGTGAAAAATACGAATTGACACAAGGAGCATCATTATGAAAAAAGTGATCAGGTTAGCGGTATTATCAGCAATGTCTACTGTAACCATTTTGATGCCATTAGATCCAACGCTTGCGGATATGGCATGGTATCATAACTATGATATGAGAAGGGAGGCTGGTTTACCGTCTCACAATTTTAGCTCCCATTTTTCTCATAGTGAACATCACTCTTTTGATAACCCCCACACGCGTCATTATGTTAGCCATAAATGGGGAGCACAACAACACCATCATGTTGAACACAAGACATATCATTATGTCGAGCGCAAAAAAACAAAACACAGTAGTATTAATATAAATAACTCAGGAGAAGCTTTAGCAATGGGCATTCTTGCTCTTGCAGCAGGTGCACTTCTCGGCAAAATTTTTAAAAAATCAGAACAGCCACAAGTTGTTTATCAAACCGCACCACAGCATCAAATTGAATATCAACAGGTTCCACAAGAACAGATAATTTATGAAACTCCGCAAACGGTGGAATATGAGCCAGTACAACAATCATTAGAGTCTGATTGGCTTCAATATTGCAAGAAAAAATACCGTTCTTTCAACCCTAAAACAGGAACTTTCCGAGACCGTAATGGTTTGGAACACATTTGTTATGCCCCAATAAATTAACTTCTGTTCTGCCCTACTAAAAAGTTTTAAATGGCAAAAAAAAACGCTTCAAAGCGTTTTTTTTATTTGCTCATATATTAAAATCTTGAAGAAAAGGATTATTTTGTCGCTCATAGCCTATGCTACTTTTGGGACCATGCCCACAGATAAAACAAACATCATCGCCTAAAGGTAAAACTTTTTCTCGAAGGGATTGCATCAATTTTTCATAAGAACAGAAGGGGAAGTCCGTACGTCCAATAGAACCACGAAAGAGAACATCACCCAAGAGGGCTAAGCGCTCTTTTTCATTGAAATAAATAACATGACCAGGAGAATGCCCTGGTGTATGAAAAACCTTAAACACATGTCCAGCAAAATGAACGCACTCACCATCTTCTAACCATCGATCAGGAATACAAATGCAAGCATCAGTGATGCCATAATTTTTTGCGCTTTCGCTCACGGCATCCATCACAGGCTTATCATCGCGATGTGAACCGATAATTTTTACATTAAGCGCTTCTTTTACTTGCATTGCTGCTCCTACATGATCAAAATGACCATGTGTTATCCAAATAGCCTCAACGATAACACCATTCTTTTCGATTACGTCTTGAATCCGCGGCCAATCACCACCAGGATCAACGAGAACCCCCGTTTTACATTCACTATCAAAAAGCAAAGTGCAATTTTGTTGAAATGTCGTAACTGGAATAATATGTATATTAAGACTACCCATAATATCCTTTTCAAAAATAACTTTTTTAAATTTATAAATAAAACTTTCTCTCCTTTAAGGTAAAGGTGCAGCTCGACAGCTTTATACAACTTATGTAAACTTGCATTTTGTGTAAACTAAATTTTTATCAAGGTTTTTTTAAGAATGAGCAATCACGTTCAAGTTTTGTGTGACGATGCCCCTCACCTTCTTGTGATTGATGACGATACACGTATTCGCAATCTTTTATTTCAGTTTCTCATTAAAAATGGATTTCGTGTTTCAGTTTCAGCTAATGCGAATGAAGCAAGACGACTGTTAGCAAGTTTAGATTTTGATCTTCTTATTGTTGATGTCATGATGCCTAGCGAAAACGGTATTGATCTCACTCATTCACTCCGCCAAACAAAAGATGTCCCTATCTTCATGTTAACAGCTTTATCAGAAATAGACAATCGTATCCGTGGATTAGAAGCAGGGGCAGATGATTATCTGGCTAAGCCGTTTGACCCTCGTGAACTTCTCCTTCGCATCAACGCCATTTTACGACGTGGTTTTCCCCCTCACCAACCTAAAATTGAGCAAATAGTTTTTGGTCCTTATATATTTTCAATTTCACGACGCGAACTCAAAAAAGGAGGAGAAATTATTAAATTAACAGATAAAGAACAAGAAATGATGGTCATGTTTGCCGAAAATGCAGGCGATACAATTCCGCGCCATAAATTCGCGACCGATGACAGCAATGTAGGTGAACGTGCCATTGATGTGCAGATCAACCGCCTTCGTCGTAAGATCGAAAAAAACCCAGCACTGCCTATATGGCTCCAAACCGTGCGAGGAATAGGGTATAAACTCTCTATTGAATAGGCACAAGAATGATCAAACCTTTAAGATTTTTTCTTCGATGGTTAACGAAAAAAATGCCTAAACGGCTTTATGCTCGCTCTTTGATCATTATCATTGCTCCCATGGTGCTTCTGCAAACGGTGATTGCTTATGTCTTTATGGAACGCCATTGGCAAATGGTAACGGAGCGTCTTTCAACGGCTGTCGTGCATGATATTTCAGCCATTATTGATATTCTTGAAACATATCCCCAACAAGATAACTATGAAGATATCAAGCGTATTGCACAACAACGTATGGGATTAAATATTTCTATTCTATCTCCTACCTCCTTACCCCCTCCAGGACCTAAGCCATTTTTTGCAATTCTTGACTATTTTTTAAGTGAAGAAATCACCCGCCAAATTAACCGTCCCTTCTGGATCGATACCGTAGGAGATTCTGATCTTGTTGAAATCCGTATCCACCTTGGTCACAACATTTTACGCGTCTTTGCTCCACGCAGCCAAGCCTATGCTTCCAATACTGCTATTTTTTTAAGCTGGATGGTAGGAACAGCTCTTGTTTTATTGCTGATAGCAATTTACTTTTTACGCAATCAAATCAAACCGATTCAACAATTGGCTGAAGCAGCAGAAAGCTTTGGACGCGGTCGTCCTTTACCAAAAGGATTTCAACCACAAGGAGCTGATGAAGTCCGTCGTGCAGGCATCGCTTTTTTACGCATGCGTGAACGTATTGAACGCCAAATTGAACAACGTACCATGATGCTCTCAGGAGTAAGTCATGATTTAAGAACCATTCTTACACGCTTTAAACTTCAGCTGGCATTAGTAAATACTGACTTTGATATTAAACCGCTTGAGCAAGATGTAAGTGACATGCAAAATATGTTAGAAGATTATCTTTCTTTTGCTCGTGGTGAAGGAAGTGAAAGTATCAAGACTTTTGATTTAAATGCTCTTATGCAAAAATTCTCCACCGATGCTCGTCTTCACAAACGTCAATTTTCTTACACCATTGAAGGTCCTACAGAAATACAAGTACGTCCCCGTGCTTTCACACGCTTAGTCAGCAATCTTGTAACAAATGCATTTTGTTACGGCACGACTGTTAAACTAACCGCTAACTCTCAACAAGAATCTTTTATATTGATAATCGATGATAATGGACCTGGAATTCATAAAAATATGCGCACAGAAGTTTTTAAGCCATTCTTTCGACTTGATAAAGCGCGAAATCAAGATGCAAGTGGAACAGGACTTGGTCTTTCTATTGCTCAAGACATAGCACGCAGCCATGGTGGCAATATACAATTAGATGAAAGCCCACTCGGGGGAGTGCGCGCTATTCTTGATGTCCCCCTATGAGCAATATTTCCGCAAACCGTCTGTAAAAATAACAGACTGTATATTTTAGGCATTCCCTACAGTTTCAAACAAAGTGTATTGCAGTGCTTTGTAAGCACTTTCTCCCGACAAAGCAACCATCTGAAATGCAACATAATGGCTTTCACAAGCTTTAAGTGCATGTATCAACAATGTTTCAACCTGTATATGAGATGGATGCATCCCACCAGCCAAAAGAAGACCTTGTCGATAAATGACTGAATTATTCCTTTGCCAGTAATCAAAATGTCCCAACAACAACTTTTCATTAATTGCTAGCAATAAGCGCTGTATTTCAGCTGTTCGAGCATTTTTAGTAGAGAGATCAAACGAACAAGCTAAATGAAGTGCTTCATGCTCTTCCATCCATGAAAAAGCAAGACGATAGTTTGCGCGTTTTCCTTCCACACAAACGCTAATTTCATCTTGTGCATCCCGCTCAAACGACCAATCATATTCACAGGCAATCTGTTCGATAAAGTCAACAGGGTGCTCTTTTCTTTCTGTGGCGCAAAATGCAAGCCTCATCACAATCCTCAATCATCTTAAAACATTGTCAACAGAATATAAACCGTCTAAACTGTAACAATATTTTGCTACAATCAGAACCTTTACACCAAACAAATACACATAAAAACATCGACAGTACACAAACACCCAGAACACAATCGCGCTGTTTAGGGCAACCTGATAGTCATAAAACGAATCATCAAGTCTTTTCAGTGTATTGATACAATTTCATAGCGCCAGCCCCCCTGATTCAAAAAAATGTATTTTACCAAAAAAAAAAATCAAAAATAAACAAATGATCCGCTCTAACAGACTCAAGATTAAGCATTTTTTAGTTTCACGCATCATATTGAAAAATTGGGGATATTTTTTGAAGATTCTTTTTTTAAGAAACTATTTTACTTTTTTGTGTCTGCGTTTTTTTAATCATCTTTTTTTAAATCATCAAGGCGCCTTTTCAAATCAGCATTATCAGCATGGATTTTCAGCACCATCTCCTTAAAAGTCTCAAACTCTTCGCGAGAAACAAGATCAAGTTTGTTTGCTATCTTTTCAGCCTGCACACGAAAAGCTGTTCCAGCTTCACGTCGTATGCCTTGCGCAACGTCAGCAGCATCCGTTGCTAATTTTGCTAATTCATCAAGAATACGATTTGATCCATTACGCATAACATTTTTCCTTAAATTTTAATTATTGACGCACGCATTATAGCGTATTCTCATAACATTTAGATACTGTAATTTGTTCCTTTTACTCTATATTTTACATACTATGTAGACTTTATCATAACGATTTTGTTTAAGATTTTTTAATATTCCTTTATCACCATATTTTTTACCGCGATAAATCAGTGGAAATCTATCTCCCTTTCTGACTAGCCTCCCTACTGACTTGACCATTGTGCATTCATCTGTCATTTCTGACCATCAGAGTCACTTCATATTCATCTCGTATAATGTAAAATGCTTAACTCATGAACAATCTGTCTTGTCCAGCCATTGCTTTTCCGTCTTTCCTTGATCCTGTCATTATCCAGCTAGGTCCCATAGCACTTCATTGGTATGGACTTGGTTACGTACTGGGTATTCTTTTTGCTTGGTGGTATGCGCAAAAATTATTAAAAAAAACATCTCTATGGTATAGAGACCACCCTCCTATGGATAAAGAAAAGATCGGAGATTTTGTTGTCTGGTCTGCCATAAGTGTTGTTATCGGAGGGCGTTTAGGACAAGTTCTTGTATGGGATCCCATTTACTATTTTAACCATCCAAGTGCTATTATTGCCGTATGGGATGGGGGAATGTCCTTTCATGGCGGACTTATTGGTATTATCATTGCTATGATTTGGTTTGCCCGTAAAAATTATATTAACATACGAGCCATGTTTGATATCATTGCTGCAGGTGCGCCTATTGGTATCGGCATTGTACGAATCTGCAACTTCATCAACCAAGAGTTATGGGGCAATATCACTACACATCCTTGGGCTGTTTGTTTTCCTCTCGATCCTTACTATTTACCGCGCCATCCAAGCCAGCTTTACGAAGCATTTATGGAAGGATTTCTTCTCTTCATCATCCTGTGTCTTCTTATTTTTGGGTTCAAAGCATTAAAGCGTCCCAGTACTGTATCAGGAACATTTATTATAGGCTACGCAGTAACACGCAGCATTTCTGAAATTTACCGTGCGCCTCAAGAAGATCCAGAATGGTTTTCGACTCTTTTCCATTCTACTGGTTTTACCTATGGCATGGCTTTATCTCTTCCCATGCTTCTTGTAGGGTTTTATCTTCTTCTCCACGCCTTTAAATATAAACCGACAGAAAATGGCCAATCTCAAAGAAAAAATTAAAGAAATTATTGTCCTTAATGGACCAATCACTGTTAGCCAATATATGACGTTGGCACTCACCGATCCCCAATTTGGTTATTATCACACACAAACCCCTTTTGGACATGCTGGTGATTTCATTACAGCACCTGAAATAAGCCAATTATTTGGAGAGATGATTGGCATTTGGACTCTTGCAAGCTGGAAAGCTCAAGGGTGCCCTCACCCTTTTATTCTCGCTGAAATAGGTCCAGGACGAGGAACTTTGATGGATGACATTTTGCGAACTATCCAAAAGCTCTCTCAAACGGCATTTAATGCTGCTGAAATTTTTCTGATCGAAATAAGCAAAAAACTTGCAAAAGAACAAAAAAAATGCCTTTTCTCTTATCAAAAACAAATCCATAGCATTGAAAATTTTAATCAAATTCCTTCAAAACCTCTCTTCCTCATTGCTAATGAATTTCTCGATACACTCCCTATCAACCAATATATTAAAGTCAATGGAGAATGGAAAGAGCGCCGCATTACAGTCAATCAAAATGGAGATTTCATCTTTATTGCTGCTCCGCATAAACTTCCCTCTTCTTGTCTACAAACCTATTGTTCTAAAGTGCCTGACGGAACAATTTTTGAACATGCCCCCTTACGGCATCAATTCATGCAACAAATCAGCCACCATTTAGTGCAAGTGACAGGTTCTGCTTTACTTATCGACTATGGTGCTTGTGAGCTTGCCTTTGGCGATACCTTGCAAGCACTCTCAAAACATAGATTTCGTGATGTTTTTGATGCCCCTGGTGAACATGATTTAACATCCCATGTTGATTTTTCTTTTTTAAAAAACATAGCTCTTGAACAGGGCTGTTTTGCTGAAATCTTCGAGCAAGGAGATTTTCTTTTTAAAATGGGGCTACTGGAGCGCGCAAACCAGCTTGGAGTTGGCAAAAGTGCTCCTTTGCAAGACAAAATCCGCCAAGACATCGAACGGCTCGCTAGTCCAGATCAGATGGGAAAATTATTTAAAGTTTTACATTTCAGTGATAAAAATATCTCCATACCTCCCCAATTTTAATGATCGGCGCTTTTGTCAATAAGCACATCATTATCTGAAATATTCATTGACAAATATGAACATCTCCATCCTCACTTTAAATAATCTCCATAAGGAACTTTTATGAAATCTATCCCTCATCCCATTCTTGCAAAAAATCTTTCTACTTTACACTCCCATGGAATAAAACATGGATTTTTTACACGTCAAGGTGGTGTTTCAAAAAATCTTTATCATAGTCTTAATGTTGGGAAAGGTTCAAATGATCAACTTGAATATATTGTACAGAATCGTCTTTTGATTGCCAATTATTTTTCTATTGAAGCGCAAAATTTAGTCACAGTTAATCAAATACACTCCTGTAACGTTGTCGTAGCTCATCAAGCAATTATCGGTGCACCTCCTCAAGCTGATGCTCTGGTTACGACCACCCCAGAACTCGTTATTGGGGTTCTTACAGCAGATTGCGGACCCATTCTGTTTGCTGATCCACAAGCTGGAGTCATCGCTGCAACTCATGCTGGCTGGCGTGGAAGCTTAAATGGAATTATCGAGAAAACAATTGCTGTTATGGAAAAACAAGGAGCCAAAAGACAATCAATAACAGCAGTCCTTGGACCTTGTATTGGCCCTTATCACTATGAAGTAACAAATGAATTTTACGACCAATTTATTGATTACCACAGCAAATACCAAAAATATTTTTTAAAAACAGACAAAATAAATCGCTTTTATTTTAATCTATGGGCATTTATTATAAACCAACTCAAAGAAGCAGGTGTTAATGCTTCTTGTGTAGAGCTTTGTACCTATCAAGATGAACAGCGTTTTTTCTCCTATCGCCGTGCAATACACCGCAACGAACCCGATTACGGACGGCAGATTTCTGCTGTTATGCTGAAAAACAAAAGATGAGCCTCTTTATGCTTGAGAACAATACCAAAACTGCAAAACTAAGCTTTTTACCCAAATGTAAAAATAAATCCCATTGTACTTTGCTTTTTTCACGAAATTATCTACCAGCCCATAAAATATGATAGCCTTCGCTATGATCATTTTCAATGTTTGGTTATAATGATTGAAGGCAAGATGATACTTCTTTTTATTACTCCCCTTCATTCATCTTAAATATGAAACATTCCCCATATTGAAAGTATTTTTATAAAGTAATAACCAAAAAGCTTAATCAATATGTATTTCTTTGCCGCATGGAGAAAAAACTTTGCTCTAAAAGTAATAAACTTTTGGAAAAAGAGAAAACATACTGCATAGCTCTTTAATAATAATCGATAAAATTGTAAGGCTTTTGTAATTGTTCTCTTGCAATTTAATAAAAAGAAATTAAAAACCGTGTCGCATTCCCACCATGATGATTCAGAGGTTCTACTATGAAACTTTTCTGCGGAAATTCTAATCCACGCCTAGCTGAAGATGTTGCAAATTATTTGAACATCCCCTTAGGCAAAGCGACTGTAAAGCGCTTTGCTGATCAAGAAATTTTCGTAGAACTGCATGAAAATGTACGTGGACAAGATGTTTTTGTTTTGCAATCTACATCCTATCCCGCAAATGATCATTTGATGGAATTACTCATCATGATTGATGCCCTTCGTCGTTCTTCTGCGCGTCGTATTACAGCTGTTATCCCCTATTTTGGCTATGCCCGCCAAGATAGAAAACCAGGACCACGAACTCCTATTTCTGCAAAACTTGTTGCCAACCTAATTACTGAAGCAGGGGCCCATCGTGTTTTAACATTGGACCTTCATGCAGGACAAATTCAAGGTTTTTTTGATATCCCTACGGATAATCTCTATGCTGTTCCTGTCATTTCTCGCGATGTCAAAGTGCATTATTCTCTTGAAAATGTTATCGTTGTTTCACCTGATGTGGGTGGTGTGGTGCGCGCGCGCGCGCTCGCCAAGCGCTTGAACAGTTTGCTCGCTATTGTGGATAAACGTCGCGAAAGCCCCGGTGAATCAGAAGTTATGAATATCATTGGAGATGTATCGGGAAAAGATTGCCTTTTGCTGGATGATATTGTTGATTCCGGTGGAACTTTGTGCAATGCAGCCAGTGCTCTGCTGAAACACGGTGCCAATAGTGTCACAGCTTATATCACGCACGGTGTTCTTTCTGGTAATGCGATTGAACGCATAACCAATTCAGAAATGAAAGAATTGGTTATTACAGATTCAATTATGCCAACAGAAACTATTGAGAAAGCCCATAATATCCGTGTTTTGCCCATTGCTGATCTCATTGGAGAAGCCATCGCCAGAACAGCGGCAGAACAATCTGTCTCAAGCTTATTTGGTTAAAGTGGTTCTTTGGGATCTCCTGGTGCCGTTTCGACACCAAGATCAGGAAATGCAACAATGCGTTGACCATTAAAATGCGAATGAATAACAATAAGTCCGCGCTCTTCAAAATAGGTTAAAAGCCGGCGGGCACGGCTTAAAGAATGCGTTCCATAAAGACGGGCTAAAAATGCATCGGATGGGCATGGTTTTCCGCTCAATGCGGCCTGTGCCACATTCAAGAAGACTCCTTGAACATCATCTTCTAAACTTTCTGATATCTGCAAAATATGTTTCCAGTGTTCACTCACAGCTGTTTGTTCATCAACAAAAGCTTGAGCAATCGCCAGCTTACGCCGAAACTGTGAAAGATTAAAAGGAACCTGTGACATACCATGGATACGGCAACGAACCGAAAAATCTTGATAAAGCACCGCTGTTGAACGATAAAAAGCCTCAGGATCTTCAAGAATTTCCCGAATAATATGTTCTGCTTGATGATCAAGCTCAACATTAGAAAGTTCAGGAAATAAACTTAGGGGTTCTTCCAACGCCTCTTGTTTTTTATGCACCACCTCCTCTAACATTTCATGCATTGATTTTTCTCTCACTGGCTCTCGTATTTGTTTAAATGGCGTTAAAATCTCCTCTGGTGATGCCGTAAAAACGAGTTCTTGTACATCATCCCGTTCTGTTGGAAGAGGCATTAATTTAGGGCTAGAAGAGCGTGCTAAAGTTTCAACAGAACCAATGATAATTGGTAAAGGGCGTCGTGACAAAGCAGGGCCTAAAGCAATAAAATGTCCCCGCTCAAGATCTCTAAACATTTCCGCTTGACGACGCTCCATTCCCAAAAGATCAGCCGCACGCACCATGTCAATATCTAAAAAAGTCCGCCCTATTAAAAAATTTGAAGCTTCAGCAGCAACATTTTTGGCAAGCTTAGCCAAACGTTGTGTTGCAATAACACCGGCAAGACCACGTTTACGTCCTCGACACATAAGATTGGTCATAGCGCTCAAAGAAATTTTACGCGCTTCATCGGAAACTTCTCCTGCCGCAGTTGGAGCAAATAATTGTGCTTCATCGACAACGATAAGCATAGGATACCAATAATCACGCTCCACATCAAACAAGGCCCCAAGAAAAGCCCCCACAGCACGCATCTGTTGTTCAATCTCCAACCCTTCAAGATTAAATACCACCGAAACCCGATGTTGCCGAATGCGATGGGCAATACGCGTTAACTCCAATTCGCTTCGTTGAGCCTCTACAATAACATGACCAAATTTATCGGCCAAAGTTATAAAATCGCCTTCTGGATCAATCACACAGTGCTGCACCCACTTAGCACTTTGTTCCAAAAGACGGCGTAAAAGATGTGATTTTCCGGAACCGGAATTACCTTGTACAAGAAGACGTGTCGCCAATAATTCTTCCAAATCAAGAAGTGCCAGCATCGCTTTATGCAAAGCACGACTTTCTGACATCTCACCCAAGGCAATTTCAACCTTCATAACATCTCCAGTGTTTGATTTTAAATATATCAGCGTCTATTGGTTGATTCTCCATCCGCACCGCAGTTTGTAACATTTCCTCTTTTTTAACGGTAGAAATCATCGAATTTTCCCACAACTCTTGCATCTGTGAATAGTTTGAACTATAGAACAAACTTCTGCGTAGACACCCTTGGAGGCAACGCAGAATGGAGTGATCGCTGTTGGTTAGCGCATATCTTCATATCCATGCAAAAACTATTACTGTTTTTGAAGGATCTCCAATCATGTAAAAAGGACTTAAATTATGAGCAAAAGCTACACTCTTAAGGCCGAAAAACGCGAGCGGGTTGGTAAGGGGTCCTCCCGTGAACTTCGCCGCAACGGTCTTATTCCTGCTGTCATTTATGGTGAAAAACAACCTCCTTTGGCAATAACAGTTCCCTATAAAGAAATTTTCTACAAAATTCACGCTGGTGGCTTTCGCACCACCATTGCAACGATTATTCTTGACAAGCAAAAAATTATGGTTTTGCCAAAAGATTATCAATTAGATCCCGTGCGTGACTTTCCCCTCCATGTAGACTTTTTGCGCATTTCAGCAAAATCCGTTGTAGAAGTGAATATTCCTGTCCACTTCCTCAATGAAGATACGGCACCTGGACTTAAAAAGGGTGGTGTCCTCAATATTGTTCGGCACGAAATTGAATGTACAGCTCCAGCAAGTGCTATTCCTGAAGCTATTGAAATTGATCTCTCCAGCTACTCTATTGGTGATTCTATTCACATTTCAGCAGTGCAACTGCCAAAAGATGTGACTCCCATCATCCAAGATCGAGACTTTACCATTGCAACCATTGCAGCTCCTGCTGGCATGGATGTCAGCGATAAAACTTCTGAACAAGAAAATGATGAAGAAGACACGGAAACTTCATAAAACTCAAAAGGCGGGAATTTTTTCCGCCTTAATTTATGAGACACTACCCTTACTCATACTTTGACTGAAGATACACATGTGGCTTATTGCTGGTCTTGGCAATCCTGGTTTACAATATCAAAATAACCGCCATAATATCGGTTTTATGGCTGTTGATGCCATTTATCAGTCCTTCTCTTTTTCTCCATGGTCAAAGAAGTTTCAAGCAGAAATCTCCAATGGTTTCATAAATAATGAGAAAATTTCTCTTATAAAACCACAAACTTTCATGAATCTTTCTGGTCAAGCTATCGGTGAAGCTTTGCGATTTTATAAATTAGATTTAAAGAATTTGATCATCATTTATGATGAGCTAGACCTGTCACCGGGGAAAGTTCGTATAAAAATTGGTGGAGGAAATAATGGGCATAATGGCATTAAGTCTATTGATGCCCATTGTGGTACTGACTATTGTCGTATACGCATAGGAATTGGTCATCCTGGAAGCAAAGAACTTGTTCATCAGCATGTCCTGGGAAATTTTACCAAATCTGATCAAGAATGGTTATCCCCTCTCTTAGAGACAATCGCAAAAAATATCGCTCTCCTTATAAAAGATGATAAATCCCTCTTTATGAATGAAGTTTTACAAACGATAAAACACAATCAGAACCATTAGCTTGCGTGCCCCTGTCGCGTGAAGAATATGAATAAGAACTCTTAAAAAAATCCTCTTATAAACTTTCTCAAAGGCAAAATCTGTTGGCAACGTGAGAAGCTAGAAAATAGAACAGAATACAAGCTTGTATACACCTTTGAAAAAGAAAGGCTTATATTCTCTTTTGAGAGAAAGAGAAGATTGAACAGCAAACACAGCTCTCTCCAATCTTCTCCCCTAAATTAAAAAAAATCATTTGGCTGAATGGTCGACTGTAGCGGATCGTAACCATTTGATTGTTGACTATAAACTGTAGGAATACTCCTATTGTTTTGCAATACCACAACACGCGAACCAATAGGAACACGATCATAAAGATCGATAATATCTTGATTAAGCAAACGGATACACCCACTTGAAATAGCACGCCCAATTGACCACGATTCGTGTGAGCCATGAATACGGAAAAGTGTATCTTTCCCATTTTTGAACAAATAAAGTGCCCGCGCACCTAATGGATTATCGGGCCCTGGTGGCATTCCTTTCCCAAGATGACCATAACGTTCTGGTTCTCGAGCCATCATAGCTGCAGTAGGAGCCCAATTTGGCCACCGACGCTTGCGCTGTATAACCCCCTCACCTTCAAATGCTAGGCCTTCTTTACCGACACCAATCCCATAACGCAAAGCTTTTCCATTTTCACCAATAAGGTAAAGAAAACACTCTTGCGTATCTATAACCAATGTTCCAGGCGCATAAGATGTATAATAAATCACCTCTTGTCGCCAATATTTTGGATCAATTGTCGCAAGATCAACAGCAGGTAACGAATAGGTCTCATTCGTTACAGGACCATACAAAGCCTGTATTTCTGGTGGAATGTATCGAACTTGTTGAAAAGGTACCGATGACATATCTGACTGACGTGTAGCACATCCAGCCAAAGCCAAAAGTGCTGCAATTAAAAAGGCACAACGAGATAACACTCTTCTATTTTCTCCGATTAATTATTTATGCAGATTTGCATACCATGAAAAACTTAGCACAATATTAACATTAATTCGAAGTTTTCTTATCCTTGTAACTAAGGAGAACAATAAGGTAAGAAGAACTAAGGTAAAAAAGTAGATACCTATTGCTTTAGACTTTTTTCTCACTTATCGCAAGACCAGGACTATAACTCTTCTGAAAATATGCTATAAAAAGGAAGCTTTATCTTGACCATAAAATTAATAGAAAAGAAAGACTCTCATGGGCTTTAAATGCGGTATTGTCGGATTACCTAATGTCGGGAAATCAACTCTTTTTAATGCATTAACAAAAACAGCCACTGCACAGGCTGCCAATTATCCTTTTTGTACCATTGAACCCAATACCGGAGAAGTTGCTGTTCCAGATTTACGAATGGAAAAAATTGCATCAATCGCTGGTTCAAAAGAAATGATTCCTACACGCATTAACTTCGTCGATATTGCGGGGCTTGTGCGAGGAGCTTCAAAAGGCGAAGGTTTAGGAAACAAGTTTTTAGCCAATATTCGCGAAGTCGATGCCATTGTCCACGTTTTACGCTGTTTTCAAAATGAAGATATTACCCATGTAGAGGGACGTATTGATCCTTTTTGTGATGCGACAACGGTTGAAACCGAACTCATGCTTGCGGATCTTGAAAGTCTTGAGAGACGAATCATACAAATCCGTAAACGAGCAACCGGAAAAGACAAAGAAGCTCTCACAATTTTACCTATTATGGAAAAAGCATTAAACATACTGCAACAGGGAAACCCTGTCCGGTTATTACTCAAAGATATTTCTTCCGATGAACACCACATTCTTAAGAGTTTGAATCTTTTAACCTCCAAGCCTGTACTTTATGTTTGTAATGTAAGCGAAAATGACGCCGCTCGTGGAAATAGCTTTACCCAAACAGTTGAAAAAATGGCAACAGAGCAAAATGCGCAAAGCATTATCATTTCTGCTTCTATCGAAGCGGAAATTACACAACTGAGTGATGCTGAAGCATCAGAATATCTCAATGCGCTAGGACTCTTTGAACCGAGTCTCAATCGCCTCATTCGCGCTGGTTACCATTTACTTGATCTCATTACTTACTTCACCTGTGGGCCTAAGGAAACACGAGCATGGACAATTACGCGTGGTACAAAAGCTCCCCAAGCAGCTGGTGTTATTCATTCAGATTTTGAGCGCGGTTTCATTCGTGCCCAAACCATCAGCTATAATGACTATATTGCTCTGGGTGGAGAAAGCGGTGCAAAGGAAGCAGGAAAAGCCCGCGATGAAGGAAAGGAATACATTGTGCAAGATGGCGATATCATGTTATTTAAACATAATACTTAAATCTTCACTCTGTCTTAATAGTTTATCTTGAAAACTTTGGTAATAGCTCCTTGGAATCTTGTCGCAAAAATTCTCAAGAGTTTTTAGAACAAAAAAACTGTTGCTAGCATATGATTGTGATAGCAACAGCTTGGTCCATTAAAGAATAGAAATATAAAATTAGCGTGTCCAACGCCCTTCGTATTTAAATGTTGGAGCGTTCTTTAAAGAATCTTTTGTCGCATTTGTAATGAGTTTCCATTTACCATAATCATTTGTCATCTGGATTGTTTCTGGAGAAACGACCACATAACTCTCGCCTATGCCAAGAAAACCACCAACAGCAATAACAAATCCTGCAATATTATTTTCACGCAAAATAATATCTTTTACTTCACCAATATTTTCATCTTCTATATTATATACATTGGCGCCTATAAGACTGGAAGCAACAAAATCCGTTGCTAAAGGTGTCACATAACGCACAGACTTATCTATCCCCACCTGTACAATACCCGTCGAAGAAATCATTTCAGGTTTTGAAGGCACTTCAAAAGACTGAGCATAAGTACTAGAAACCATCAAAATTGACATAAGAGTAGTACATGCAATTTTTTTCATTTTAACATCTCCATTTTTACTTTGCTTTTACTTTATAAAACCTCAATGCATCATAAAAAGATTTGTTCCTTATGCTCTTTATACTCTATACTCTTTTGAGCCTTATCACTTTACCCTTTTCTCTTTATTTCGTCTTTTATTTCTTTCTCTAATTCTTCTTCTAAACGACACCAAATACGATTTTTTAAAATATAAACAAACCCTGCAAAAATGATTAAAAATAAAATAACACGAAAACCGGTTTTTTTACGAATTTCCATATGAGGATCGGCAGCCCACATCAAAAAAGCAGAAACATCGCGCGCATAATGTTCAATGATTTCTGGGGTTCCATCTTCATAAGTAACCATACCATCACTCAAAGGAGGAGCCATAGTTAAAGAATTACCGGCAATAAAATAAGGATTGTACCAATAACCATTCAAAATTTTTATCTCCTTCGGTGCCTTCTGATATCCTGTTAAAAGAGCTGTAATATAATCTGGACCAGCTGTATCATAATGAGTCAATGCATCAGTAATTAAAGCAGGAAACGGCAAAGATACCCCACGTGCACGTGCCATCAATGTCAAATCTGGAGGATAAGCACTATTCAAAATAAATCTTGCTTCTTCTTCATGTGAAAAGGGAGAAGGAAAATAATCCGTTGCAACCCCAGCACGTTTAAAAAATTTTCCTTCTCGATTAGGACCATCGCACACTTCATATTGCCCCGCCAAAGCTTTTATCTGTTCTTGATCATACCCAAGATCTTTTAAATTACGAAAAGCCACATATTTTAGCCCATGGCAGCTGGAACAAACTTGTTTATAAACCTTTAATCCACGCCTCAATTGCGCCTTATCATAAAGCCCAAATGGACCTGAAAAACTCCATTCTTGTTTTTTAGGAATCTGTAAAGGAAAGGAAATAAATCCCTCTTCCTGATCAGAGGCATCACTCGCTAAACTCTGAGCAGAAAAACTCATAGCAACAATAACAACCAACCCAACAAAAACATTTACCATAGTCTCTTTTTTTTCTGTTTTAAATCTTGCATAATTGAAGAAGGAAGAGAACAATTTTTTTCAAACGCTGGCAAAATCGGCAAAATAACCAAAAAAAATATAAAATAATAAACCGTAGCCAATTGTGTCCATAAAAGAATTTTGTCACTTATTTCTCTTGACCCCAACCAACCAAGAAAAACGACATCAATAACCAACGCCCAAAAGAAAATTTTATAAATAGGTCGATATCTTGCTGAACATATTTTAGAGCGGTCTAACCATGGCACAAAAATTAAAACGCAAATCGAACTGACGAATAAAACAAAGCCAACAAAGTTTGAAGAGAAAATACCGATATCAAAAGTTATAGCACGAAGCATCGCATAAAAAGGCAAAAAATACCATTCTGGAACCACACGAAGAGGTGCCTTTAAAGGATCTGCCACACTATAATTTTCAGCCTGCCCCATATAATCGGGCATATAAAACAAAAACCAGGCAAAGAAGATGAGAAAAACAGTAATAGCAAGAATATCTTTGATAAGCGCATAAGGCGAAAATGGAACCGTTTCCTTATCTGATTGTATAGCAAGACCTGTTGGATTGCCTTGCCCAACACAATGAATTGCCCAAATATGCAGCCCCACAAAAAGAAGCAAAACAAATGATAAAACATAATGGAAAACATAAAAACGATTCAACGTTGGTTGTCCTACGACATAACCACCCAGAAGTGTCTCATGCAACCATGTCCCCACCAAAGGTATCGTTTTTAAAAGCCCTGCAATCACTGAAGCCGCTGAAATAGACATCATCCCCCAAACAAGCACATAACCCAAAAATGCTATTGCCATCATGATGATATAAATAAAAATACCTGTAACCCATACCATTTCTCGCATATTTTTATAAGAACCATAATAAAGTCCACGTGCTAAATGGATATAAACAGCAATAAAAAAAAACGAAGAGCCTACACAATGCCATGGACGAAAAAGCCAACCAAACTGCCCTTCACGCCGAAATCGTTCACTAGTTTCAAAAGCCAAATGAATATCCGGAACATAATGCATAGCCAAGACAATACCAGTCAAGAGCTGTGATAAAAGCATAATGGTTAAAATACCGCCAAATGTGTAAAAGTAATTAAGATTACGCGGAACAGGAAAAATCACAAATGCATTATAAAAAAAACGAGGAAGAGGAAAACGCTTATCAAACCAACGGGCAAGAGCACTTTTAGGACAATAAGGAGGAAACCTTATCATGACTTTATCCTATTTTGAGCAAAGTATCAGAAAGAAATTGGTAAGGTGGAATAGTCAAATTATAGTTAGCTGGACCTGACCGCACTCTTCCAGCAGTATCATAAACAGACCC
Source organism: Bartonella sp. AA18HLJMS (assembly GCF_042197245.1). NCBI lineage: Bacteria > Pseudomonadati > Pseudomonadota > Alphaproteobacteria > Hyphomicrobiales > Bartonellaceae > Bartonella > Bartonella sp. AA18HLJMS. The sequence continues at coordinate 92,696 of NZ_JBHIRP010000002.1, read as the reverse complement.
ATGACAGGGGCACAACCATCCTCCAAATTTACCCGATTGCCCAAGTGTTACACAGCCTAGATGCGTACAAAGATTAATAACAATAAGCCAATTTTCACGTCCTTTACCTGCTGAACGCGCAAAATCTGTTGCTTCCTTTTCACCTTCAAGATTAGGATTGCGCGCTTGACGATCTTTTAGAAGTCTCAATTCAGTAGCGCGCGCATCAGCAATTTCTTTTGCCGTACGATTTCGAATAACAACAGGCTGTCCTCGCCACTTTACCGTTACTGACATCCCCTCTTCAATACCAGAAAGATCAACCTCAACAGAGGAAGATGCCAAAACAGCTTCATCTGGACGCAACTGACGGATAAAAGGCCACACAACCGCTCCCATTCCAACTGCTCCTGCAACAGCTGTTACCAAAAACAGAAAATCCCGCCTCGTTTGCTCACCCATGGACTTAACTTAAAGAGACACTTTGCTAAAATATTCTTTTACCATACCCTCTCCCATTGTACAATGCTTGATCACTCCGTTACCTCAACCATAAAAACATCCCCGTAAAAAACTCCTGCCATTTGTATGGTTTATACAAAAAACTGTTTTATAATGATAATTCATCGTTTTACAGAGTGAATGAAATCCCTAAACACCGTAAGGTTTTTTCATTTCAAACCTATTCATATTAATCAATCAAAATTACTCCCCCGCCCGTGAAAATCAGAGATAGCATGTAAATAAACACTTCTAAAGAAAGAAACATAGTCTTGTTATGACCATATCTCAGTAAACAAGTTGAGCTTATCGGTTATTTCTTTAACACATTTACAGCATCTCTCCCTCCCTCAATTCCAACTGGTTGCATGAGTATTTTTTTCGCTTCTGTTTTTGCATAAAAAGCATATTTTGTTGATTTTAATTAAAATTGATGATCTAACCTCATTAAATATCCCACTTTTCAACATAATGAGCCAATTCATTTCATGGATTGCTCAATAAAAGGAAGTCCCTAATAGGGAGCTTCTCTCTGATCCCAAACAGACCTGTATACATAACTTTTTCCCTGAAATTTAAAGGGAATAAAAATGAACCATAAAAAACATGTATTTCTCAAAGCATATTTTTCGAATAAATTGTGGTGCTTCTTTACAAAGTCGAAAGAAAAATCATATTACAGAGAACATGACACTTCATATAGCTCTTTTCCAACCTGATATTGCTGGTAATACTGGAACGATTTTACGTCTTAGCGCTTGCTTTGGTTTACATGTGCACATTATTGAACCTGCAGGCTTTAATCTGTCGGATCGTAATCTCAAACGCGCAGGATTGGATTATCTCGAATATGCTTCCTTAGAACGACACATTGATTGGCAACATTTTATAAGCTCCATGAAACACTTTAACCGCCGCCTATTGCTTTTAAGTACAAAAGCAAAAACATGCTATACGCAGATATGCTATCAAAGAAATGATGTTTTACTTTTTGGTCGTGAAACAGCTGGCGTTCCTAATTATGTTCATGAAGCGGCCGATTACACATTGAAAATTCCCATGCAACCACAGGCACGCTCTCTAAATCTCGCCATGAGCGTAGCCATAACAACAGGAGAAGCATTACGCCAAATTGGTTATCATGAAAAAAACTGTAATCTATAAAAACATAAATTATCACGAAAAACAATAATACAACATATAAAGAACAGTTAGAGCGTATAATGCCTATCATTTTCCAACCATTAAGTGCTGTTAAAATAAACATTTCTTAGTGCCCATCACATCCATTTCATATCACCTCATAGTAAAAATCCAGTGAACATCCCCCTCTTTATGGTCATACAAGGTGCAAACCGCTACCACTATTCTCTTTATTCGTTCTCATTTTCGAGAATCCTTATCTTTGAGATGATTCATAAGAGACATTTTTCCTCTCTGTAATCATTTTGCCTCACTTGTGACGTGTAAGGCAATAACTTTGATTGATGTAATATGAACAGGTTTGAAATAACCTTACAATATTGTGAACTCTTATTTTACATGAATAATGATTATTATAAATTAATATGTTGACTTAAAAAATATAAACAACAGTGAGTTTATAAACAGAAATATTATAAATCAATTTTTTCTAATAGTGCATGACGATCCATTAAAAATCCGCTTTCAATCCATATCATTTCTAGCTCTTTAAGCTTTTTTCCTAAAAGTACACCTTTCGTAAAACCTTTCTTTATTAAATCGTTACCATTAATGGGAAAAGTTGGAATTTGCCATTTTTTGGCAAATTGATAAAGCTTGACATAACCCTCTGCTTTTTGCAAAGCATCACTTTTTTCCAGATGATCAAGATGTGATGCAGCGACAGACAACGATAATTGATCTAAAACTGGCTGTCGTCCATGAAAATAAATCAGTTTTTGCACAAAATGATCAGAACAGTTTTGGTTTATTATTTCTAACTCCGCCCATTCTTTTAATCGCGTTGTTTCCTTAAGAGAAAAACGCAAGCGCTGTGCCATTTCATGAAGACGCATGGGATCAGGAGGAAGAAGGCTTTCTAGCCGTAACAATGGATCAACTTTCCAACCAAGAGCCTGTTCTGTCTTCACCAATGCGTGAATTGCATCAATGCCCCATCGTTCTGTTTCAGGAAAAATGAGTGCCAAAATTCTGCTTTGTCGCATCCATAAAAGAGCACGCGTTGGATCAAACGCCGCAAGAAGCTTTTTCATTTCTGCCCAAATACGTTCAGAAGAAAGTTTTTTTAAACCATGTTTTAAACGAACACATGCCTTCAATCCTTGCACATCAGGTCGCCCTGCTCCATACCACGCAAAAAAGCGAAAAAACCGTAAAATACGCAAATAATCTTCGCAAATACGATCTTCTGCAACCCCAATAAAACGAACTGTTCGGCTAACAATATCACTCAAACCTCCCACATCATCATAAAGGTTGCCAGCAGCATCACAATAAAGCGCATTTATCGTAAAATCTCGCCGTTCAGCATCTTTTTTCCAATCACGACCAAATGCCACTTTTGCATGACGACCATCTGTTTCAATATCGCAGCGAAGCGTTGTAACCTCATAAGAACATGAATGAGCAACTACTGTTATTGTACCAAAAGCAATCCCTGTAGGAATAGCTTTAAATCCTGCTTCTTCTACACGTGCAATAACCTGTTGCGGCAAACAGGTTGTTGCAATATCAATATCACTAATAGGCTGCCCTAGCAGTTGATTGCGCACTGCTCCCCCTACAATACGCGCCTCTTCCCCCTCCACAGACAAAACACGAAGAAGTGTTTGGATATCACTTTGTTGTAACCACGCAACCTGTTTGAAGTTCTGTCTTATATTCACCCTTTAACCTTTCAAAAAAGTTGTCTTCATTGCTTTAAAAAACTCTCTTCATAAAACAAATTTTTTAAGACATCCCTTATAAAGCACGTCTATTCTTCCAAAGAAACTTTTCTCTTCTATATGAATATGAAAAAAAACGGCATATGATACTTCATTTCTTCTCATTTTCTGTTACAAACAATAAGATATCCATTATCATGCAGAGAAAATTACCATTTTTGCGACAAACGCCTTAAGGAAGAAATATGAGTCAACATGATCCATCATCCAATTCTATAAAAAAGGTCAATATCAATCATGAAGCTCAAGTCATTATTGATGATATTGATACGGCACACAAAGAATTGGATATTTTACAAAAAGAAATTGACAAAGTTATTTTTGGGCAAAATCAGGTAATCGAATATGCTTTAATCGCTATTTTTGCTGGTGGTCACGCCCTTCTTGTCGGTGCTCCAGGACTTGCAAAAACACGTCTTGTTGAAACATTGGGAACAGTCTTAGGGCTTGATGAAAAACGCATCCAATTCACTCCTGATTTAATGCCATCGGATATTATTGGTTCTGAAATTATGGATTCCGATAAAGACGGTAAACGTTCTTTTCGGTACATTCAAGGTCCTATTTTTACGCAACTTCTCATGGCCGATGAAATCAATCGTGCTTCCCCACGGACACAGTCAGCCCTTTTACAAGCTATGCAAGAATATCATGTTACTGTTGCAGGTAACCGTTATGATTTGCCACAACCTTTTCATGTTCTTGCAACGCAAAATCCTCTTGAACAAGAAGGGACCTATCCACTTCCTGAAGCACAACTGGATCGCTTTTTGATGCAAATCGATATTGACTATCCTGACCTCACAACAGAGCGACGGATTATTTTAGAAACAACAAAAGAAAAAAAATCAAATGCAAAACCAATTTTATCCGGCAAAAAATTGCAAAAAATTCAAAATATCGTTCGCAAAATGCCTCTTTCAGAAAGTGTGATCGAAGCTATTTTAAAAATTGTCCGCTCATCTCGCCCTCATAAAGACAATAGCCTTGCTAATACTTATGTTTCTTGGGGACCTGGTCCACGGGCATCACAAGCCCTTTCACTTTGTGTTCGCGCCCGTGCTCTTTATTATGGACGCTTAGCCCCTTCACTTGATGATGTTGAAGCATTGGCCTATCCTGTATTACAACACCGCATGGCTCTTAATTTTTCTGCCCGTGCTGAAGATATAACCGTAAAAGATATTATCAATAACCTTGTGAAAGATGCTCTTTGAATGGCACTTGGCAAAAAAGTTTTACAAAAGCCTCCATTGTCGCTGGCAAATGAACTGCATAAGGATACTGGCAAAATGCCATATTTCCTTTTACAAGCGCGTCATATCGCTAATACATTGATAACTGGGTGGCATAGACAACGTAAAAGCGGTAATGGGGAAAACTTTTGGCAATTTCGTCCCTATATGGAAGGAGAATCCATTACCCGCATTGATTGGCGTCGCTCAGCGCGTGATGAAAATACGTATCTCCGTGAACACGAATGGCAAATGACACAAACCGTTTGGCTTTGTCCTGATCAGAGCGCATCAATGCATTACTGTTCCCGCTTTTCTAAAATCTCTAAAGGTAATCATGCCATTATTCTTACCCTTACCTTGGCATCCCTTCTTGCACGCAGTGGCGAACATATTGCTATTCCTAACTTAATGTCCCCCACAATGACATCCAATGTCGTAGAACGAATAGCCTTTGCTTTAGAAAATCATTCAGATGAAAATTTATTTCCGGATTTTTCAACGATTACACGCTTTTCACATGTCATTATAATGAGTGATTTTCTCGACTATCCTGAAAAAATCATCCAATATTTAACCGTTTTAACTACAAAACAAGTGACAGCGCATTTAATTGAAATTTCTGATCCCGCAGAAGAAAGCTTTCCCTACACAGGTCACACAGAATTTTTGGATCCTGAAACGAAAGAGAAACATGTTTCCACTAAAGCAGAAGATCTTCGTAAGAGCTATTGTAAACTATATCACGCAAGGCGACAAGAATTGGTAAATTTTTGCGCACGCCAAGGATGGTCTTATCACGTTAGTACAACAGATCAACCTTTAACAGAGACCATTTTTCATCTTGCAAATACAATGAGCGACTCTCCATTGCAAAAAAGGAGGGCACTTTGAGTTTTGCTGCTCCCTTTCTGTTACTAGGGCTTTTGTTCCTACCGGTCATTTGGTGGCTGTTACGGATAACTCCTCCATCTCCGCGTAAAGAGCTTTTTCCCCCTTTTCGCTTCTTACCCAAACCAACTCATCAACAAGAAACAGCAAAACATACACCTTGGTGGTTGCTCTTGTTGCGTTTAACCATAGCGGCACTTGTTATCATAGCTCTAGCACGCCCCACTTGGAATCAAAAACCAATAAGCTTTTCCGGATCTCAACCCCTTGCACTCGTTATTGATAATGGTTGGGTTTCTGTAAAAGAATGGAAACAGCGCATCTCTATCGCTGAAATGCTCCTTGCACAGGCAGAAAAACAGCAAAAAAATATTTATCTTGTTGCAACAGCTGAAAATAATATCTCCAATATAGAGCCCCAACCAGCCAAGATTATAAAACAGCATTTAATGCATTTGCAACCGCGTCCTTGGCCTGTCAACCGTGTGCATGCCTTCAAAAAACTCAGCGAAAGAACCAAAGGAAAACCTCTTGATATTGCTTATTTAAGTGATGGATTACAAACAAATGAAGATGAGCAAGCTTTTGCTCTTCTTGAAGAATTAAAACCTAGAAACTTCTTGTGGTATTTGACTGATATTTCCGATTTAACCGGCATAACATCCATAGAAAATAACAATGGAAACATGGGCGCGCGTATTATCCGCTCAACAACACACAGTAATACTCCCGCTATACTCAGCCTTTACGATTCAAATAATCAACTTCTCGGTCAATTTACGAACAATTTCTCTGAAGGAGAAACAACAGCACTTGTTCCTTTTAATGTACCACTTGAACTACGCAATGATATCGCTTGGATAAAAATAAACAATCAAAACCATGCTGCTGCAACCTTCTTGGTAGATAGCCATAACAGGATAAGCCGTGTTGCTCTTCTCTCACCCGATACCAATGAAATGGCACAGCCTTTACTTGCTCCATTTTATTACATTATCAAAGCCTTACAAGGTCATACACAGCTTATAACAGCCGGTGGAAGAGAACTTTCAACGGATATTGATCATTTGCTTAAACAAAATCCATCTGTTTTGATTACGGGTGACATTGTTAACATACCCCCAAAAGCAGAAAAAAAACTTTCTGATTTTGTGAATAAAGGGGGAACACTCATCCGCTTTGCAGGAGAAAAACTCAGTAGCGCAGAACATTACGATAACCTTCTTCCGATACCACTGCGCCCAGGTCAACGTTCCCTTGGAAGTATTATGTCTTGGACAAAACCACAAAAGCTTGCCCCTTTTGCAAAAAATAGCTTTTTCTTTGGTCTTCCCTTTCCAGGAGATGTTACTGTCTCGCGCCAAATCCTCGCAGAACCAACCCCAGATCTTTTTGAAAAAACGTGGCTTAGCCTTTCGGATGGAACTCCTCTTGTTACCGCAGCAAAACGTGGTAAAGGAACCCTCATTCTCATTCATGTTGCTCCTGACCCAACATGGTCTAACCTTCCTCTTTCTGGCTTTTTTGCACAAATGCTGCAAAAATTAATCACATTAGGTTCTAACGAAAACACAAACCTAACACACAGAGAAAAAAGAACAGTGATACAAAACCCTTGGCGAACTATAGCCGTTGACGGACAATTACAAGTACCACCCTCTGATGTTGTTCCTTTGATCTTTGACTCTCAAAATCCACCCCATCCTTCCTACCATACTCCCCCAGGACTTTATGGTGCCAAAAACAATTTTTATGCACTCAATCTCTTAACTCATTCGTCGCACTTGATGAAACAATCATCATTGCCAACTTCTCTTAATAAAAGCCCTTTATCTTACGATACAAAAGAAAAAAATCTTATCGGTCCACTTTTAGGATTAGCCATCTTATTATTCGCCTTTGACAATTTTCTCATTTTATGGATGGGAGATATTTTTTCTTTCATGAAACGGCGTAATATGTTTCTCGTCCCCTTTATAAGTCTTATTGCCTTGTTTTCATATGATCCAACTCTTCATGCACAAACGAAAGAAAATCATCATGATAGTGTACAAGCTGCTGGCGCAACACATCTTGCCTATGTTATAACCAATAATCATGAAATTGATACAACGAGTAAAAGTGGTCTAGAAGCGTTAAGTCAATTTATCGCAGAGCGCACAATGCTTACCCTTGGCTCTGTTACAGCACTTGATCTCGATAAAGATGAACTCTCTTTTTATCCTCTTATTTACTGGCCAATTGATGTTAAGAGTCCTATACCACCCCCCCAAAGCCTTGAAAAAATAAATAACTTTATGAAACATGGGGGAACAATTTTATTTGACACGCGCGATCAGATAAAGAGCAATCTTAATCTTGAAGGAGACGCTACTCCAGAAACGCAAAGATTACGAGATATCTTAAAAGAGTTAAATATTCCATCCATTGAGCCAGCATCAACAGATCATGTTGTTGCACGTTCTTTTTATATTATGCCAGATTTTCCTGGTCTCTACCGTGGTTCACCTTTATGGGTTGAATCCTCATCAACAAACAAAAAAAATAAAAACTCTCTTGCCAACGGCGATAACGTAAGCTCCCTTCTCATCACCGCAAATAACTTTGCTGGGGCTTGGGCACTTGATGAAAAAGGGGCATGGAAATATCCCCTTGTTCCCAATGATCCAATGCAACGTCTATGGGCATTTCGTGCAGGTTTAAATATTGTCCTTTATGTGCTTACAGGAAACTATAAAGCGGATCAAGTGCATGTTCCAGCACTCTTGGAACGCTTTAAAAGAGAAAGAAGGCAATGATATCATTTTTCACTTTTCAGCCTTTTTTACCACTCTTTTGGATTCTGCTCTTAAGCGGAATATCGATTCTTTTTGTCGTTGTTAGTCTTGTTACGCAACGGCAAGGTTCTTTATTTCGTCTGATGGCATTAAGCGCCCTTATCCTTGCTTTGCTCAATCCAATGATCATAAAAGAACAGCGCGAACCACTGAAAAGCACAGTAGGCATTGTCATTGACCGCAGCAAAAGCCAATCATTTGGAACACGTACAAATGATAGTGATGAAGCGCGCAGGCAATTAGTCGAAACACTGGCGCATTATCCACAATTTGAACCACGTTTTATTGAAGCTGGGAAACTTGCTGATAATCAATATGCGCCCTCAACGAATTTGTTTGAGACTTTAACACAAGCAGTATCTGATGTACCGCTCTCTCGTTATGCAGGAACCATTTTTATCACCGATGGACAAGTGCATGACATCCCTGACCTATCAGACCTTCATCATGAAGCACCTCTCAATGCCCTGATTACAGGATACTCAGATGAATTTGATCGCCAAATCAAGTTTATTTCTCCTCCACGCTTTGCCCTTGTCAACAAACCACAAACGCTCTCCATTTTGGTAGAAGATAAAGGCCCCGCCAAAAAAATAATATCACAGAAAGCAAATATTACACTAAGCGTCAATGGACAAGACATTGGCCATTATTCTGTAACTCCTGGCGTGATTTTTCAAACTGAAATTACCCTTCCTCATGCTGAAAAAAATATTATCCAAGTTATAACTGATCCACACAAAGGTGAACTAAGCTTTGAAAACAACCGCGCCATAACAATTATTGAAGGAATCAGAGAAAATTTACGCGTTCTTCTTATTTCAGGTGCTCCTTATAATGGAGAACGGACATGGCGAGACCTTTTGAAAGGTGACTCCAATATTGATCTTGTTCACTTTACTATTTTGCGTCCCCCCACCAAAGCAGATAATACGCCCTCAAGCCAATTATCCCTAGTGGTCTTTCCCACAAGAAAACTCTTTGTTGAAGAAATTAATAACTTTGATCTCATCATCCTTGATGGCTACCAGCACTCTACTGTTCTCCCCTTAATCTATTATGATTATATCGCCCAATATGTACAAAAGGGGGGTGCATTGTTGATGGTAACAGGACCTGAGTTTACCCAAAAAAACTCACTTGCGAAAACACCTTTAATAAGCATTCTACCGGCATTGCCCAATGGAACTATTATTGAAAAACCTTTTCGCCCCACATTAACCAAAGAAGGTGAGCGCCATCCTGTCACAAGGGGGCTTGCAACACTTAACCTTCCCGCTTCTCAATGGGGGCAATGGTTGCGACAAATTGCTATTCAAAACATAAATAACGGAATCGCCCTCATGAAAGGAGCGGATGAACAACCACTTTTACTTCTCTCGCATGTTGATAAAGGACGTGTAGGCATGTTGCTCTCTGATGAAAGTTGGCTTTGGGCACGAGGTTTCGAAGGCGGTGGTCCTTATGCTGCTCTTTATCGTCGTATTGCCCATTGGCTCATGAAAGAACCAGAACTTGAGGAAGAAAAATTAAGTGCGACCAGCAGCCATCATCATTTAACAATTCGCCGCCAAACCCTTAAAGAGCATCCAGAGCCCGCTGAAATAATCTTTCCCTCTGGAAAAAAAGAAAATATTACTCTGACCAAAGAGAAAGAAGGCCTTTTTACTGCAACTGTGACCACTGATGAGACAGGAATTTTTAACATTAAAAATGGCGGTTTAACAATACTTTCTTCTGTAGGGATGCTCGATAATCTTGAGTTGTTTGACTTGATTTCAACACAAGAAAAACTAGCCCCCATTATTAAGCACACTGGTGGCTACATCGGACGTTTACACCCTGAAGGAAAAGAAAACTTTCATCTTCCTCCATTTAAGCTGATTCAATCAAAAACAAGTCCGTCCTCTTCCCCAGCACATTCAATTGTTCTGAAAGAAGCAACAGAAACCCGTTTAATCAATACCTTTTATTTTTCGATATTTTCTGGTTTTTTTGCACTGCTTGCTTGCCTTTTACTGTTGAGCAGCATGTGGTATTATGAAGGCCGTTAAAAAGTCTGAGATTTCGTCTAATAGTTTTAAAATTCAGCTTATCTTTTTACGTATTTACTTGTCTTTTGTAATTAGATAACGTATTGATTTATAACTCAAAATACAGTGGAATTCTCCTTATTTCCAATATCCTCATATTAAAACAATAAAAAACATTCTCTTGCGTATTATTAGAAGAGATGCTGTATGGATAGAAAACATCGAAGAAAAGAGTGAAATACCTCTTATGAATCCTCTTAAAACAAAGCAAGGATTTTCATAAAATTGGGGGAAAATAGTATGATGTTTTTTATTTGCACCTTGTATAAGCGTAGAGATGGTAGTGTACAGTAAGCCCTATATAGTTCACAGAAGCTTTCTATTATAGCATCAAATACCGGTCGTGAAATTAGCTCAAACACATTGAGAAATGTTTTTTTTACAAATATGTGAATGTATAACACAATGATATTTTATTAGGGATATTCTATTTAGAACATCCCGCTTGAGACATTCTTTTTTGCAAGCTAATTTTCATTTACAATCTTTCTTGCCTTTAAGCACTAACTTATCTTATGTTTATTCTTTAAATCGTTTTTAATACTCTACGAGCTTTTATGTTTTATCTTGCCCATATATCGGATGTACATCTTTCCCCTCTCCCGCAACCTTCCCTTTTTGAACTTTCTGGGAAACGTCTTACCGGTTATCTGAACTGGCAAAAAAAACGTAAGAGTCAGATGGCAACAGATGTCCTAGAAACTTTAATAGATGCCTTGAACAAAACAAAACCTGATCACCTTGTGATCTCTGGTGATCTTGTAAATCTTGCTCTCGATAAAGAATTTGTACAAGCTCATCGTTGGCTACTTAACCTAGGAAAACCTCAAGATATTTCTTTGACATTTGGAAATCACGATGCCTATGTCCGCGGCGCTTTACAAAAAGCATGCACTCTCTTTAAACCTTGGATTACAGGTGACATCCCTCAAAAAAGTGCCTTTCCTTATATGCGCATTCGCAAAGATGTTGCCATCATAGCAGCTTCTTCAGCCATTGCGACATTGCCTTTTCAAGCTTCTGGCTATTTTGGTAAAATGCAAGCGCAAACTTTACCGCTCTTTTTAAAGGAAGCAGCACAGCGCAACCTTTTTCGTGTCGTCATGATTCACCACCCCCCCTTTCCAAAGGCCACGTCTTGGCATAAAAAACTACGGGATATAAAACGTTTTCTAGACGTTATCAAATACCACGGTTGTGAGCTTATTCTTCACGGACATACTCATTTACCCACATTGAATTACATTGAAGGACCAATTAAAAAAATTCCTATTGTTGGTGTTCCTTCCGCATCACAAGCTTTTGGTGATAAAAACCCCCCCGCAGGCTTTAATTTATTTTCCATTGAACGCTTACAAAATCAATGGCATTGCCAATTAAAACGTTATAGCATTATCAACCCCAAAAACGAGATTGCATGTACTGAAACAATTAATCTTTAAACACCTTCATAGTTGCCCAAACAACAAAAAATAAAAATATTTTTATTTCATATCCCTTTGGAAATCATAATTCTTATTTCCCTTTTTCTCCTTAAAAGATAAAGTTTCACCTTCTCTGTCAATAGATCAATTTTTCTCAGACAGTTCCATCTGCTGCCCCACTTATGTGACTAGCTTTTTACAAACTTATCGGTTTTCTTCCTTCCCGCTCTAAAGGACGAAAATTCTACCACATCTGATTTATAAATAATTCGGATTCTTGTCTCACGGGTTCCAGCCGCTAATTGCGCATGTGATTTACTTCACAAAGCTCTACACATAAACCCTGCTTTGAATTTCATCATCCACTCCTCCAAAAGCATCTAATGCGTAAAATCCTTATATTATTACAATGATGATATTTTATAGAATAATAGAGACGCTCATTCAGCTTCTATACCTGAAAATCAATGGCTAAAAAAGCCAAATAATAACTAAAGTATATAATTTAAATAACCCAACCTACTTGTGATTCATAAACAAATGATGTTGATTGATTTATCGTAAATAGATTTGAAATGATCCATTACTATTTCACTCAAAATTTATTATCATACATTTAAAAAATTAGGAGAATAATAGATTATATTTCGATAACAGACATAGGTAATAATGTTTTTTATGTCTCAATAAATTCCTAATTTTCTCTCTATTTTTTCCTATAAATCACTTTATAATACTCTTTATAATTATTTTATTATTGAGTTATATTGCGGATGTAATTTTACGTTCTTTAGAATTTTTTGCGAGCTTTTTGTTATTAAATAAAATATTTTACGATACCGCAAAACAGAAAAGTTGATTGTATGAAAGATCTTTCAAATAAAATAAAATGCCATTAGCTTGCCAATTCACATGTTGGTTTAAAAAGCATCTTTTAAAGCACCCAAACCCATTTCCCGACGGTACCTATGAATGATGTAATGTTAAGTCCATTTAGCAACACCATCTTCACGTTTATGGAAAAGCAAGCTAGTATCAAAATCTCACACTTTGCCACCCCCTAATGTAGCGACAGCCTTTAGCACTTAAAATGGTTCATAAGAAGCATTTTTATTCTTTCTTTAATGTTTTTATCTCACGACGCCCCCTCTTTTTGACGTGCAAAAGACATGGTTTTGATCGGTTCAATATGGTATAGGTTTAAAATGAGAAAATCTTATGACACTTGGGTCTCTCACTCAACATGACAAAAAGTAATTTATGTTTACAAATCAAAGTATTGTTCGAATAAAATAGTAGCTCTTTTGAGTAAAGGATATTTACTAGAACATATCTGAAAAATAAAAGCCTCATTCGAAAATGAGACTTTTGAAGTGTTTAATTCTGCAAAAAATTAAAATTTATAAGCTACACCCACACGAAAATCATTTGTCTTGTAGCCCATTTCAAATTTATCCTGTATGAACTTCTTTTTGCCAAAATCTGAATAACGATATTCTGCACGTACAATAATATTATCAGTCATTGCAAAATCAATACCACCTCCAAGGGTATAACCAATCATGGTCTTTTTTTCATCATGCAACCAATCAGAAAAATCAACTTCTCCACTTTTGCTATCAGCTACTGCCGCAAAAATATTCTGAAGCTGCGTATAAGTAATCCCTCCAGAAATATAAGGCATCATACGCTCAATCGCAAAACCAACTCTCACCCGTGTAGCACCAGCCCATTTTTGTTTTAAAGTATGACGTACAGCTTTAATAGGTGTTGTCGAATCCTCCTCATGCAAATCTCTTGTTAGACTTGTTTTTTCTACAAGTTTTGGTGTTTCTTCAGTTGGACTTTTTTTCGGTAGATTGACATCTTTAGAATCCTTTTTACCAAACCACATAATATCTGTATCAATACCTATAATAAAACTATTATCGATATCAATATTGGAACCTGCATAAACTCCCCCGATAAAACCAGAAAGTTTAGGTAAATTCTCCTTTCCAATTGGATTCCATATCCCTGTCTCATGTTTTAAATAACTTGCAGTTGTTTTACCTGAAAAGTTACCAATCTGTCCTCCAAGATAAAATCCTGTCCAAGACAAAGCAGGTGCTGGAATAACAGGAACAGGTTGTTCAGGAATAACGATATCCGACGCCTGTACTACAGAAATTGAAATTAAAGAAAATATAGATGTTGAGGCTAAATACTTTGTAATCATAATTGCTCCCCTAAAAGCTAATGTGATACATAAATAATGGTAAATCGTTTCACAATTTTTTGAAAAAATCTATAGCAAAAATGACACAGTTAAAAAATTAAAATTAGTTTTAAATAAAGCTTAAATATTATTTATAATTTCCAGAAGCTATTAATCTATAGCATCTTTTATAGCTTCATATTGATCATTATTATCTGAAATTATATAAATAATTATAATGTCAATTTTTTGAAAAAATGAGATAACGCTCATAAAAAATATGATTCACTAAATTAATCACTCATCGCTTTTTGTATAAAGAATGATACCTAGAATGGAGAATTTTTTCATCACACTTGAAAAAACAGTAGAGAACTTCACTCTAACCCTCTCAAGCGTCTATGAAATGAAAGACAAAAATTAATATATAAAAATGGAATTAATAATTTTTATTTATTCTTATAGAATTATTTTAATATTTCATGATTTTTGTAAAAACTGAACAGACCAATTGCCCAGTTTCTGCAATTAATTTTTCCACACGAAGCAAATCAGGTTCCCCAACACTATTCAACAAAAGATCACTTAATCTAGGTGGCATGTCATTGGGATCAAGAGAATCATTTAAGCAAAGCCGTATAATTTGACTCAAATTTGTATAAAGACGATAGGCATAATGTAAATCAGCAATACATGACTGATTAAGAAAACTGTTTGGTAAGTGATCTAAAATATCCGCTGTCGTCGCTCCAATTTGAAACGCCATGACATGCGTAATAAGAGAAAATTGAGCAATAAACTCCAAATCCATAATGCCACCAGACATCGTTTTTAAATCCCATTGATTTTTTGGCGGCTTTTCTTTTGCAATCAAGGCACGCATTTCACATACTTCTTTTGCAACTTCCTTCTTATCACGAGAAATAGCAATAATTGCATACACTTCATTTTCTAGCTTTTGTAAAAAATCAGGGTCTCCTGCAATGCCTCGAGCCCTTGTTAAAGCAAGATATTCCCATATCCATGCTTCTTGGCGATAATACTTTTTAAAAAATGGAAAAGAAACAGCAATAGGTCCTTTATTGCCTAATGGCCGTAACCTTAAATCAACGACATAAAGAATACCTTGGCTTGTAAGAGTGGATAAAGCAGAAACGAGGCGTTGTGCTAAACGCGTATAATATTGAGAGATATAAAGAGGCTTTTCTCCATCAGATATTTCTGCATCATCATCGTGTTCATAAAGCAAAACGAGGTCAACATCGGAATCTGCTGTTAATTCGCGACTTCCAAGCTTCCCCATACCCAATATGCCAACACGCCCCCCTTTAATACGACCATGACGACGAGAAAATTCCTCTTGAACGGTAGCAAATGTTTTTGTAATCATAAGATCAGCAAGCGCAGTAAAAGCAAAACCCGCTCTTTCTCCTGTAATTGTACCGTTTAAAATTCGAATACCAATCAAAAAACGTTGTTCATCTGCAAAAATCCTTAAATGGTCAAGAATTTCCTCATAAGAAAGAACATTTTCAAGAAAATATTCAAGCCGTTTTTCTAAGTACGTTTTGGTCGGTAATTCTGAAAGAATATTCGGATCTAACATTCCATCAAAAACATGGGATCTGCGTGTAATAATTTCTGCAAGACGTGGAGCAGCACCCATAATAAGGACAAGCATATCCAAAAGAGAGGGATTAGACTGCAAAAGACTAAAAAGCTGAATTCCTGAAGGTAAGCCCTGTAAAAAACCATCAAAACGCAACATCGCCTCATCAGCTCGTTTTGTCCCACCAAAAGCTTTCAAAAGAGCTGGTGTTAATTCCGTTAATCTCTCGCGTGCTTCGGCTGATTGCGTTGCTTTATAACGACCAAAATGGAGCGTGCGCATAATACGACAAATATCACTTGCTCTTTCGAAGCCTAAACGGCTTAACGTTATTAATGTCTCCGGATCATCTTCTTCACCGGTAAAAACTAAATTACCAATTTCTAAACCAAGTTCTTGCTCATTCTCAAACAGTGCTGCATAATGTTTTTCAACAACCTGAAGTGTTTTTAATAAATCACGGATAAAATTGCTACTGTCTTGATAACCCATTAAATAGGCAACACTTGTGAATTGAGCAGTATCATTTGGAAGAAGATGTGTTTGTTCATCGAAAAGCATTTGAATACGATGTTCCACATTTCGAAGAAAAGCATAACTTTTTATAAGGCTATTTCTCGTTTTCTCACTGATCCAACCAAGCGTGTGAAGTTCTGCTAACATTGCAACTGTCTGACGTCCACGTAATTGAGGAAAACGTCCACCAGCAATGAGCTGCTGTGTCTGAACAAAAAACTCAATCTCACGAATACCACCACGACCTAACTTTATATTATGCCCATAAGCTGCAATTTGACCGTAATTTTTATGCGCATGAATTTGACGTTTGATCGAATGAATATCAGCAATAGCAGCATAATCTAAATATTTCCGCCACACATAGGGAAAAAGCTCTTTGAGAAAGTTAAAACCTGCCCTCTTATCACCAGCAACTGGACGTGCTTTAATCATGGCTGCTCGTTCCCAATTTTGCCCACGCCCTTCGTAATAACGCAATGCAGTCCTTACTGGTAAGGCCAAAGGGGTTGAACCTGGATCTGGACGAAGACGAAAATCAAGACGAAAAACATATCCTTCCGCAGTGCGTTCTTGAATGATACGGATTAATCGGCGTACCATTTTAGAAAATACGTCAACACTTTCAGAAAGATTACCAATATGAGGTGATGTTTCATCAATGAAAACAATAAGATCAATATCAGAAGAATAATTAAGTTCCCCTGCTCCTAACTTTCCCATCCCTAAAATAATTAAACCACAGTCTTTTTCTGGATTCTCACGGCTTAATAAATTGATCTTACCATGATCATGCGCTTCTCTTAATAGAAAACGTAGTGCTACACTTAATGCTGCTTCGCCCAAACGTGTCAACCAAGCACATGAAACTTCGTAAGTAAAAACACCACCCAAATCAGCTAAAGCAATAAGAACATGCGCTTCTCGTTTTTTGCGCCTTAAAGCAGCCATCAATGAAGTTTCATTTATAGCTTCATCCTTATCAATAGCTGTAATATCATCTATAATTTCGCTCAGCCTTGTTTCTATATCAACATTTAATAAAGCACTAAGATATGATGGGTTGGCAATTAAAACCTCACGCAAAAAAGGAGATAAGGTCATAACCGAACTGATAAAATCAATCTGCGTTCCACTCTCTGAAATGATGGAAACAAGCGATTCTAAACCTTCTTTCCTTGCTTGTTCTTCCATGTCTTTTAACCATTGGGAACCACTTTTATCGAGAGGACATAAAGGGAGAAGCTGTGTTTTTAAAAAAGCTTGTTTCATCTGTGCTCCCTTGAAAAGCATTTTGCTTTCCTTTCTATTGCTTTATACTTTTAAAATAGTTGTTACGTATGAAAAGTGAAGAAAAATATCTTTAAGGAAATAACAAAACAGCCCTAAGCCCTGGATTTGCATTTTCAAGTAACAATTCACCCCCGTGAAGCTTCATAACCGCTTTTGCTATACTTAAACCAATCCCAAACCCAGGTTGTGTGCGGCTTTCTTCAAGACGAACAAATCGTTCTGTCACTTTTTCACGTTTATCCTCTGCTATTCCTGGTCCATTATCGCTCACAACAACTAATAAATGTTCATCACGATATTCCATTGATAAGCAAACCTTCGCTTGCCTTCCACCTTTAGGCGCATATTTAATTGCATTATCTATAAGATTAAAAATTGATTGCGCAACAAGCTCACGATTCAATTTTAGCTCTTTATCAAATATATCTCCCAACTGAAGTAAAACACCTGACTCTTCAGCAAAAGGTTCGTAAAGCTCAACAGCATCCTCAAGGATCAGTTTCATATTAATCATTTCAAGATGTTCAATTGCACTGCTGGCCTCAATACGTGAAATCATTAAAATCGCATTGAACGTACAAATAAGTTGATCTGATTCTGCAATAACCCTATCAAGGACCTGACGATATTCAAGCTTTGTCTTATTTCCTGAAAGCGCTTCTTCAGCGCGATTTCTAAGACGCGTTAACGGCGTTTTCAGATCATGAGCAATATTATCTGATACTTGACGTAAACCAATATTTAACTCTTCAATGCGGTCTAACATAACATTAAGATTGCTTGACAATCGATCAAACTCATCCCCTACTCCAGAAACAGGTAAACGCCCACTGAAATCACCATCCATCAAGCGCTGTGATGCAGCCGTTACATGATCAATCCTTTGTAAAGCTCTTCTGCCAACAAAAAACCATATGAGTAAAGCGCCTCCAACCATTGCAGCAAGTGCAATGATCACAGCTTTGCGAATAACAACAGCAAAACGTTCTGGCTCATCCAAATCACGTCCTATAAGAATCTTCATAGCATTAGGTAAATCAACAATAACCGCCAAAGCGCGATGTTCACTTGTTTTGCCATGTTCTCCAAAACGGGAATACAAAAAAGAGGTAGAAATAAAACCACTCTGATTCAAAAGACCTAATTCAATACGTGCTACATTTCCAGCTAAAATACGCCCCATAGAATCTGTAACAAGATAAAGAAATGCTCCTGGTTGTCTTGAACGATAATCAATAGTGCGCATTAATAAGGATAATCCCCCATAATTATAAGCATTTTCAATATACTTTAATTCTTCATGTAAAGCCTGTTCAGTTTGCTCTGTTAACAATGAAGCAGAAAATGCCGTCATATAAATAGAAAGTCCTGTTGCCACCAATCCAAACAATAAAATGTAAAGTGCTGAAAGCCTTAGCGCCGTCGTGCGCATTATATTAATCAAACGATTCATGCTTTGTTATCTGGTACTTTCAGCATATATCCAGCTCCACGCACTGTATGGAGAAGGGGAACATCAAAATCTTTTTCAATTTTGGCTCTCAAACGAGAGATATGGACATCAATGACATTCGTTTGTGGATCAAAATGGTAATTCCAAACGTTTTCCAAAAGCATAGTGCGTGTAACAACCTGCCCCGCATAACGCATCAAATATTCAAGTAAACGAAACTCTCGTGGTTGCAATAGAATGTTTCTATCACCTCGTTTTACCGTATGTGCTAACCGATCAAGCTCAAGATTACCTACACAGTAAACAGTTTCTGCTTCTTTAGGATTTTTCCGCCGTTGTAAAACTTCAACACGCGCAAGAAGTTCAGAAAAAGCATAAGGCTTTGTTAAATAATCATCTCCCCCTGCACGCAGCCCCGTTACACGATCATTAACTTGCCCTAAAGCAGACAGAATAAGAACCGGTGTTTCATTGCCTTTAGCGCGCAATTCAGCAATAATAGAAAGACCATCACGATGCAAAAGCATTCGGTCAACAACCATAACGTCATAATTTTCCGTGGTTGCTAAAGCGTATCCCGTATCTCCATCATAAGCAACATCAACAGAATGCCCTACTTCCAAAAATGCTTTTTCGAGATAATGCCCCGTCTCATGATCATCTTCAATAACGAGTATCTTCATAAAACGTATCTCCATTATTTTATTATGTTGTAGGACAAATGTTTAATAAACATTTGTCCTACAACTAAAGCCTTATTTTTTGAAAATTGGAAGAGCAACAAAACGATTTTGATCATTTGTTCGCACTTGTAAGAGTATAGCCTTTCGTCCTAACTGCTGAGCATTTTTGATTGTGTTAATAATATCAGAGACTCGTTTAACTGGTTTATTATTTACTGTCACAATGATATCACCAGGGCGTATCCCTTTATCTGCAGCATCTGAATCGGTATCGACATCCGTTACGACAACCCCTACACCATCATCAGAAGGCATAACAATCAAACCATAATCTTCCAATGTTTCATCTAAATCACTCTGTCCATTTGAATATTTTGAAGTCTCTTTCTTACTTTCGTCTTCAGACATTGAAGCGAGTTTAACCTTTATACTCTCCTCCTTACCTGATCTCCAAATCCCTATGGTTACCATTTCTCCTGGTTTAATATTTGCAATACGTTTCGCCAGCTCACGCGCATCAGCAACTTTTTCATTATTCACTGAAATAATTACATCACCCGCTTTAATACCAGCCTTTTCTGCCGGTCCTTTTAACGGATCAGTAACCAAAGCACCTTTGGCTTCTTTCAATCCTATTGAATCGGAAATCTCCTTTGTTACCGGCTGAATCTGAACACCTAACCAACCACGTTGAACTGAACCTTTTTCAATAAGTTGTTGTACAACCTGTTTTACAGTCGCTGCTGGAATAGCAAAAGCAATCCCAACATTTCCTCCAGAAGGAGAAAAAATTGCTGTATTAACCCCAACAACCTTTCCATTAAGATCAAACGTTGGACCACCAGAGTTTCCTCTATTAACAGCAGCATCAATCTGAATAAAATCATCGTACACACCAGTGCCAATATCACGTCCACGTGCAGAAACAATACCTGCTGTCACAGTTCCACCAAGACCAAATGGATTCCCAATGGCAACAACCCAATCCCCAACACGAAGCTTTGAATCATCACCAAAATCAACATAAGAAAATTTTCTTTTATCATTCACTTTTAATACGGCAAGGTCGGTTTTTGGGTCTTTCCCAATGAGCTTTGCGTTCAATTCTGTACCATCATCAAGAACAACAGTATAACTTGTTCCGTCAGAAATCACATGATCATTGGTCACAATGTAACCATCAGATGAAATAAAAAAACCCGATCCAAAAGCAACAGGACGGAGTCTCTGCGATTGGTGCGGAAATTTATTTTTAGGTTTATCAAAATCATAAAACTCTTTAAAAAATCTTTTTAAAGGATGCTGATCTGGTAATTGATCAAGTCCTGGACCACTAAAAAAGTTGCTAAAGAACCTATCTTCTTTCTTTTTATTGCTCTTTACTTGTACTGCCACAACGGCTGGTTTCACTTGAGCAACAATATCGGCAAATCCCTGTTGTTGCATTAACGAAGTAAATACAGAACTTGCATGAGCCTTTGTCATCCACAAGCTTGATGTACATCCACTAAAAAACAGTGCACTTTCCAATATCGCAGAAAAACTCACTGCGACAAATGTTTTAAAGAAAGCCTTTTTAACCATTTATTCTATGCTCCTATTCAATCATACCTTTATTTCAATTCCGATCACTTATAAAATACCAGACCTTACCATTTTCTGTCTAAATTATTAAAGTTTTGTAAGGTTTCAGTATTCCCTAATATAATTACAATAAGATTGTCTGCTCATTGCAGATGATCTGATTTTTTCTTTTATGTAACATTTTTTTAATGCAATGACATTTTTGACTGTTCTTTTTCATTCACATAACGCATGATTATTCCGTTTGAAGTGGAAAAATATGATACTTACGCCAATGATAATAATGATCAAAGGCGAGAACCATAAAAACCAAGTTATCTTATTCAATGGTGGTTTCAAGAGAATAAATTCACCATATCGCTCAACAAGAAAGTCAGTGACTTGCTGATTACTATAGCCCATTTTTAGCCTTTCCCGAATTAAAAGCCGTAAATCACGTGCTAAAGCAGCATCTGAATCATCAATTGATTGATTTTGACAAACCGGACAACGTAAATGCGATGAAATATGGCGTGCTCGCGCTTCAAGAATCTTATCCTTTAAAATCTCATCCGGCTCTACTGCTATTGCTAATTGAAAAGGAAACGTTGCAATTAAAAAAAATACAATCCAAAGAATTTTTTTCATCTCAATGTCTTTTCCCAAAATTTAAAGCAAGCACTACCTTATTGTACATGCCAATGCGAAACCAATACCCCAGAAGAGAAAGACATCCCCCCATAGCCATCATGAATGCCCCTAACCAAATACATATTACATAAGGCTTCCACCATACGTGCACAACGAGACCCCGATTATCAATATGTCCCGGTACAATATATAGCTGTGATAAGCCATGATTTTTAAGACCAACTTCTGTTGTTGATGTATTTTGGCTTGAATAAAATCGCTTTGAGGCTGTTACATGACCTACAATGTTTTTATTTTCATATATTTTAAAATAAAACTCCATTGTCGAATAATTCGAACCAACACCATCATACACTGCATCAAAATGAAGCGTTTTATCCGCTATCGTCACCCTATCCCCTACGTTCATGATTAAAATACGTTCTTGCCCAAAACTTGCTACGCAAACAATACCAAATAATGTAACGCCTAATCCCATATGTGCTATTGCTGCACCAAAAGTAGACCATGGCAATCCAAGAAATCTCTTAACGCGTACTGAAAAAGCTCTCTTGCCATATCCACTCTTTCCCCATAGATCCGCTAAACTGCCTAAAAAAACAAACGCTGAAAGCCCAATCCCTAAAACTGCAAAAATATCACGCACAGATGTCGCATAGAATATTATAAAACAGACGATACCAACCAATACAAAAACAAACCACAAGCGTTCAAAAACTGCAAGAAAATCACCGCGTTTCCATGCCATCATTGTCCCAAATGGAACAAACAACAACAGCAAAACCATTAGCGGTCCACAGGTAAGGTTAAAAAAAGCAGCCCCTACAGAAATTTTTTGCCCTGTTAATATCTCAATAAAATAAGGATAAAGCGTACCAATCAATACTGTTGCTGTTATTGTTGTCAGTAACAAGTTATTTAAAACAATAAACCCTTCACGTGAAATTGGTTGAAAAAATCTTTCTGTTTTTAAAATAGGGGTACGCAAAGCAAAAAGAAGAAAAGCAGCTCCCGTAAAAAAAAATAAAAGAGCAAGAATTGCTTGCCCGCGTGCTGGATCAACAGCAAAACTATGAACAGAAACTAAAAGCCCAGAACGCACAAGAAAAGTTCCCATCAGAGAAAGGGAAAAAGTAAGCAGCGCTAAAAACAGAGTCCAACTTTTCAATATTTCTCGTTTTTCGAGAACAAGAGCAGAATGTAAAAGAGCCGTTCCTGAAAGCCACGGCATAAACGAAACATTTTCAACAGGATCCCAAAACCAATAGCCTCCCCATCCTAGCTCATAATAAGCCCAATAAGAGCCAACCATAATACCCAATGTCAAAAAACACCAAGAAAGTAAAAGCCACGGACGAATCCCACGCGCCCAAATTCTATCAACATGTCCCATAATCAATGCCGCAACGGCAAAAGAAAAACAAAGTGAAAAACCGACATAACCTAAATAAAGTAGCGGTGGATGAATTGCTAATGCGATATCTTGTAAAAGAGGATTGAGACCATTTCCCTGCAATGCTGGTGGATTTACGCGTAAAAATGGATTGGATACAAAAAGAATAAATAAAAGAAAAGCAGTTGTAATCCAACTTTGGCAAATTAAAACAAGCGTCTTAAAATCTTCTGGCAAATGTTGGCTAAAAAAAGCCATCAATGCGCTAAAAAAAGCAAGACTTAAAACCCATAACAACATAGAGCCTTCGTGGTTGCCCCAAACACCTGTAATTTTATAGAGCATCGGTTTTTCTGAATGAGAATTCTCAACAACGTTCAAAACAGAAAAATCAGATACGACATAAGCATAAATTATCACTAAAAAAGATAAAAGCAGTAATGTAAAAGTGATATATGTTAGAGGAACAACTGTTTGCATTAACAAACGCTCTCTCCACCAAAAACCTAAAGCAGGTAAAAATGCCCCTAATAAGCTTACTGAAAATGCTGCAGCTAAAAAAATATGACCCAGTTCGACAAGCACAATCGAATTATTTCTCCATAATGTAATGTTTTTTCAAACGATCAGCTGTTTCTTTAGGCATATAAGTTTCATCATGTTTTGCTAAAATACGCATCCCTATAAAAAAGCCCTGTTTATCGAAATGCCCTTCTACGATCACCCCCTGACCTTCACGAAAAAGATCCGGTAAGGCACCATTGAAAACTACTTTTTCATGTTTTTTGTTATCCGTTACAAAAAAAACAACGCCTCTCTCTCCAACATATTGAACAGTTCCCTTTTCAACAAAGCCACCCAAACGCAAAGGGCGCTCCGTTAAAATATCTTCTCTTGTAATTTCAGAGGGCATTCTAAAAAAACTGACCGCATGACGCATTGCATACACTATGAGACTTGCTGCAATTGTCATAACCAAACAACATAATAATATGATCAGTAAGCGCTTTTTTTTTCGCTGCTCTAAAATAACCTTCCATGAGGCAGAATTCTTTAAAGATTGACTGTTCATAGACACTCTGCGAAAAAATTTACGTTATAATTAAGTATCAATATTTTATTTTTTAAAAGCTTTGCACATCTTCTACATAGGTGCAAGATTTCTTTTCTTTGTATGCTCACTCGATAAATCACGTAACTGAATTATCATTTTTTTAACACGTGATTGTCCTGAAAAATTTTCAGGCATTGTGTCAAGAAAGCTTTGTAAAAATTGCACTGCCTGCGCAGTTTTTCCTGCTTGATGCAATGCATCAGCCAACAATAAACGTGGATAAAAATCTGTTGGCGCTAAATCTGCTGCTTTTTGAAAAGCATTTTGCGCTTCTTGCGTTATCACTCCCCCTTCATAACCAACCAATGCTAAACCGTATCCTACAAGCCTTGGAGCTGTTTCTCCATTCAAACGAAGTGCATCTAAATAAGTATTCACTGCTTCTTGAAAAAGGCTTTCTTCGAGATACCCTACCGCTAACGCATCTGCTAGCTTGCCATCATGAGGTGCACGGAAAAAAAGCACTTGTAAACGAATAAGCTTTTCTTGCTTACTAAGAGTTTGAGGATCCTTATCCATTAATTCGCTAAAAAAATAACTTTTCACTTCTGGATTGCCTGTCAGCCCATAAATATTCCATGTCATAAGGAGAACAAATAAGATACTTAAAGCCTTAAGAATATTTCTTTTTTTATAATGCATATAAAGCTTGTTAAACTCAATCATACGCTTATGGCTTCTATAACCACCCACGGTTTGAACTTTCCATTCTTTTTTTATCTCATCATCAAAACGTAGTGAAAGAAAAAGAACACTTGCCAGAAAAATCAGAAAAAATGCTGCAAAAATCAATAAGAGCATATCGTTTTTTTCCAATACGAACAGAGAATAACTCGCTTACATTTTATCCTCTTCATGAGAAAAGTGATGTGAATTAATAAAAATTCATTTTTTCATGGAGAATATTATAAAATCTATTATATATATCAATTAAACAAAGAAACTAAAAACAATGTTTCCCTACTCTTTGATGTATTATCTGAAAATACTGCTTTACAAACTTTATAGATATTTCTTGCTTAAGGAGAAAATATGTTATTCTCCCATCTTAGGTAATAAAACTTTTGCATACAACCCACCCAAATCAGAACGTGATAAAAAGAGATTGCCACCATATTCACTGACCATATCTGAAACAATTGCTAACCCTAAGCCTGACCCTAGTTTACTTTCATTAAACCGCCGCCCTCTTTTTAATGCTTCATCAATTTTGTCTTCTGTTAAACCAGGACCATCATCTTCTACAAAGATACTAAAATATTCTGTTTCTTCAGCATTTTCTTCTAAACAACAAGAGATCAAAACCTTTGCGCGAGACCACTGAGTAGCATTTTCAATCAAATTCCCTATAATTTCTTCTAAATCTTCCTTCTCTCCAGAAAAAACAATATCATCAACATCCATAATAAATTGAATTTGTTTTTCAGGATTAAGCTTTTTCATAACCCGTACCAAGCGTTCAAGCACACTGCGAACAGACGTATGATAGACAACACTATCGCATTGTGCTGCAATCCGCGCACGCTGAAGATAATGATTGATTTGAGCTTGCATTATTTGCGTTTGCTCTCTCAACAAACTAGCCTTTTCTCCGCGCATCTTATCTGTCTCATTCATAATCACGGATAGAGGCGTCTTCAATGAATGCGCGAGATTACCAACCTGTGTGCGAAATCGCTCGATAATACGCTGATTATTATTAATGAGAGCATTCATCTCTTGTACAAGCGGCATCACTTCGCTTACTAAATCCGTATTCACATAATGAACTCTTCCTTCGCGAATATCATTCAATGCACGTCGAATAAGCTTCAACGGTTGAAAACTAAAGAAAATAATAGCAATATTAATAAGAACACTCCCGATACCGAAACTCCAAAGAAAAATTTGCAAAGTTCGCTTAAATTCCTTTACCTGGGCATGAGCTTCATCGATATTCCCAACAAGCCGAAAACGTGCAATATGATTTTTATTATCAAGAACAACATCACTCTCAATCACTTGTAGCTTTTGACCATTGTTCCCCGTTATCCGATAAGAGCGAAAGAATTTATTGTCAAAAGGTATATCAACATCACTTGGTGTAAATATCTCGCCTGTTCCCAATGAGGGAGATGTCAATCTTCCTTTTAAATTATGGGATATCGCAACAACTTCCCAATACCATCCTGTTGTTGGATCAGAATAACGAATATCATCAATCCCAGCCCCTCCTATCAAAGTACCTTCCGATGACACCGTCACTGTTGCAATAAGACTGTAGAGTTGAGCAGAAAGGATACGCTCTAGGCTTTGTTCAGTCGAACGCTTATAAAATAAAATACTTACTGCAGAAATCGATAAAAGAGAAATAACAACCCATAATGTTGATAAGATCATAACACGTAAACTGAGAGATCGAGTAATTACAAAAAAGAACCTCCTATACCAATTATTCTCTTCAAAAACATTCATTAATCACCTCGCGTTCTCACGCGATATCCCATTCCTCGAATAGTTTCAATCAAATTCACTCCAAGCTTTTTCCGTAACCGACCTACAAAGACTTCCACCGTATTCGAATCCTTATCAAAATCCTGATCATAAAGATGTTCAGTAAGCTCTGTTCTTGAAATGACCCTGTCACAATGATGCATGAGATACGAAAGCAGTCTGAATTCATAAGATGTTAGTTTAATCAATTGACCATCCACAAAAACACGAGACGTCTTTGTATCCAACAAAACATTTCCGCAACATAATGCACTTGTCGCATGTCCCGTAGTGCGACGAATTAATGCTCGCAAGCGCGCCATCACTTCCTCCAAATGAAATGGCTTCACAACATAATCGTCAGCTCCAGCATCAATACCGTGCACCTTATCAGACCAACGGTCTCGCGCCGTTAGCATTAAAACAGGCATGGAGAGCCCTTCTTGACGCCACTTTTCAACAACACTAATACCATCAATCTGCGGTAAACCTATATCAAGTATCACCGCGTCGTAAGACTCTGTGCTCCCTAAAAAATAAGCCTCTTCACCATCGAAAGCACTATCGGAAACATATCCTGCACGTCTTACAGCTTCTGCTAATTGATGGTGAAGATTCCGATCATCTTCAACGATTAAGATACGCATCACAACACCATCTGCTAAAGACTAATCAGCAGGAACAAAAAACTCAACACGACGTAACTTTTCACCATTACGGGCTGGTACAACAACTACAATTGCACACATGTCCTTTCCATCCTGAACAACCGGTTTTGAACGGACGAGAACCCCGCTCTCTTGCGCGGCAGCCTTCTTACCTACTTCAGCACACCCAGAAGCTAGAACAGAATCTGCTTCTAAAAAAGCTGCTATTATTACGAATAAGAATTTTTTTTTCATCATAAATATTTCAATAACCCATCTCTTCTCTTCCTTGATAAAGGGTAAAAGAAATAATGGTTTTTTTTTGGTCGATTAAAAAATCACAAATGGAAATAATTTATCCTCTATCTTACAGAATAACATATTAACATTACTCCAAATTTTTAAAAAATCAAAAAAATATTTTTAATAATGAGAATAAAATTTATTCAATAAAATAATAAAATATTAATATACTATCTTACAAAAAATGAATAATTCTAAAACAAATTCTTTCTCTGTTAGAACTATAGAAAAAAAATACTTCTACTCCATATAATTATTGTAGATTTGTTTGGTTGTATTGCTTTGCCATAGGCTCTCTTTAAATGTTTGATTTTTTTAAAAAAAAGAAAGGGCAACACCGTAAGCCATTCCATAGTCCTGCTCTCATTGAATTAGACGCACGATTAGACACAGCGCTTTATCACATTCGTTCTGCTAACAGTTTTTTCTGGAAAAAGGCAAAAATCGTCTCACAAAATTTTCATCTTCAAGGATGGAAACGTTTTATCGTTGAAGTTCTCGATGAAATACTGACATTAGGGTTGATGGGATTTACTCTTTTCACTATTTTGGGCATTTCTGTTTTTGAACTGACCAAAACAGATTGGTCTTCTCCTAAAAACTTTTCCATTCTTTTTCTAGATCGCTATGGAAATTCCATTGGGCACCGTGGTGCACTGCCGGCAATCTCTGTCCCCGTTGAAGAAATGCCTGACACTGTCATTAAAGCGGTTCTCGCTACAGAAGACCGTCGTTTTTTTGATCATTGGGGCATTGATTTTCAAGGACTTACACGGGCAATTTCACAAAATATGCAAGCTAAAGGTGTGGTGCAAGGTGGTTCAACTCTCACACAACAATTGGCTAAAAATTTATTTTTAACAAACGAAAGAACCATAACACGTAAAATCAAAGAAGCTTATCTTGCTCTTTGGCTAGAAGCAAATTTTAGCAAAAAGCAGATTTTACAACTTTACCTTGACCGAGCCTATATGGGAGGAAACAATTTTGGTATTGCCGCAGCGGCAAAATTTTATTTTGGAAAAAACATACGTCATGTCTCTTTAAGTGAATCTGCTATGTTAGCAGGACTCTTTAAAGCTCCAACAAAATATGCTCCTCATAGTCATCTCTTTGCAGCTCAAACACGTGCCAATATCGTCCTTTCTAATCTTGTTAATAGTGGCTTTATGACGAAGAGCCAAATTATCAATGCGCATCGCCACCCTGCTAAGGCACTTCCCCAAAGAGAAAATAATCAGCCAGATTATTTTCTTGATTGGGCATTCGAGGAAGTCAAAAAAATGCGTAATCAACTTCCAAGCCATAGTTTAATTATTCAAACGACCCTTGATCCGAATATTCAAAAAGCAGTAGAAGAATCAATTGCATATCATTTACATCAATATGGTCAACAATATCGTGTAACACAAGCAGCCACCGTTATACTCGATAATAACGGTGCGGTATGTGCAATTGTTGGAGGACTAGATTACAAAAAGAGCCAATTTAACAGAGCAACACAGGGCGGTCGACAACCTGGTTCTTCATTCAAACCTTATGTTTATGCAGCCGCAATGGAACATGGATTATCACCCTCAACAATCGTTCTAGATGCTCCCATCAATTGGGGAGGTTGGACACCCAAAAATAATTCTGGTCGTTATCTGGGAAAAATTGACTTAGCAACAGCTTTAGCCTTTTCCATTAATACAGTCCCTGTTTATCTCACCTACCAATATCTTAACCGCGATACCCAACCTATCATAGATCTCATTAAAAATATGGGGATTAACGCGCATATTTTATCACACAAAACGATGGTTCTTGGCACTTCCAACATGACCCCCATGGATCAAGCTACAGGCTTTAATGTCTTTGCCAATGGAGGAATAGCGGGTAATCGTCATGGGTTTACGCAAATCAAAACAATTGATGGTCGTGTTGTGTGGGATTTCGAACATAACGGAAAAAAACTACACCGAGTTCTGAGTGAACAATCAGCAGCTTATATGAATCAAATGATGGTGGGTGTCACAACACGAGGATCTGGTAAGCGTGCTGCGTTGCCCATGACTCTTGTCGCTGGGAAAACTGGAACATCACAATCTTATCGTGATGCTTGGTTTGTTGGCTTTACGGGAAATTATACGGGAGCGGTATGGATGGGAAATGATAATTTTTCACCGATGAATCGTGCTTTTGGGGGTGGCGTTCCTGCCATGATATGGCATCGTATCATGCTTGCTGCGCATCAAAATATTATGCTCAAACAGCTCTATGGTGTTAAAGATTCTCTCCTTCCTTATCAGCCTCCAGTACTTTCTTCCCGTGTAGATTCTGAAGTTCCTTCCCCAATACCCTCTACGCTTTCTCCTGAAACATTAAATATCGTGCGATTGATTAACAAAGATCTGAAAAAACCATCTGCAATTTCTTTGAAGATGAAAACAACTGGAGATTCAACATTTTGAATTCAAGATATTCACTGATGTTTTTTAATATCACCATTTTCTTTTTTATCTTCGCTTTTTCCATTTTATGTGGAACACTGAGTGTCGATTATGTGCTCAATTCCTTTCCTCATTTTGGACTCTTTAGAATTGGAAAATGGAGTGCTTATCCCCAAATGGGAACCGCCAATATGGATCCTTATACCCGCGCCCGCACCGCTAAACAAGGCATTGTTTCACTCGGACGAACTGAAGGTATTCAATTCCAGATTTGGCAAGATAACCAAGGGCGTCCACTTCATCATCACTGTCATTATTTACTCAAAGGCACCATCCCTGAAACCCGTCTTTTTACCCTTTATACAGCTGACAAATCCCTAAAACCCTATACTTCATCCAAAGAAATACCTTTTGAACTCCACACGAACGCTATTATTTATGAGCATGATGGCTCATTGCGCATTAATATTTCACCCACACCGCAAACCGGCAATTGGCTTGCAACAGTTAGTCAAAAAGAATTCGGGCTTATTCTTACCTTATACGATACCTCAATCATCTCTGCAACGGCATTACAAAAGCTTACAATGCCATCAATAGAACAAATTCCATCAGGACAAATAAATTGTGACTAGATTTATTCATACCGCACTTCTTGCAATCATTGGCGCTATTATCGTTCATATTTGCGTTCTCTTTCTGATCCCCTATTGGGCACAAGATAATATATGGACAGCACTAAAAAAATCTGGAACCTCTTATCAATTTGTCGATTTTACGCCCAATAATCCTATTCAGCAATCTGCTGATCCACTCTTTCTTCTTAAAGTCTGCAGATTTAATCTTGAAAATGGACCTGTTCATTTAAAAGCTTTGAAAACACAACAATTTTGGTCACTAGCAGCCTACACACACGACGGAATTATTTTCTATAGCCTTAATGACCGAACAGCCCCTGATGCGACACTTGATCTTATCATTGGAAAACCAATACAAATCATAGAACTCAAAAAATCAAAACCTAAAAAAAATGCCAATTCAGTTTTGGTTGCTAAAAATTTGAATGAAGGGTTTGTTATTTTACGTATTTTTGTCCCTTCTTCCCTTGCAAAAAAAGAAAGTGAAGCTTTTCTTTCATCTGCAACCTGCCGCATATTTTATGAATAAAAACGGACTAACCTCTCATTTGTACAACACCTTCCTTTCTATAAAATACATAAAGCCTATCAAAATGGTTATCTTTTTTCTCTATTAATCAAATATTCGAATTCAGATTTATCTGATTGTAGATCCCTAAATTTTTTATTGAGGTAGAATGAAATCTCTATTGCACATCATCATATCCTATTTGAGACGCATTATCTGACAGAAAAAACTCCCCGCCATTAGAAGAGAAAAATCAAGAGTAAAGTTCTAAAAATATATGCTGCTAACAACCGTAGAACTTGTTATTTGAGTTTATTTCTTTTTATTTACAAACATTCCCATAAAATTCGCATCAATGACATGATAAATTATAGAAGAAATACTGATCACTTTCAATGAAGTGCTAAAATAACCGCTGGAAACTTATAAGACATTACACATCCTTGACCTCAAAAATAAGTGCTTTATTTTTGGTTTATGAGCAGAAGCTTTTTGTAAGATAGCACTCTGAAAAAACTTGGCTTATAGTTTACAATCGAGGGGAAAAACTTCATGAAGAAGAGATATGTTCGGTTCGTTTCAAGAGCAGCAGTATGGTCCCCTCGATTTGGTGGATTGTCGTTCTTTATTTTATTATTTTCAGTCATTTTACAACGTTTTTCCGTCATTAACGTAACTGACTTCATAATTTTGATCGGAATCTCTACTGGCTGTGTAATTATTTCTCTTTTTCTGGCTATTAAAGCACTTCATAGTTTGTGGGTCTATGGTGCTCTAGGGGGAATGAAAGCTTTAAAAGGGATCATTTATTCGTTGATAACAGCCACACCATTGATGCTCTTTTTTGGACTTTGGTTTACCTTACCGGCTCTTTACGACGTTTCTACCGATACACAAAGACCACCGGCTTTTTTTCGCACAATACGTCCCAGCGATGCTTTACCACTCAAAAGTGTTTTGACTGAACAAGCAGCAATACAGATGTCACAATGGCCAGAAATATCGGGGCGCCGTTATGATGGCTCACCTGACCGTATTCGCGAATCCGTTCTTAATGTTTTAGCAGCCTATGATTGGCCTGTTGTGGCTCAACGAGAGTTTAAAGGTGAAGAAAATGCGCTTTATATTGAAACAATGGCAAAAACTTTTTACCTTGGTTTTATTTCAGACATTGTGATACGCTTAACCAATGAAGGGGATACAACTTTTGTTGATATGCGTTCTGCTTCTCGTTATTTGCTAAGAGATTTGGGAACGAATGCTGCTTTTATTATCGATTTTATGGATGCCCTTGATACAGAAATCGCCTCACTTCCTCTCTCACAAGACGATGAATAACAATCTAAGAGAAATAAGGCATTTTATTTCATAAAAGTTGCCTATTTTTCAATAAATCATGATACATAAGCAAACAATCACTTTTCAAAAACTATAAATTGATAATCCTTATACAAAAGATAATAATCTCAAAACAACCCATGCTTGAAATAATGAAAAAGATTAAAAAAATAGGAAATAAAAAACAGAAATATTGATAATAATATTAAAGTCTCTGTCTAACTGTAATCAGTAAATATTTTTTAAAGTTTAATATTATATAAAAATAATAACTTATTTTTTATAAATAACTCTACAAATAACACCTTATAATTATATTTTTAAAATAATATAACAACTTGATTTTATATTATTTTAAAATTCCCATATATTCAATTAATAAATTTGCAGCATAATATAATATAAAAAACCTAATTGTTGTTAATATTGTCCTTTTTATACTCCAGTTCTTACCTTTAAATCTATTGTAAAAAAACATGCAAAGTCCAAATCCAATTGCTGTCATTAAGGAGCTAGTAAAAGTATGCATAACAAAAAATCCAGACTGAAATTTCATCTACTTTATGAATGATTTAAGAGAGAGAGCAATAGAGTATAATTCAAATAATAAACTTAACTTAATTAAATATAATTTTATATATAAACAATCTTTATAAAATTCCCATATATTTAACTAATAAAATTCCAAAATAATATAATATAAAAAACATAATTGTTGATAATATTTTCCTTTTTATACTCCAGTTCTTACCTTTAGATCTATTGTAAAAAAAAATTGAAAATCCATATATAAACGTTACCAATAAGGCGCCAGTAAAATTATTCATAACAAAAAAATCCAAAATAAAATATCTATTGTCTTAAACAAAAATATCCCTGAAATCAGTTTAGCCATAGCTTTAAAGTATGTTTACGATATCACTGATCTCAGAAATATCTTTATCGTTATTTTCTAAATAAATTAGAAACAGTGTTCTTCCACTTTACGGATGGCATTGATTGTACTTATCTATCAAACCGATAGGCAGCTCCTAATAATCCGCCTCCTACTACTCTAGGTAGACCAGCTACTGCACCCAGCCCCTCCTCCTAATAAAGGGCTCCCACGAGACCGCCTGTGCCTACTGTTTGAGCATAAGAGCCTGCGCTACAACCATCTTATTCTGGAAAAAGCCAACTTTTGGGATGTGAGTTACTACTTTAATCATCTGATGATGCATGCTATTTAGCAAAAAAATCAAATATAATTTGTAAAATGTATAAATTATGATAAATAATAAAATGCTGATAATAACGTAATTCTATATTATTTTAAAATTCCCGTATATTCAATTAATAAATTTGCAGCATAATATAGTATAAAAAACCTAATTGTTGATAATATTTCCATTTTTATACTCCAGTTCTTACCTTTAAATCTATTGTAAGAAAACATTAAAAATCCATATATAAACGTTGCCAATAAAGAGCCAGTAAAAGTATGCATAAAAAAAATCCAGACTGAAATTTCAACTACTTTATGAATGATTTAAGAGAGAGCAATAGATTATAATTCAAATAATTATAATTTTATATATAAGCAATCTTTATAAAATTCCCATATATTTAACTAATGAATTTCCAGCATAATATAATATAAAAAACATAATTGTTGATAATATTGTCCTTTTTATACTCCAGTTCTTACCTTTAAATCTATTGTAAAAAAACATGCAAAATCCAAATCCAATTGCTGTTACTAAGGAGCCAGTAAAAGTATTCATAACAAAAAATCCAAAATAAAATATCTATTATTACACACAAAAATATCCCTGAAATCAGTTTAGCCGTAGCTTTAAAGTATGTTTACAATATCACTGATCTCAGAAATATCTTACTAGCTATTTTCTAAATAAATTAGAAACAGTGTCCCTCCACTTTACGGATGACATTGATTGTACTTATCTATAAAACCACTAATAGCTCCTCCTAATCCGCCTGCTACTGCTGTTTCCGGACCACCTAATAAACCAATTAATGCTCCTGCGCCTCCCTTTATGGCCGCTGTTTCGACATAATCGCTTACTTCACAACTTGGATTCGGATGGCATTCATTGTACTTATCTATAAAACCGTCAGCCGCTCCTCCTAATCCGCCTATTGCTGCTCCTTCCGGACCAAATAATGCACCAGATGCTAGTCCTATGCCTCCGTGTATGGCAGCTGCTTCAACATAATCGCTTGTTTCACAACTTGGTGCCGTATAGCATGCATTGTATTTATCTACCACAGCGTCACCAGCTCCTGCTAGTCCACCTCCTATTGCTCCATTGACAAAGCCAGAACCGACACCTCCCGGTCCAGAAAAAAGACCTCCAACGGCACCAGCAATACCTCCTATTAATTCTCCTACGATGCCACCTGCACCTGCTGCTTGGGCATGAGCGCCTGCGCTACAATCATCTTCTTCTGGAAAAAGCCAACTTTTTGGATGTGAGTTACTACTTGAATCATTTGATGAGCTTGAACTACCCATTTAAATCCTCCTTTTATTATTAAAAATAACTGTATCACAACGATACAGTGGGAATTTCATTATTGTTCATTTTAGCAAATGTAAAATATAATTTGTATAAATAACAATAAAAATACTGTATAAATAAAATATACATTTTGTTTGTATTGCATACATACAAAATGTATATTTTGTATAAATATAATACTATTTACAATACTGTTTAAATATGCGACATCCATCGCTCTTTCTCTTAAACAAAATCATAAATTCAAATGAGTCATTCACAAGAAAAACCTGTATCATTCTCTTGGTTTACAAGAACAACAAAGAAATATATTTATTATGTCATCGAACTCAGTTGCGTTGCTGTTGTTTTGCGCTTACTTGGCTTGGTGAATCCTTTTATTTTTCAAGCGATTATCGACCGTATTCTCCCTTTTCAACGTATTGAAAGTCTCTATGCTATCGTTGTCTTGATGGTTGCTATTATGCTGTTTAGCACGGCTCTTAGCAGTCTATCAGGCTACTTAGGTGCTTATTTAGCCAATCGGCTTACATTAGAATTTGGGCGGCGCATTTACAGCCATCTGTTAAGTCTTTCCTTGCCCACTTTACGCCGTTGGCAAGTAGGAGAATTGTTTTCACGTATTGGAGAAGTTGATACAATTCGCGGTTTTTTAACAGGAACCATCGCCACAACTGTGCTAAATGTTCTCTTTGCCATTATTTATATTGTTGCACTCTTTTCCATTAGTCCGAAACTGACCTTCATTGTCCTTATCATTTTACCTTTACAAATGGGTTCTTTAGCGTTGGTCGGTCCCTTCTTGCGCCGCCAATTACGCCGTTCTTTCACTCTGCAAGCTGTCCATAAATCGCGCCTTATTGAAAGTTTTACCAATCTTGAAGCCATTAAAGCACATGTAAAAGAATCTGCTCATACGATACGCATGCAAGAAACTTTAGCTCGTAGTTTAGATCAAAGCCTTACAACCAGTAAATTGCATCTTCTCAATGGAGCCATGAGCCATATTTTTGGTGATCTTTTCACTATTTTTATTATCTTTTTTGGTGCTCAGGCAGTTCTTCAAAACCAGATTACGCTAGGGCAACTTATTGCCTTTCATCTCCTCGCTGGAAATGTTTCTGGTCCTATCTTAAGCCTTGCATCCCTATGGAAAGAATGGCAGCATTTGAAAATCTCTCGTCTTCGTTTGGGCGATATTCTTAACTCCCCTTCAGAATGGGAAGAAGAAAAGCCGCCTCTTCAACTCAGCGCTCCTCCTCATCTTGAAGCCAACGATCTCTGTTTTTCTTATGGAGATAAATCCATTATCAATCATCTTGATGTCTGTTTACAACCTGGGCAACCAATTATGTTACTTGGTCCTTCAGGGTGCGGAAAAACAACCTTGGCGAAGCTCCTTTGTGGACTCTACCCCCCAACAAGCGGGAAGATATTGATTAACGCCCAACCTTTACAGAATTTTGATGTCCGTAGCGTGCGTGAAACAATCGCGTACTTTCCTCAAAATCCTTGCCTTTTTTCCGGAACCATTCTTGAGAATATGCTTCTTGCTAAACCAGATGCCACTAAAGATGAAATTGACGCTGCACTATATGTTAGTGCTTGCCATGATTTGATTGCTCAGTTGCCTCTAGGACTCCATACTCAAGTAGGAGAGCAAGGTGGTTTTTTATCGGGTGGTCAGCGCCAACGCTTGGCTTTGGCTTGTTTCTTTCTGATAAACCCAAGCCTGCTTATTTTAGATGAACCTACTTCCGCATTGGATGACACTGTCAGTGCACAAATTGTTGAGCATTTATATAAACTTTCACAAGATCGTATTGTTCTTGTTATTACCCACAAAAGTGACCTCTTTCCTCAGCATGCAAACGTCTTAAACTTTACTGATTTGGAGGCAAAAAATGGCAGATAAAGCTCCCTATTTGCGCCCTTTGTCACCAACGCTTCATATGGTTGTTGCTGTTTTGGTCACCTTATTTCTCTTTATTGTGATCGGCAGCTTTATCGCAAAAACAGAGATTGTTGCACGGGGGCAAGGAAGTGTTATTCCCACCGCTTACGTTCAGCTGGTCCAAGCGCAAAATACAGGACGCATTGAGAAAATCCTTGTAAAAGAAGGGCAATTTGTTCATCAAGGGGATCTCCTTATTCAATTAGATCCCCGTGAAGCCCTCAATGAGTGCGCACGTGTTCAAGCAGATATCGCGCAACAAACCCTTCAAGCACAAATCGCAACAGCTATTTTAACAGCTTTGCATGAAAGTGATCCTTTGGATAAAGATTTTGTGACCAAAGGACTTGCCTATCTGCCAGTTCCTCCTTCTGGCAACACGACTGCAAGAATAGAAGGGGAAAAACTCATTAGCGCTGCCCTTCAATCTCTCCAAGATAAATTAAGAGCGCTAAAAGCACAAGCGGACCGCGTCGAGCGCAGCGGTGCAACACAACATGCGCAATTAGATAGGTTGGAAGATGATCGTCAATTAAGCCAAGGAAAATTAAAGGCTGCAAAAAGCCTAATGGAAACAAAAGTCATCAGCCAAGCGGTTTATTTAGAGCGTTTACATGATTTTAAAAATGTCGAGCATGAAATTTTAACCAATCAAAGACGTTTGGAAGAAAATGCCGCCGAAATCAATACCCTTCGCCAACAACGGAAAAGTCTCATTTCCGATGAAATCGCCCGCTATCGCCAACTTTCGCGTGAAACAGAACTGAATCTTCAAGGATTAAAAGCAAAGCTTGATAGCACTCAATACCATCTTGACCACTTATCACTCTATGCGCCTGTTGATGGACGTATCGATGATTTAAGTATCCATACTTTGGGCGGCTTTGTAGAAGCTGGTAAAACGCTTATGCGTATTGTCCCTGATGCAGGTGGTCTCATTGTTGAAGCGTTTTTTGATAATCGAGATATTGGTTTTTTAGAAAAGGGTCAACGTGCTTACATCAAGTTTTCTGCCTTTCCACCTGAACGTTTCGGTGTTATCCACGGTACAGTCGTTAATGTAGGCGCTACAGCGCGCTATAATAAAGAAATTAATGGTGTCTATGCTGTTTTAATAAAAATTGACCAAGATCACATCACTTTGAATAACAAACATCTTAAATTTATCCCTGGCATGACTGTGGCAACGGATGTCATTACCTCAAAACGGCGTCTCATTTCTTATTTCTTTGAACCTATCACCAAAGTTTTAGAACAATCTCTAAAGGAAAGATAATGTCTGTAAATGAAAATTCATCACCATCATTCATAGACCCTCTTACAGCGTTAGGAGCTATGGTTGTTTTAATGCTTACATCTCCCTTATACCGCCGCTGGCGAATCTGGGATATCGAACGAAATTTAGGACCAGCTTTACAGACTGGGCAATACAAGCTCTATAAAAATGAACGTGGAGAATTTTGTGCCTTTATCACTTGGGCTTTTTTAGATGAGAAAAATCATCAATCTATGCTTGATAAGGGAGAATTTTTACCTGATGCCAATTGGCAGAATGGAAAATACGTATGGTTTATTGATTGTGTAGCACCCTATGGCCATACTGCTCATATTGTACGCGATATGCAACGAAATATATTTCCTGATCAGCGTTATTGTTATGCTGTACGACGTAATGAAGATGGTGGAATGCGAAAAATTGCACGCTGGTGTTGCTGTAGAGCGCAAAATCCAGCCAAATAGTTTTTCTAAAGCAAGTGCGCATCAATCATTTACCCCTCGTCTTATAGAAAAGAATCTTTTAAAAGAGCTCTTTAAGCGATAGCTATAGCAAGAGAACCTTACCATATTTAGAGCTAACCCGCTACAAATAGGTGTTTTTCAGCTTACAAAACTTGCTATGAATAGCAACAGACGGTTAAGGGGATTGATCCACTCTCAAGCTGAAATTTGATTAACTAATTTCACTAGAATTGGCTGGGGTACCTGGATT
Source organism: Bartonella sp. AA18HLJMS (assembly GCF_042197245.1). Classification (NCBI taxonomy): domain Bacteria; kingdom Pseudomonadati; phylum Pseudomonadota; class Alphaproteobacteria; order Hyphomicrobiales; family Bartonellaceae; genus Bartonella; species Bartonella sp. AA18HLJMS. Next base: position 53,530 of record NZ_JBHIRP010000002.1, on the reverse strand, counting down.
CGAACCAGGGAATGCCGGTACCAAAAACCGGTGCCTTACCGCTTGGCTATACCCCAAAAAAACACGCTTTATAGCGACTCTTGCACCTTATAGCGATTCCTGTGATTGGACGCAATATCTGAAAATCAAAGACTTTACTTTTTTATCATAAATTTCTGAGTTTTGTATGGCATTGCCATCGATACAAATTCGTAGCAGAAACTGATATACAGTTGTGATTTTAATATAAGTAGGAACCATTTATCCATCAATTATTTTACTCTTTGTATTGATTTTCTAGGAACAGAAAATGAAAATCTTGCAGTTTACTCATGTATCTAATAAATTTGCATATGATTTACTTTTCTTGATATATTAAAATCTCATCTTGCTCAATTTAAGAAAAAAGCTGTCACCACATTGGCAACCGGTAAGTGTGTGATAGTGCTGCTGTGCTCTTGCATTAAGCATAAAGATGGTAATGTCCACTAATTTTTACATTATATTATTCATGGGTAGCACCATAAAATGAAATCAAGCACATTGAAAAATATTTCCTAAAAATAACACTTAATATTCTGTTGAAAACATTATGATACACCAATAAACTGGAAAAGTTTTGCAAAAATTAAAAACATTTTAATTTTATATGGTATTTGAAAAAATAGAGATACCAAAACAAGGAATAATCGCTATTTCCATTTACTTTTTATTCAAAAGATAATGATATTTATTACCCACTCATAGATGTAAAAAAATCTTCAGAAGCAATCTTTATGTAGACCAATACCCTTTTTGATTGATGAATATACACTTCCTAAAAGCTTCTTTTACAAAAAGACAGACATTAAAACTAATTTCATACAAACTAGGTATTCAACATTTGCTTTTAAATGCGGTAAATGGCAAATTAGGCTTATGAAATAAGCTTAACAATTAGAATCGAGGAGATTTTTAAATGGCTTTTGAATTGCCCCCATTGCCTTATGATTACGATGCCCTTTCGCCTTATATGTCACGCGAAACGCTTGAATATCATCATGATAAGCATCACCTCGCTTATCTTACCAACACCAATAATTTTGTGAAAGAGTTAGGCTTAGAAAATGAAAGCCTTGAAGATATTGTTAAAAAAAGTTTTGGAAAAAATATTGGTTTGTTTAATAATGCAGCGCAGTATTACAATCATAACCACTTTTGGCTTTGGATGAAAAAAAATGGTGGTGGCCAAAAACTTCCTGAAAAGTTAGCAAAAGCTATTGACGCTGATCTAGGTGGTTACGACAAATTCCGCGCTGATTTTATTGCTGCTGCTAGTGCCCAATTTGGTTCTGGATGGGCGTGGGTTGCTGTTAAAGATGGCAAGCTTGAAATTATGAAAACGCCTAATGGTGAAAATCCCTTAGTGCACAACGCTTGCCCTATTTTGGGTGTTGATGTGTGGGAACATTCCTATTACATTGATTACCGCAATGCTCGACCGAAGTACCTCGAATCCTTTGTAGACCATTTAATTAATTGGGACTATGTTTTGAAACTTTATGAAGAATGTGAATTTTAAACTGTCTCAATAATTTTTTAGTGTATGAAAGTCTCTATAATCCAATAAATTATCGGAGACTTTCATACAGAGATATTATGGATTAGCAAAAGTCTTTTCCTGCTATCTTTAGAATATATGCATAGATATAGGCAACTTCTTCTAGCTTTGAAAAACGTCCAGCTGCACCAGCGTGCCCTGAATCCATATTAATACGTAATAAAACTGCATTATCGTCTGTTTTTAGGTCTCGTAATTTTGCCACCCATTTTGCAGGCTCCCAGTAAGTTACACGAGGATCTGTTAATCCTGCCATCACAAGTATAGGGGGATAGTTTTGAGCTTTGACATTATCGTAAGGGGAATAGGAAGCAATAAGCTTATAATCTTCTTCTGATTCAAGAGGATTCCCCCATTCGGCCCATTCTGGAGGTGTGAGTGGCAATGAAGCATCTAACATTGTCGCTAAAACATCAACAAAAGGCACATTCGCTACGATCCCAGCAAAATCCTGTGGAGCTATATTGGCAATAGCTCCCATCAACATCCCCCCTGCTGAACCACCATGAGCAATCAGCCGGTCGTGAGAAGTAAATTTATTGTTTACAAGATAACGCCCACAAGCAATAAAATCTGTAAATGTATTGTGCTTAAAGAGATGTTTTCCTTTCTCATACCATTCTACTCCCTTTTCTTTTCCTCCGCGAATATGAGCAATGGCATAAATAAAACCTCTGTTCACTAGAGAAAGTACATTACTATTGAAACTGGCAGGAATAGAAATCCCATAAGCACCATAGCCGTAAAGCAGACAAGGCGCACCACCATCAAGGGGAGTGTTTTTGTGGTAAAAAAGTGAAATAGGAATCTTCTCACCATCGTCTGCTATTGCTGTAATACGTCGTGTTACATATGCATCTTTATTATGCCCAGAGGGAATTATTTGCGTTTTTAAAAGCATTCGTTTACAATTTTTCATCTCATAATCAAACACTTGATCAGGTGTTGTCATAGACGAATAGGAAAAACGAATAGTTGGACTGTTATATTCAGCAACTCCTTGCAGACCTAAAGAATAAGCCTCTTCAGTAAAAGCGATGGAATTAACTTGTTTAGTGGTACGTTCCATTACTTTTATACGTGGAAGCCCCTCAAAACGTTCGATCCAGACAAGAAAATCTTGATAAGCATCGTGGGATAATATTAGGCACCCAAGCTGATGTGGGATAAACTCAGACCAATTTTCTGATTGTGGAGATGTATATGGCGCTACCATAATTTTGAAATCTTTTGCATTATCTAAATTGGTTAGAATATAAAAGACATCACCACCCTCTGTAAGTGAATATTCAATACCTTTTTGTCGTTTCCGTACACATTGGGGAACAGTAAAAGGCGCCTCAGCAGGAATTAACCAGATCTCGGATGTTTCATGATCATGAATATTAATATAAATAACATCATTAAGCTTAGAACCGCTTACATCTAAGAAAAAACCTGGATTGTCTTCACGAAAAATAAGCTTATCTTGTGATTGATCTGTGTTTAATTGGTGATAATAGAGCTCTGAAGGTCGGTGGTTTTTATCCATCTTAGTATAGAAAAAACCTTCAGACCTAGCATCCCATACAATTTGACCAGATGTATCAGTAATTGTGTCCGTACAGTCAGACAATGTCTCAAAATTACGAATTTTAGCTGTATAGAACTCTGATCCTTTGTCATCATAGGTCCATACCACATGTGTATGGTCAGGAGATTCTTGAACTGAACCAAATTTAAAATATTCTTTGCCTTCTGCCAAGACATCACCATTAAGGTACACGTTTTTTTCTCCGCCATTCCTTGGTGTCCGAAAATAATGTGGTTGTTGGCCTCCGGTAACATAAGAGAATCCGTAAGCAAAAGGACCATGTTTTATAGGAACAGAACTATCATTCTCTTGGATCCTGTTTTTCATTTCGGTAAAAAGCAAATCTCGTAATGGTTTTGTATCAGCCATTTGAGCTGATTGATAAGCATTTTCTTTTTCAAGATAATGTCGAATATTGGGATCAAGACAGTTAGGATCTTTAAAAACATCTTGCCAGTTAGACGCACGTAGCCAATGATAGGGATCATCACGAAAAATACCATGATATATTTCCTTATGAGTGATTCTAGATGCTTTGGGAGGAATTGCAAAAGTGCGAGTCATACACAATCCTATATTAAAATATGTTAATAGCTTCGTTTATATGTTAGAATCACAATGATTGATGCAAGTGTAAAAATCTATAAGTTCTATTCACTTGCAAAAATAGCACCATGATAATTTTTAAAACTAATACCTTTCTGTTCATTACATATCACAGCTATTGTTTTCTAGGGATATAACACCACTTTTATAATGAAAGTGACTGGTAAAACAATTAAACTATTAGAAAAAGAATTGATTTTTTTTGAAACAGTATAATCGCATAATTTTACAGAGAGGAATAAATATATCTAAAATATTATTATTACTGTATAAAAAATAAAAATATCCTATCTCCTTTTAATGAGTAGTTTTATATTAAAAGTAATACTATTATGTCATTTTTATAATATATCATGTTTTTTATTATTAAATTTTATAAATATAAACAATAAAAACAAATTTAAAACTTATTAAAAATAAACTTACTAAAATATAATTATTCAAAATAAAATATAATAATTTATATATTATATTTTTATAATTAGTAATTTTATTTTTACGTTCTCAAAAAAAATAAATAAATTTTATCATATATTTTTTTATATTTGTGATGTATTATATATTATGTATGATATGTTATAGGCTAAAAATATATTTTAGCATGTAATAATTTCGTTTTTCTTATTGTATATTATGACAAAAAATGGGTATTTATTTGATTTTTTTGTGTTTTGGCAATTTTATAGAATAATTGAATTGACAAAAAAGATTTTTGTACAATATGAAACTCATGTGCATGAGATCTTTATATCATGAGTATATGCACTATATCTCGATTTTGAATTACTCAATTTTAAATTAAAGGAAACAAGAATGGAACATCGTGCAGTCTTAGAGACTGAAAGCAATTTAGTTATTACATTGGTTGCTGATATTGTTGCTGCCTACGTGAGTAATAATTCTATTCGACCGACTGAAGTGCCAAGTTTAATTGCTGATGTCCATGCTGCTTTTCGTAAAGCAGGGAATCTAGAGTTAACAGAAGTCGAAGTTGAAAAACAAAGGCCTGCCGTTAATCCGAAGCGTTCAGTATTTCCTGATTATCTCATTTGCCTTGAAGATGGAAAGAAGTTTAAATCTCTAAAGCGTCATCTCATGACACATTATGGAATGTTGCCAGAAGAATATCGTGAAAAATGGCAGTTAGATAGTTCTTATCCTATGGTGGCGCCTAATTATGCAAAAACACGATCGGCTTTGGCCAAAGAAATGGGGCTTGGACGCAAAAGCAAACGGAAAAAAACTAAATAATCTTATTTTGCAAAAAAATGGTTTCGTGTATAAAGTTGATTTTAGTATACATGTTTTGTGTGAAGCTTTTGTATATATAGCAATTTCTACCAAGGGGATTACATATAGCTTTCGTTACGAATCCGTTTAATCATTGATTTCAAACCATTTGATCGTTGTGGTGTAAGATTTTCATTTAAACCAAGTTTTTCAAAGAGCTCTTGAGCATCAGAATTGCGAATTTCAGAAGCTTTTTTGCCTGAATAAAAAGCAAGAAGTATGTAAATGAGTCCACGCACAATATGAGCATCGGAATCACCTTGAAACGTCAATATTGGATCTTTTGAGTTATTACGTGAAGATAAAAGCCACACTTGGCTAACACAACCAGGAACTTTGTGAGCATCATTTCGAGCGCTTTCTGGAAAAGGTGGCAATTCATAGCCAAGCTCGATGACATAACGATAACGATCTTCCCAATTATCCAAAAGCGAAAAGTTCTCTATAATATTACCGATTGTTTCCGCCATTATTTTAGTCCTGTTTCGTTTGAATAATCATTCTTGAATACACTTATAAAAAATAAATATTTATTCTTCCTAACATAAATAACACGAAGAACGTTAAAAATCCTTATTTCAAGATAACATTGCATGGTTTTGTAAGAACTCTTGTATTTCGATTTTGTAAGAAACATTAGGGGAAGTCTCTGATATCATTTTTTTTCCTAATATGTTCCCTAAATATTCATAAGCAGCTCTTGCACCGTAATATGCGCGCTCGCCAAGTGAACTTAAAAAGGATTTTCCTAATTTGCAGGTTTTTATATTACGGTCACAAAATGCGCCTAAGTCATTTAAGGCTTCCTTAAAAGCAATAATCACATCGCTCGTTGTTGTCTCATTATTTTGGGGGCTAGAAGAATGGTTACTGCTTGGATCTGCTACAAAAAATGAAATAATGACAAAAATAAAAAATAAAAAAAATGATAATTTGATTAAAAAACGTATCATGGACAATCAATGTACCGCAGTGGTAAATACAATAAAAGGAGCATTTTATACACTGTTGCTTTATAAACAATTTATAAAATGTGTTTTTTATAAAATTGAGTATTCATGTATTGGATCTATATCATTGGCTTTTTTATAAATATGGCACAATTCCGCTGTATAAAATGGGATACATTGTCTATTCAGTAAAAAAATAACATCAAAATTATACACTTACAAGCTGATCATGTTAATGAACATACTATGATAAAAAATGAGAAAGATAATCATGTTGTGTACATAATTATTTTAAATAATAGTCCACCATCTTAGCTTAGTTGAAAAGGCTAAAAAGAGTAAACTCTGTTATTCTGACTCTAGTGTCGATAAAATATTTATATTATCTATAAAATTTTTACTGAAATGTTATGAAAATGGTCAACCTGTCGATAAAAACATCAAAAAACAATTGCATCTCTTATGATTACATCTCAAGCCAGTTTTTTCTATAACATTGTAAAGATCAATTTAATTAATACTTATGAAAATTATTTAATAGAAGGAATTTATACCAAAATATAATAATATTAAGAGATAATTATTATTACCAAACCGTTTATGGATAAGTAACCATCTATATGTAAATTATAAAGAATAGATAATGATTGTCATCTTTTTAGCGTTATAGGCAAATATTTTCAATTTTATTTTAAATAATAGGCAAACATATGCCCCAAAATGAAGAATAACGTGGCATTATTGTTTAGATAATTATATGTGATAATGTAGTTTGCAAACACCAAAATGATCTTGAATGCTAATCATTTGGTGCTCTCTTTATACACATTAAAGATTTGTATAAAATAAAATGAATAAACGTTGATAAGAACTCTTGTTGATTTATCAACTTATAAATTGATATAATGAAGCTGCTCATTCTAGGAGTTTGAAAGGAAAAATCAATAATGTCAATGCACTTCTCTCTGGCTGGAAGTAAAAACTGATTCATATTCGTTTCCTAATTTATATTTGTTTCTTTGTAAAAAATAAACGCAACTGAAAATAAAAGTAATGGCAACAAAACGAAAGACCTACCGAAAAAAAACTGTAAAACACCGTAAATACTATAGTAGTATTGTTATAACACTTCTTCTTATAATTTTTCATTTTATTCTTTGGAGTGCAAAAACTATTTATTTCTATACACGAAAAAATACTTTATTTTTTGTTGGATCTTTTCTTTTTAGCATTAGTTTTTTATTTATTTCATTTAATGCTTTATTTTCGCAAATGACAACGCATCAAAATATTTTAACTCAAATGAAATTTTCCTCTGTTCAAAGTATAGGTAAGAGCTCTACTTTATCGGAAAAAGAAGAAAAATCACAAGAACTCTCCCGTGTAACTTCTGTACATTCTCAAAGTCATAAGTACACAAATTCACCTTTACCCTCTCAATCAGCAAGCATGCTGGAAAAGCAAAAAGAACTAGCAAAATTAGGACTTTATGATGGACCATTAGATGGACTGGAAGGACCTAAAACACGCCGAGCCATCACTTTATGGAAACAGCAAACTGCTCAGAGAATGCAAAAGAATGTTCTATCTAATCCCGCAGCAGATGAAATCGCGATATTAATTAAGCAAAGCGAAATAGAAACAAACAATACAAAAAATATGACACACTTAAAAGAAGCTATTTTAGAGCCTTCTGTTGAAGATATTATACAAGTGCAAAAAGCTTTACATATTTTTGGGAATGAGGAGGTTATTGTCACAGGAATAGAAGATCAAAAGACGATAGAAGCCTTAAAACAGTTTCAAAAAATATTTGATCTTCCTGTAACAGGTAAAATTAATCACACAATTTTAATGAAAATGCGTGAAATTGGTTTATTAAATTGAAGCTAATCATAATAATCTCTTAATTTATAATGATAATTCATCTTTCGTTTGTTTAATGCTCCCCTCAAACATTCCTTCATCTCAAGCCCTCTTATTTTCAATCAATCAGAATGGTTTTCTTACACATTACATATTGAGCCGTATAATTTGCTTCAAAAAAACCACAACCAATTGCAGAAAAAAGAATATTGCAAAATAGCAAACGCGCTTGTTCTAGCATTTTTATTGCCTCCGATGATAAAAGGACACGAAATTTTTGTAGTATCACGTAAACCTTTCATATTATCGAACCACGAATTGTCCATATATTATCGTCAATTTGATCTTTATAAATATGATGCAAAGAATTTGTGCAAACACCTGTAAGGATAAGTAGACGTAAAGCTAATTGTGTTATGGTTGTTGTTTTGCAAAGTGTCTGATAAAAAACCGGCACTTCTCTCTAATCTATTGCTGGAAAGTTATGTGTTTTATGACATTGTCTTCTTAAGAGAGCGTGTGCGTTTAGTATTGTCTATAAATCAACATCCAAACTTACCGCAGCAGTATATTTGAAAAAAATGTTAAGACAGTTTAGTACTTCTCTCAGCTGTTATAGCTTTTATATGCCAAATGGAGGCAAGAATATTGCGCATCTCTGTTTGTATAATCTCTTAAAACAGGAAAACAGCCTAATTTGGGAAGAATATGAAATTTTAAGGTAAACACCATTTTTCATCTTTGCCATTTCCTTTTAATTCAGCTTTACGCCTTTCAAAGACATCTAAAGCAATATCTTTAAAATAACGGAAATTACCTATTGCCTCATGCTCTTACTTTATCACATGTCTTTTTGGTCTCACTCCCCCTCACCTAAAACAAAATGTCCCAAACGGAATATACTTGGATTGCCATTCACGGGTTTTCTTAAAAAACATCTCTAAAGCACCCAAAACCACTTTGCAACAACGCCCGTGAATAATAATAGCAGGCCCCCCCCACAACAACTGCGCGACAGCGCACATCATCTTTACGCTTGTGAAGAAGCAAGCCGGCACCATTACACACTGTACCTACCTTCAATTTGTGATAGCTCTCACTTGAGACGTTTCATAAGAGGCATATCCTTGCTTTATTTTTTTACCTACAGACGCTCATCCCGCCTGTAACATACAAAAAACATGGTTTTGATTGATTCATTATAAAAGAAGTCGAAATAAGAAGATCTTATGATATTTACAGCTTTCCTTCAATATGAGAAATAAAAAATTATCTTTATAAATCAATAGATTGTGTAACTTTGATATTCCTTTATAAATGTAAAGATGGGAGTGCATAATGGAGTTTATAAATTTTGGGAAGATTTTTATAAACTTATGGGGAGTTTTACATAATCCCCATTCCACGAATATCAATGTGAAATGGGGCATCACTGAGAAATGTCTATCTCAAACAGCATGATGCACAAAAAAATGCATTTGTTTGCAGCATTCTACTTTGCGTGAGGAGCTCATTCCCCTATAAAAAAGCAAACGCGTAAATTGACTGCACAATAACACGTTTCTCTCTATCAAGAGGTTCGCCAATAAAAAGTGCATTAATAATACATCTTTGTCTATCCTGTGCTTTATATTTTCTCTCATAAACCTCTAACGCGTAACACAACTTATCGTGCATTTTAGAAGCATTTTTATTCCCTTTATTAAAGAAAATAAAAGAATATATAAAAATTTATTTCAGTAATAACGATACAACAAAAAATATTAACCCATTACATCCTTTTTGCTATTGCGGCCTGAGCTGCTGCTAAACGAGCAATTGGCACTCGAAAAGGAGAACACGAAACATAATCTAGGTTATTTTCTTCGCATAAAGCAATAGAGGCAGGATCGCCTCCATGTTCACCGCAAATTCCCAATTTTATTTTTGCACGCTTTGAGCGTCCACGCTGTGCAGCAATGGTAATAAGTTCCCCTACTCCATCACGGTCAATAGACACAAAAGGATCTTGCTCTAAAAGACCTTTTTGAAAATAGGTTGCCAAAAAAGGAGCTGCATCATCACGGGAAATCCCAAAAGTAGTTTGTGTCAAATCGTTTGTTCCAAATGAAAAAAATTCAGCAGTTTCAGCAATTTCATCTGCTCGAAGCGCCGCTCTTGGAAGTTCAATCATCGTCCCAACCATATATTGAATAGTGCTTCCCTTTTCTTTCATCACTTCCTCAGCAACCTGATCAATACGCGCTTTCACAAAATCGAGTTCAGATTTAAGCGCAACCAGTGGCACCATAATTTCAAGCATAACAGGAGATCCAGATTTTTGGGCAGCTTCTGCTGCTGCTTCAAAAATCGCCCGCGCTTGCATTTCTGCAATTTCAGGATAAGTAATAGCTAAACGGCATCCTCGTAATCCAAGCATAGGATTAAATTCGTGCAACTGCTGAGTGCGTTCAGCAAGCACTTCAGCAGAAACCCCCATAGCTGTTGCAACATCAAGAATTTCTGCTTTCGTTTTAGGCAAAAATTCATGTAATGGTGGATCTAGCAAGCGGATAGTAACAGGTAAACCACACATAATTTCAAATAATTCACTAAAATCTGAACGCTGCATTGGCAAAAGCTTATCTAGTGCTTTACGACGACCACTTTCATCATGACTTAAAATCATTTCACGCATGGCAACGATACGTTCATCAGAAAAAAACATATGCTCCGTACGGCAAAGACCTATACCTTCAGCCCCAAAAGAGCGCCCCATACGGGCATCAGATGGTGTATCAGCATTAGCGCGAACTCTTATACGTCGCATCCCATCAGCCCATTCCATTAATTTTGCAAAGTCTCCGCAAAGCTGAGGCTGCAACATTGCAACTTTCCCTTTGAAAATTTCTCCACTTCCACCATCAATTGTGATAACATCACCTTTTTTTAGGCTTTCTCCTGAGGCAAACAACGTATTTGTGTTATAATCAATCCGCACACTGCCAGCACCAGAAATACATGGTTTTCCCATCCCCCGCGCAACAACAGCAGCGTGACTTGTCATACCGCCACGCGTTGTTAAAATTCCTTCTGCAGCATGCATACCATGAATATCTTCTGGGCTTGTTTCTACCCGGACCAAAATAACTTTGCGACCTTCCGCCGACACAGTTTCTGCCTCTTCTGAAGTAAAAACAATTTCACCAGTTGCGGCTCCAGGAGAAGCAGGTAAACCACGTCCTATAACAAAACGTTCTGCTTTGGGATCAAGTGTTGGATGCAAAAGTTGGTCAAGCGACTTTGCATCAATACGCATCACAGCCTCTTTACGGTTTATTAACCCCTCCTCAACCATTTCAATTGCCATCTTGAGAGCCGCACGAGCCGTGCGTTTTCCTGAACGAGTCTGAAGCATCCATAATTTACCTTTTTCAATGGTAAATTCGAGATCTTGCATATCCCGATAATGCTGCTCAAGATTCTGCGCAATCTGACATAATTTCAAAAAAGCCTCAGGCATAATTTTTTCTAACGACGGTCTATTTGAACCAGCAACAATACGCGCATTTTCTGTAATATTTTGAGGTGTTCGAATGCCCGCCACAACATCTTCCCCTTGCGCATTAACTAAAAACTCACCATAAAGTTCTTTTTTCCCTGTCGATGGATTGCGTGTAAAAGCAACGCCCGTTGCCGAATCTTCTCCCATGTTACCAAAAACCATAGCTTGCACATTAACTGCCGTTCCCCAACTTTCAGGAATGCTATGTAAACGGCGATAAGTAACTGCACGTGCTGTCATCCAACTTGAAAAAACGGCTCCAATCGCCCCCCATAACTGTTGTTCAGGATCTTGTGGAAAAGGGGTTCCTAATTTTTCTTCAACATAGGCTTTATAAGAAATAATAACATTCTTCCAATCATCTGCTGTCATTTCTGTATCAATAGTGTAACCATTGCATGCTTTTACTTCATCAAGAATCTCTTCAAAATACGAATGGTCTAGCCCCAAAACAACGTTAGAATACATTTGGATAAAACGCCGATAACTATCATAAGCAAAACGTTCATTATTGGCTTGTAAAGCAATTGCTTTTACAGTTTTATCATTCATGCCAAGGTTCAGCACTGTATCCATCATCCCTGGCATAGAAGCCCTAGCCCCTGAACGAACAGACAGCAAAAGTGGTCTTTGTTCATTCCCAAATTCACGTCCTGTTTGTTCAGCAACGTATCTTAGTGCTTGCTTAACAGATTCCTGTAGCTCTTCTGGATATGATTTGTCATGGGCATAATAAAAATTACAAACTTCTGTTGTCAGCGTAAATCCGGGTGGTACGGGCAAACCAAGATTACTCATTTCTGCCAAATTAGCCCCTTTACCTCCGAGAAGGTTACGCTCACTTGCACTTCCTTCTGCCTTTCCATCTCCAAAACTATAAACCCATTTTTTCACTGTACAAATCCTCCCATATCAGCTTCAAAACATCATTCAACCCAGGCTCACTTAAAAGCAATGATTTGATTCAAATTTGGCTCAACGATATCGCTTCATAAATGCATAATATTAATCCTTCCAAAAGAGATAATGACCAAAAGTATCACTATCCATCTTCTGGAAGATTAAGATTCAGTTTTTTAGAAAACTATCAATCACCGCAAAAAATTCTTCTACTTTCATGGCACCTTCATATTTACTACCATTAATAAAGAAAGTAGGTGTTGCTGTGACACCAAGCTCTTTACCGCGTTCAAAAGATGCATTTACTTCATCTAAAATGGACTGATTTTTCAAACACGCAGTAAAACTTTCATCTGTAAAACCAGCCATTAAGCCAATTTTCTTCAATGGTGTTAGAGCATTTTTTCCGAAAGCCCATTCATTTTGTTTTTGAAATAAAACTTCTATCAAAGGAAAATAGCGATCTTCCGGTGCACACCGTGCCAACATAAAACCTGCTGTTGCCCGAGGATCAAAAGCATATTCTCGGAAAATAAGTTTTACTTTTCCTGTTTTGATATATTTTTTACGAATTTGGGGAAGTATATCATTATAAAAATGCGCACAATGGGTACATGTCAACGAAGCATACTCAACAATGACGACTGGTGCATCCGCCTCTCCCTCAAAGCGATCCTTTACTTTACCCGATTGGAGAAGCTCTGCCATATCAACAGTTGCCACTGATTTGGGATCACGCGCTAAAGCAACTGTTACACTGTTTTGTACAATCGTTATGAAGAGAAAAATTATCCCGAAAGATAAAAAAGAACGATATTTTACCATAAATAATACTTTTCTGTTGTTATTAACGAATAGGAATCCAATGCTTTCTCATATATTAAAGAAAAATATATAAAATATCTTTCTATTTATTATTTTTTTCCAAAAAAATGCAACAGCCAAGTTGGTAAAGTGCTTGGTGCAAACTTTTATCTTCAATTCCTTCAAGCATTTTTTCCACGTATTTTTTGTCTTGTTCACTCAAAGGCGGTTTTAGAGGCAAGTGATTCATAAAAACCGACATACTCCTTTGCTCAATCTTGATGCGATCAATAGCAATATAGCCAAAAAATCCGTTAATTCTATGAAGTAATTCCTCTGTTTCATGCATCAATTTTAACGCAGCAAATCCTTCACATGCGACAACAAGTGTTGCTGGCTGAAAAACTTCATCTTGATCTGCACGACGTTTCCAAATAATTTTAAGCGGCATTGTATGTTCACTGATATCATAGCCTGCAATCTGTGGCCAATGTTCTATAAGCGCTACATTAAGCCCTGTCCGTTTGCGTAAAACTGGATCAAGTATTTTGTATACCGCCTCAGAAAGAGAATAAAAGATACGTTTTTTAAGTTGTTTTCTCATTTTTAGATCATTGTTCAAGCGCTTACTAAATTAAAATCATTTGTTTCATCTAAAAATTGTTGCCTCCTCAATTTATGAAATATCAACAAAATAAAAAGCCTTTTCTCACCAGAGCCTTGACAATAAAAAAGCAAAAAACATGAATTACAAAATAAATAATTTTTTCTTTTGCATTTTATATCTCCCTATGCTTGAAAGCAATCATGTATGAAATTTCTTCGCACCTCCTTGCTTGGTACGATCAAAATCACAGACATCTTCCATGGCGGATTACCCCCGAAAAGCAAAAACAAGGTATCCGTCCTGATCCTTATCAAGTTTGGCTTTCTGAAATCATGCTTCAACAAACAACCGTTGAAACAGTTAAGCCTTATTTTAAAAAGTTTCTAAAACTATGGCCTGATCTTTCCTCTTTAGCAAAAGCCTCCCAAGATGATATCATGAAAGCATGGGCTGGACTTGGTTATTATTCACGCGCACGTAATCTTAAAAAATGTGCGCGACAGCTTGTTGAAAACTACGCGGGACAATTTCCACAATCTGTAAAAGAATTGCGAACTCTAGCCGGTATTGGAGATTATACTGCCGCAGCCATTGCTGCGATTGCTTTTAACCACCCTGTAGCAGTGGTTGATGGTAATGTCGAACGTGTGGTAGCGCGACTTTTTGCTATCACTTCAATACTGCAAAAAGCAAAAGTTGAAATTAAAGAAAAAACACAAAAAATTACTGCTTTAAATCGTCCTGGTGACTTTGCTCAAGCAATGATGGATTTGGGAGCAACAATTTGTACTCCACGCAAACCATCTTGTTATACCTGCCCTCTTCAATGTTTATGCAAAGCAGAAAAGATGCAACAACCGGAGTCTTTTCCAGTTAAAGCCCCTAAAAAAGAACGCCCTTCAAAAACAGGTATTGCTTTTGTGGTCCTTAATAAAAAGAAACAAATTTATTTGGAAAAACGACAGACGCAAAAGCTCCTTGGTGGAATGACCCAAATTCCTAACAATATTGGCATAAACAACGAAAATGGGCTACAAAACGCACCCTTTACTGCCAATTGGCAATTCAAAGGACAAATTACGCATGTTTTTACTCACTTTTCTCTAAAACTTGATGTTTACTATACCGAAGATGTTCATGAAATGAATTGTGAAAATGGTTGGTGGTGTAACATTCAACATCTTGCCGAAGAAGCATTACCTACTGTTATGAAAAAAGCCATTTCCGTAGCACTTCCCAATTCTTTTAGATTTAAATAACCTTCCCTATTCATAAAAATGTTTTCTAATGGAGACTTTTGTATCTCTAGCGATCATTTACTAATCTGTAAAAGAAAAATTTTAAAAAATGAAATAACCAATTTTTTCTACAGACAAAAATTAAGGAGGGATAGAAACGCTTAGAAGCTTTAGATTTAAATTTCAGGATCTATCCTTTTTTCGCTTATGACGGAGCAAGTTAGCACCATCGTTATATTTACCAGCCCCCTCAACATCCCTTGGTACGTGAAACGGATTATAAGAGGTACTTTTAGTTCTTTCGTTAACAATTTTTATTCACACGCCAACCCCGTTTATGACATGCAAGAAAGTAATTTTCATCGATTCAATATGGAACAAATTTGAAATAAGAAAACTTGACGATATTCCGAGGGCAATTCGATATGAGTTGCGCTAAATTATATTTATAATCAATATATTATATTGCACTTTACAGATGTACGTATTCAAAAAAGCACTTAATTTTGAACTTCTGAATGAACCTTTTAATTCTGATATTTCATTTTTATAAGCTTATATTGAAATTTTACTGTTTTGCAACTAAAACGAGAACATAGAGTGAAAATTTCTCATTTTAATTTCTTCTAAAAGAAGCATAAAAATACTCGCTTGTCGCTTACAAGCGAGATTAGTGTGTCAATAAAAAACATCTAATAAAGGCATAAAACGCCCTCACGTCCATCTCAATCAAGATCAGGTACATTGGTGGTCAATAGAATGAAGCGATCAGCTTAGTTCATAAAACACCCGTTTTTAACATTTGTGAACGTATGATCATTCTTAAATGATCTATGGACTTCAACCGTCCATTTTCCTCATAATACCAAAAGGTCCAACCATTACAACTCTGCGAATCTTGAGCCTTTCTTCCCATTGCGTGAATTGAGCCCGCTTCACCACCATGCATAATCGTACCATCAGCTCTTACAATAGCAGATACTTGCTTCTTACGATCATACAGAACTTCTCCAGGATAGAGTAAACCTGCTTCAAGCAAACTGTTGAATGCTACGCGCGGTTCTGCTTTTTTTCTATCCAAAATCGCTAGTTCTGGTTGCGCTAAAGGTTGAACCGCCGCGATTCTCTCACATGCTGCATCGATGTAATCTTGCTCGCGTTCAATTCCAACAAAATCACGCCCTAAAAGCTTGGCAACAGCACCTGTTGTTCCCGAACCAAAAAACGGATCGAGAATAACATCACCAGGTTTACTAGAAGCCATAATAATACGCGCTAATAACGCTTGCGGTTTTTGTGTTGGATGTAATTTACGCCCCGAATCATCCTTTAAACGTTCAGCTCCAGTGCAGAGAGGGAAAAGCCAATCTGAACGCATTTGTAGATCTTCATTTGCCGCTTTTAAGGCATCATAATTAAATGTGTACTTTTTATCTTTTTGATCTCGCACGGCCCAAATAAGCGTCTCATGAGCATTTTGAAAACGGCGCCCTCGAAAATTAGGCATCGGATTATTCTTGCGCCAAATAATATCATTAAGCATCCAAAAACCTAAATCTTGTAATGCCGTCCCAACCCGAAAAATATTATGGTAAGATCCGATAACCCAAAGTGTTCCGTTGGGTTTTAATACACGACGACAAGCAAGCAACCATGCACGAGTAAAAGCATCATAAGCAGCAAAACTCTCAAACTGATCCCATGCATCATCAACCGCATCAACAAGCGAATGATCTGGACGGTATAAAGCTCCATCCAATTGCAAATTATAGGGTGGATCCGCAAAAATCATATCAACAGAATGTTTTGGAAGTTTTTCTAAAACGGAAACACAATCTCCTTTAAAAATTTTATTGCGCCATGGCATTTGTGAGGGAGTACGAAGGAAATCTTTTTGAAGCTGAATAACTGTCATGAAAAACCCAACAAAATTAACTGAATTTGCCCTATAATCAACCAAAATAGTTTATAGGCCCGCATTACCAATCTATATTTACAAAATAGCGTAAACGTATCGTTAAAGTTCTACAAAATTGATAATTGTTTTTGTTTTTTTAGTAAAAAAACTTTCATATGAATGAAACCTTAATTTTCTTTTTTTCAATGTACTGTTCCCATATCTTTTATTTCGTAAAAGAATTAAGAATCATTTTCAAAGCGTATTTTTATGAAATAAGATCTTCTCAATATCGTTTTCATGAAAGTTGTCCATCTCGTAACATGTAAAGGAATATCTTATGCCTCAGATAGATCTTATTATTTTTGATTGTGACGGAGTTCTCGTCGATTCTGAATATCTTGCAGCAAAAATTGGATCTCAATTGCTCAAACAAACAGGATATGAAATATCACCCGAAGAATTGAGTGAGCGTTTTGCAGGGCTTATCTTTCGCGATATTCTTAAACACGTTGAACAGGAAACAGAAAAACCTATTTCTGCTCATCTCATAGATCAAATGACTAATATTTTTCGTACACAAATAAAAACTAAATTACGGGCTATTGATGATGTAAGAGAAGCTGTAGAAATTATCCAAACACGCTATCCCTACTGTATCTGCTCTAATGCAAAAAGCGTAGATATAAAAGAGATGCTCACCACGGTTGACCTCTATGACCTTTTTGAAGGTAAAATATTTTCAGCACCTGAAGTTGGAACAAAAAGAACGAAACCGGCCCCTGATGTTTTTCTTTTTGCCGCACAACAATTACAGGCAGAGCCCCAAAACACTATCGTTATAGAAGATTCACTTCATGGTGTACACGCAGCCATAGCAGCAGGAATGCGTGTCATCGGCTTTACGGGAGGATCACATAGCTATCTTGGCCACTCTAATGCACTTGCAGAAGCTGGTGCAGAAACAGTTATTGCAAAACATGCTCATTTAGGAGAAGTCTTAGAAGCAATGGCAGTATGGCGAGATCTATTATAAAAAATCTCTTGAATATATCAATTTGTAAACTATTGTAAGAAGTATTTTTATTCAAATGTCCTTCTCTTCTCGCTGCTCCTTTTATAATAACTTCAATAAATGCGTAATTCACGACACGGGTGAATTGCATCTCAATGTGAAGGAAAAATATAGCACCTCATTGAGATCATAAGTCAGTTAACCATTGTACGTGCTTTTAAAAAAGCAAAAAACAGGGGTACAAACTCATAAAAATTAAACCCTGCTTATCTATCTCAAATCCGATATCCCACTCCCAACCACAGCAGCCTATCCTGATAAATTATTATATTTGTCAAACAAAGGAATATTACGATGCCTTGCTCGATAAGATGTGAAAATTGATAACCTCTTTCATCTGATCAAAAAAATCACACACTATGGTAAAATTGTAGGGGATGCGCATATTGATCATGGAAAACAATATTAAAATTCACGTATTCTATAGAATACAAGACTTTATTGAAAATGACAAATGCGTCCTTGTTGAGTTACAAAGGCTTATATTTACTCAATCCAAATCTCATAAACTTGTTGAAGGCTTATTTACTTTGCTGCTTAAATAGTATTTTAACAGCATCAATTGGTACAACCTCCCTAAGATTACAAAAAACAAAAAGAATACACTCTTATGAAGATGTACCTTTTATCAAAAACATTTCATACCAAGTAATTTACAGACAATATATTGATTTATAATCATAATTTATCATTATTCAAATTAAGCAAAAAAACCGAATATTGTAAAATTCTCTCATTTCAAATCTGGATATGTTGAATTAAATAAATAAAGAAATAAAAATGCCTTTTAATGAATCATCTTAAAAGGCAAAAATTGTAGCAACATTAGGAGCGAGAAAAGTGTATGCCAATACCATCTTTCTTCTTTATAAACGTCAAAAATTCTGATGCCCTAAGAATTTTATATTATGGGGGCTTTATCATCATATCTATCATTGCAAAATAGGCTTGAGTACCTTGAAAACGGTTTCTTTAAAAAAGCACATAAATATGAAACATATAATCATGTTAAACAAGCGACAGAGATACCAATAGTTGCTTAAAATTTTCCGAAAGCATTTAATATACTTTTTAAATAAGCAATGAAATCAGATCTTTTCAAAAGTAATCCACTTTCTAAAAATAAAAGCGGCTTTTCAGTTTGGAAAAAAGAAAGTGTTGAAAATATTATCTAATGCTGATCTTTCGGCACTCATAAATATGTCTAAATTATATTCTTCTATACACTGCCTTGCATCATAGTAATATGCCGTTCACATTAGCGATAAAAAGATAATATCATTTATCTCTATCCAATTCGAGCTCTACTTTACACTATGAGAAAATTGTACATTTTTTAGTATCTATAACATATTATTATCTATAAGATAAATGTATATATTTAATAGTAAATTAAGAAGTATTATTCTGCTATCACAATGCAATTAAATAACCATTGAATAATAACTTAAATAATATCTATATAACACACATTATACAATAATGACTATCTATAATAAATACTATAAATAATAAAATTTTATCGTATCCATTCATATTTTAATTGTTAATAATATTTTTATAACTAAATCATAATTTTCATGTTTTCTATTATACTATCGATAATAAATAAATTTTTATATATTAAATATGTAAAAATTTTGATCAATTTTATTATCTATTAATGTATTTAAAAAATATATTAATATCGTTTTATAAAAATTATACGATAACCATATGCTGTTTTATATATAACACATAATAAAATATTCTATAAAGTTTTTAAAAATATAATTTGTAATTATTACTGTTACTTTTTTACAATAATGTTTGTAAAAAAATTATAGGTATATTTTTATATGTATTTTTATTATTGACTAAAAATACATATTGAACTATATGACTTGTATATAGTGTGAGATACATAAACATTATGTATATTTCTTACATATATAAATTAAAAATATTTGAGGTAAAGTTATGGTAAAAATATTTAAAAATTATATTTTAAGCATTTTTATAGCGAGCACTTTTTTTATTTCACAAACTGTAAATGTTAATGCAAACTATTTGAAAAACGATACTCCAAAAGAGGAACTTTCTGTTTTCCCAATGGAACAAGTAAAATATGCGAAATCCGATGTAGTTTCTACGACTGCTTTCTATGCTCCGTCTGTAAATTATCAAACAGAACATGGAACAATAGGTGAAGGAAAATTAGAAAAGGTCTTTGAGCCTATGACTGTAAGAGGGGGACTATTGTACGCTGGATATGCAATAAGTTTTATAGGATCGATAATAAATTGGATAAATGACATAGTATTGATGTTCAAGTAATTCAATCTATTGTAGAAATATAGAATACATAGCTTCATTATGTTATTATTAATTATTATAAATTTATTACATAATGAAGCTTCTACTTCTCTTACTATAACTATAAATTCTGTAAATTACATCCAAAAATCCAAAGTATAATTTATATACATACATATATATATTGAATACTATAAAGTATTTGAGGTAAATGATGATTAATTTTTTTAACAATAATATGTTAATTATTTCTATGATATCTGTTTTTTACATTTCACAGACTGTAAATGTACATGCCAACTATTTGCAAAACAATATTCATCGTGAGAATATTTTTATTTCTGTAACAGAACAGAACAGAAAGGATGCAATCAGTACGATTGCTCTCTATACACAAAATCTAAATCGTCGTATGGAAAATGAAATTACCGTCGAAGGAAAATTTGAAAAGGTTGTTGAACCTCTTACACTCGGGGCTTTTGGTATGGGGATGGCACTTGGATATGCATCAAGTACGATAGGCATGTTTTTAGGATGGATAATAAGTAAAATAATATTGTATTTTAAATCTCGTTAAAATTGAAATTTCATCAGAATAAGACCTTCTCATATGAAATATAAACTATGAACATATTCTGTGTTTATCCATTGTTGATGATAAAACTAATGAATTATCACACTAAGAGTGAAAAAAGCTTTAAATGCTTCTGTTTCTCTCAATGTGCACTAATTCTGCCGATGCATCTATTCAATTCAGATTAAAATAAAAGTATTGGTGGTAAACTATGATTAAAGTATTGAAAACTTACGTATTAAATATTTTTATAGCAGTTGCTTTTTTGCTTTCACAAATTATAAATGTTCATGCCAATCATTTGAAAAATGATACTCAATGGGAAACTGTCTCTCTAATAGAACAAGGAAAGAAAAAAGCTATCGATATAGCTGCTCTTTATGTCCCAAGTTTCACTCATAGAGCAAAAAGTGAATCTGCCTTTGAAGGAAAATTTGAGAAAGTGTTTGAACCAATTACGCTAGGAGTTTTTTCTACAGTAGGAGCTTTGGGTTTTGGATTCTTGACTGGATCTGTTATGGCCATATTTAGTGGGATAATCGGATGGGCAATAGGAAAAATTAAAGGCAAATAATTCAAAGATACTTAGTTATTTTTTTCTATTTAAAATGAAAATACTTTACAGCCTGCTTCCCATCATTTAGCAGGCTGTTGTATGTTTTCTATGGATAACCTTTAGGCTACCATACTGTATAGCACAAATATAATATCTATTATTATACAAAGTAATAAATTAAGCTAAAAAAGATTATTCAAAGTATAGATTTGCGCACGAAATGCCATAAAATTACCTTATAAATCTTCCAATGTGAGTCTTGGGATGTATCATTTTAACATTTCGTTTAGCAGATTTAATTGTTACAGAGTATTAAGAGTATAAAATAACTATGAATGATTGATTTTTATACAAAGTTCTTCAGTAAATACTATTCTATCTATTTAATTTTATTATTTAAGAAGGTGTACAACTGAAGATACGTTGTAAAATCTAAGTGAATGAATAATAGAGAGAAAATTTTTGACTGTAACAGATTTTCTGTGAACATTTGGCGTTTATATCTCAAAAATAAAAATGCTTAAGGCTATTTCCTTTCATTATTGAGTTAAAAAGAAGAAAAGAAGCTCTATCCATTTAATAATTTAAATATTATGAAAAACGTGAAATAAATAACTTCACCAATTTGCCAGAAATAAAAAAAGGATAAGATTTATGGAATATATCAGCACGAGAGGTGAAGCTCCTGCTTTAAGCTTTACGGAAACAATCATGACAGGGTTGGCAAGTGATGGGGGACTTTATTTGCCAGATAAATTTCCTCAGCTATCATTTGATGCGTTACGAGCACTTCGTGGTCAGTCCTATACAACAATTGCTAAAACTATTCTGTGGCCCTTTGTGAATAACGAAATCGAATATACAGCTTTTGAAAATATGATCGCTGAATCTTATGCAACCTTTCACCATCCAGCAATCTGTCCGTTACGACAAACTGGAGCAGATGAATTTATCCTTGAACTCTTTCATGGTCCTACTTTAGCTTTTAAAGATGTAGCAATGCAGTTTCTTTCTCGACTGATGGATTATGTTTTGACTGAAAAAAATAGATGTGCAACGATTATTGCTGCAACATCAGGTGATACAGGAGGAGCTGCGATACAAGCTTTTGCTGGAAAAGAACACTCAGATATTTTTATTTTATTTCCTAAAGGACGTGTATCGCCTGTTCAACAACGGCAAATGACAACCAATCATTGTTCCAATGTTCATGCCATTGCCATTGAAGGAAATTTTGATGATTGCCAAGCTCTTGTCAAAGCAATGTTTAATGACCACAATTTTCGTAAAAAAAGAGCACTTTCAGGTGTTAATTCTATAAATTGGGCGCGTATCATGGCGCAAATTGTTTACTATTTTTCATCTGCACTTTCTTTAGGAGCACCTGATAGAGCTGTTTCATTTACTGTTCCTACTGGAAATTTTGGTGATATTTTTGCAGGTTATGTCGCAGCCCGTATGGGATTACCCATTGCTCAACTGGTCATCGCAACGAATGATAACGACATCCTTGTACGTACATTGACCAGTGGTACTTACGAAACACAACCAATAGTCCATACAACATCACCTTCTATGGATATTCAGGTCTCTTCTAATTTTGAACGTTTGCTCTTTGAAAGTGGCAATCGTGATCCAATGTGGATTCGCAATGCAATGGAAAACTTGAAAAAAACGGGGCTCTTTACTCTTGATGAAAAGCAACTCAAAAATATTCGTTCCCTATTTTCCGCTGGAAAAAGCAACATGGCTGCAACAGCTCAAACAATTGATAGTGTCTATAAGGAAAGTGGCTATCTTGTTGATCCACATACAGCGGTCGCTCTTCAAGTAGCGCGTGAAAACAAAAAACCGCATATTCCAATGATCGTTCTTGCCACGGCTCATCCAGCTAAATTTCCTGATACTATTAAAAGCGCTTGTGGCCTTCATGCTCCATGGCCATCTCATCTCAATGATGTAATGAAACACGAAGAACATTTTATAAATCTTGCTAATGATGAAAAAATAGTAAAAGATTATATTTCTTTAAAATCGCGTGCATCTTATTAAAGTTAGCTGCATTAATTTAAATCAAGAATATTCTGATACCCTTACAATGAGGTGTTTAGCTTATTTAATGGAGTTGTAGATACATGGATGTAGATATATGTCGCCTTAGTAATGGTTTGACTATCGCCACACATACAATGCAACAAATTGATAGTGTTGCTCTCGGAATATGGGTTAAAGTGGGCTCACGCAATGAAACCTCCACACAGCATGGTATTGCTCATCTTCTTGAGCATATGGCTTTTAAAGGAACCGAAAACCGTACTGCTTTTCAAATTGCAACCGATATTGAAGATGTTGGCGGTGAAATCAATGCTACAACCAGTATTGAAACAACAGCTTACTTTGCACGTGTACTTAAAAGCGATATCCCACTTGCTATAGACATTTTAGCCGATATTTTAATGCATTCAAAATTTGACGACGATGAACTAGAACGAGAAAAACAAGTAATCTTTCAGGAAATTGGTGCTGCCCATGACACTCCTGATGATATTGTTTTTGATCACTTTACAGAAACAGCCTTTCGTCATCAATCCCTTGGACGCTCTATTTTAGGAACAGCTAAAACTATTCAATCATTTACATCTAATGATCTCCATGATTTCATCAATAAACAATATAGTGCAGATCGTATGATTGTCGTTGCTGCAGGAGCTGTAAAGCACGAAAGTTTCTTGCGAGAAGTTGAAAGTCGTCTTGGTACTTTTCGCTCCCATTCAACCGCACCTCTTACTAATCTTGCAAATTATGTCGGTGGCGACTTTCGTGAATATCGCGATTTAATGGATACACAAGTTGTTCTAGGGTTTGAAGGGCGTGCTTATCACGCGCGTGATTTTTATGCAGCCCAAATTCTTTCAATCATTCTTGGTGGTGGTATGTCTTCACGTCTTTTTCAAGAGGTAAGAGAGAAACGTGGATTATGCTATTCTATTTATGCTTTTCATTGGGGATTTTCAGATACTGGGCTTTTTGGTGTTCACGCAGCTACCGGACAAGAAGGGCTCAAAGAACTTATTCCTGTGATTCTTGATGAACTTTCCAAGGTCAGCAAAAATATTCACGCCAACGAACTGCAACGAGCACAAACGCAATATCGTGCAAATCTGACAATGTCACAGGAAAATCCCTCTAGTCAAGCACATCTCATTGCTCGCCAAATACTCCTTTATGGTCGACCAATTCCAATATCGGAAACAATTGAACGCCTCAATCTCATCACTCCTAAAAGATTAACTGATTTAGCACATCGTCTTTTTACAAACTCCACTCCAACACTAACTGCTGTCGGACCTGTAGGACCCCTTATAAATTTTGATGATTTAACGTCAACTCTTTCATACAAGCTAAAGTAAAAACTTCTTTTCAATGCAACATCACAATAACGTCACATATTTTATCATAAAATTTACCACAAAAGCTCTCCTCATTAAATAAGTTTTGGAAATATTGGGCAAATAGGCGTACAAAACTACCCAATTCATACTTCATGTGATAAAGATTCTAATAAGTGAAGGTATATCCGTGAAATCTGAAAATTCATGGTTTAACTTTGCACTTTTAAAATATAAAACTTCATTCGCTTCAGGTTCCATTGAAGCAAATGGGTGTGTGGTCTATTTGTATATAAAATCACATAACTTAAGAAAAAGTGATAACAATTTATTATGTAAATAAATTATAAAAGGTGGACGTTTTTTCTCAAAAGTCGAAATGAAAATTAAACATCCTAAAATATTGAGAGTGGGACATTGTGAAGAGTTTGCGTAAAATAATTGACATCATTTTCATTGTAGTCGTTAGTTCTTTTGTCCATCTTACATCAGCACAAGCAATTGAACCAGTTAAAATTTCTTCTCAAGATGCTGCTCTTGATCTCTCAAAAGCAATTGAAATTCACCATACAAACAACTCTATTTTTCAAACAAGTACAGCACCAGGACCAGATGGTATTGTATGGCGTATTGAAGTGCAGGCAAAAAATGAAAAATTTTCCGGAAATTGGGCAGTTTTTTCTCTTGCAAATCCAACAGATGAACAAGTTGATCGTCTCATCGTTGCCCCCCATTACCGCATGGCACGTTCTGGATTTTTTTGGCCAGACCTTGGATCATCAAGGATTCAATCCATAACGCCAAGCGAAGGTTTTTCCCTCGATCGTCAACTTAGTGCAAACTCTGATATCTTTCGTATTACCCTTAACCCTGGTGCTGTTATTACATTTGTGGCCGAACTTAACTCTGCAAATCTACCGCAAATCTATTTATGGCAACCTGAAGCTTATAAAGATGCAATTAATTCTTATACGCTTTATCATGGTATTCTTCTTGGGATATCAGGTCTCTTAGCGCTTTTGTTAACTGTTCTCTTCGTCGTCCGTGGAACGGGGCTGTTTCCTGCAACAGCGGCAGTTGCTTGGGCAGTGCTTTTTTATATTGGTATTGACTTCAACTTTTTAAATAAATTCTTTGCAGTTACACTCACAACCCAACCAATCTGGCGTGCTGGTACAGAAGTAGCACTTACTGCTACACTCTTCATTTTTCTTTTTACCTATCTCAGCCTTAACCGCTGGCATTATCATTTTAGTTACGGTGCTATCGCTTGGACCATTGCGTTTTGCAGTCTAGGAGCCTTTGCTATTTACGATCCCATCAGAGCAGCTGGAATTGCGCGTTTGTCTTTTGGCCTTACCGCTGTGCTTGGTATAATATTAATCATCTATTTCTCAATCAGAAGCTATGACCGCGCCATTATGCTTATTCCAACATGGTTGCTCATTAGCTTTTGGTGTGTTGGAGCCTATACCTGCATAGCTGGACATTTAAACAATGATATTATCCAGCCAGCATTAGCAGGGGGATTAGTGCTCATTGTTCTTCTCATAAGCTTTACTGTCCTGCAACAAACTTTTTCTAATGACGCTTTCCATGAAGGAATATTTTCCGACCTTGAACAACAAGTACTCGCAGCAAAGGGAGCTGGAAATATTATTTGGGATTGGAATATTGAGCGTGATCGTATTGTTGTACATCCAAACATGGCAACCCTTTTTGGTACTGAAATTCATAACCTCAATGGACCTATGCGCAACTGGATTTCAGCCTTGCACCATGATGATCGTGAACGCTTTCAAGCCGTATTGGATATCATTCTTAAAAATAAAAAAGGGCGCATTGATCAAATTTTTCGGCTTTCTTCCGGTGGTGGTTATTATCATTGGTTTTCTCTTCGTGCACGTCCGGCTATGCAAAAAGATGGAAAAATCACACGTGTCATTGGAACCATTGTCAATATTACTAACCATAAAAAATCCGAAGAACGCTTATTGCATGATGCAATCCACGACAGCTTAACTGGACTTCCTAACCAACAAATTTTCTTTGATAGACTACAAAATTATACCTCTTTAGCGAAAGCAAATATCAAAATTAGACCGACTGTCTTTATGATTGATTTTGACAATTTTCGCCAAATTAATCGCAAATTAGGCATAGCAGTTGGGGATACTGTACTGCTTATAATCGCACGTCGTTTAAATCGTCTCATTAACTTTCAAGACACCTTATCGCGTCTTTCAGCAGACCGCTTTGCAATTATTTTACTCAGTGAAACCGAACCACAAAAAATTGCAGCATTTGCAGATCATTTGCACAAAACAATTTCAGCACCTATTTCACTTTCAGAAAATAAAATAATCCTTTCAACCTCTATCGGATTGGTTACATGGAGTGAAAGCCGATCGACGGCTAAAGATATTTTTAATGATAGTGAGTTAGCGATGATTCGCGCAAAACAAATGGGTGGGAACCATATTGAACCTTTTCGTCCTAATTTTCGCACTTTGGGTCTCGAACATAATACTCTGGAGAAAGATGTTCATTATGCCATAAAACGTAATGAGATGAAAATCCTCTACCATCCTATTCTTAATTTATCAGACGGACATATTATTGGTTTTGAAACAATTGTAGAATGGCATCACCCCACTTATGGAAATTTAAATGTCTCTGATTTCATAAAAATCGTAGAAAATGAACAAATTGTTATGGATTTGTCACAATTTATCATTGATAATGCCATTATTGATCTTATAAATGTACAAGAAAAGTTTTCCCAACAATCTTTCTTTATTTCAATTAATTTACCAAGCGCAGAAATGATTCATCCTCGTTTTATCAGTCAATTGCGTGCCGCTTTGCTTCGCCATCCGCTCCACAAAGGGCGTCTGATGATTGAAATATCTGAATTTGTCTTAAGAAATAATCCTGAACAATCAGCGCACTTTCTTGAACAAATTAAAACACTTGGAATGAATCTCGCACTCGATAATTTTGGAACAGGTTATTCGTCTCTGACCTATCTCGTACGTTATCCATTTGATATGGTTAAACTTGATCGTTCACTTATCTCAATCGACTCTCTTAAGAAGAAAATTGTTCTAAAGTCTATCATTAATATGGCAACAGATCTTAATTTGCAAATTATCGCAGAAGGTGTTGAAAATGAAAAAGAAGCAATCTTCCTCCGTCAAGAAGGCTGTAAATATGTTCAAAGTACACTTGTGACGAAACCGATTGCCATAGAAGAATTAATTACGCTCGTTCAGAGCCATTTCCCTTATAAAATAAAAACATAAGGGATAAAATAACGTGTAAAGTTAAAAAGCTTAGAAAAAACTCTACGCGTGTCCCATTTCAGAAGCAAGATAAGTTGGATCGATACCCATGCGTGTTAAACTTTTATCATACTTGCAGCTTAAATCGCTTTCAAAAAGAAAACTAGGTGATGTAGAACTGATTAGCCAACCATTTGTAGAAATTTCTGCCTCAAGTTGCCCCGCTTTCCATCCAGCATAGCCTAATGCGACCAGTGCATGTTGCGGACCTTGTTCGCAACTGATCGCTTTTAATATATCAATTGTCGCAGTAAAACAGATCTTATCTGCAATAAAAACAGTTTCTTCACAAGTATAATCATCTGAATGAAGGACAAAACCACGCGAAGGATCAACAGGACCACCATAGCGAACAGGAAACTGTTTTATTGGTTCAGAAAGACTTTTTTTTTGGCCACTGTCTATGACTCCCAAATGAAGCAAAAGCTCTGGAAAATCAATATGATGCAATTGATTAAGAATGATGCCCATCGCACCGGCATCAGAATGCGCACAAATATAAATAACAGAACGAATAAAGCGTTTGTCATTCATCCCAGGCATTGCTATGAGTAATTGTCCACCTAAAAAGCCATTACACCGCTTCATTAATCTGTTATTCTCCATAATTTACATGATAAAAGTTTGTTCATTTAGCACACTAGGAAAATAAAACTCCAATGAAAAAAAGTCGTATATTTACAAATTTACAAAATATCGCAACTTTCTTTTATAAAAAGCTTTTAGTTACTTTAAGCTTAACATTCATAGTTTTAGAATTACTTAACATTCCTGTAAATGCTCAAACAGAACAAAAACTCCAGCTTTTCGCAACATCTTGGTATGAATCAGATGGTGGTCGTATCCGATTAGCGATCACTGAACCTTCTCTTTCTGGAATAAGAGAAGGCATTATTGAAATTGAGCTTAAACCAGGATGGAAAACTTACTGGCGTAATCCAGGTAATTCTGGCATGGCACCATTTTTTAATTTCAACCAACAGATTTCTTATGAAATCTTTTATCCTACTCCACAGCTTTTTGAAACAGAAAATGATTGGTCATTAGGTTATAAAGATAAAGTAATATTGCCCTTCAATCTTTCTGGTTCAAGCAAAAATTTAAGTGGTGCTTTCACTCTTGGATTATGTAATAAAATCTGTCTTCCATTTACTATTAACTTTGATTTTTCGCCATCTGCTCTTAAAAATAAACAGCTTCCTGCTTCCTTCTTAAAAAAGGCGCAAGATTCTTTGCCCCGCATGATGCAGAATGCACTAAAAATAAGTGCCGAAAAAAATAACAGTACCCTTCTTATAAAAATACAAAATAACAACAAAACCACTCCTTCCTCTCTCTTTTTAGATGGAGGAGAAATGCAAATTGGAGCAGCAAGAAAAGTCAGTGATAACGCAGAATATACACTCTTCAGTGCTCCACTCTATTTCACACCAGAAGAAATAAACCAAAAAATTTTTTATACAATTTCTTTTAAAGATCACGCCTTAAGTGGAACATTCATATTCCATACGCAGCCAACCCCTCTTGCGTCTCCATGATAAAAGAAAAAGCTCTCAAAAAGCAATTATGCTGGAAAACGTCCATTTTCACGATATTGAGTAATTGCTTTGCGAGCAAGGGCATCTGCGCGTTCATTTTCTGGATGTCCCGCATGCCCTTTTACCCAGTGCCATCTAACTGTATGACAAGAACTAGCATCCTCAAGAGCTTGCCATAGCTCCATATTTTTAACAGGATTTTTTGATGCAGTGCGCCAATTATTCTTTTTCCAATCTTCAATCCACTTAGATATACCGTTACGTACATAAACTGAGTCTGTATAAAGATCGACCAAACAGGGCTCTTTAAGCGCCTTTAATGCACAAATTGCCGCCATGAGTTCCATTTGATTGTTTGTCGTATGGACCTTACCGCCATAAAGCTCCCGTTCATGACCATTCCAGCGTAAAATTGCCCCCCATCCTCCAATTCCAGGGTTCCCTGAGCAAGCACCATCTGTATAAATTTCAACGACTTTTTGTGGAGTTGCCATAAAATTTAAAAACCTAATTCACTTAGCGAATTTACATTACTGAAAAAACAAAGCTTGTGCCAATACTCCCATGGATCTTTCTTAATAACAAAGCTATTAGGCGGTGTATTAAACCAATCATATAGACGTGTGAGTAAGAAACGTAGAGACGCACCACGAGCTAATAAAACCATCTTGTCCAATTCTAAAGGGATCAATGGTCTTATTTTTTGATAACTTTCCAATAACTTACGTGCTTTGGTAAGATTATAGGAATGATCAGGCTCAAAGCACCAAGCATTTAAACAGATCGCTAAATCATAAGCAAAAAAGTCATTACAAGCAAAATAGAAATCTATCATCCCAGAAAGACGATGATTCACAAAAAAGACGTTATCATTAAATAGATCTGCATGAATAATGCCTATTGGTAAATTGAACGGCCAATTTTTCTGTAAAAAAGCCAATTCCAACTCAATTTTTTGTCCAAATTCTTTTAACAATGCATCTTCTTTGGTTTGACAACGTTGCCACAAGACCTTCCAATCCATAACAGAAAGAGTATTTTTACGACTAAGTGTAAAATCCTGTCCTGCTAAATGCAATTGTGCTAACCCCGTCCCCACTTCGCCACAATGATCTATATTGGGCTGGCGGATCCACTCTCCTTCCAGAAAAGTAATAATAGCGGCAGGACGTCCTGCTAATTCACAGATCATCATTCCATCATTTTGAATAACAGGTTGAGGACAAGGAATTCCACGCTGTCCTAAATGCTGCATCAAGCAACAAAAAAAAGGTAAATCATCTTTTGAAATACGCTTTTCATAAAGTGTTAAAATAAATCGCCCTTGTGTTGTCTCTAACATAAAATTAGAATTTTCAGTCCCCTCCTCTATACCTTGATAAGACAAAAGTGATCCTATTGCATAACGTGTTAAAAACACTTTTAAATCATTTGGGTGAATATCTGTATAAACGGCCATTATTCTGCTTTCGTTGTAGATATGTTTGTATTCTGATTTTCATTTTTTGCACTATTTGCTTGACCATTGACGAAAGCCATATCTTGAGACGTTAAAATGACGTCACGTAATTCGCGACTCACTAAAAATTTTTCCGTTTCTACCGCTGTTTCAGCTAATTCTATTGTGACATCATAACGCTCACGAAATGCTGAAATAATTTCATCAATAATAATTTCAGGAGCCGAAGCCCCTGCTGAAAGACTGACAATAGAAAGAGATTTTAGGTTTTCAAAATTAATTTCATCAGCGCGCTGAACTAAAATAGCTTGCCGCGCACCAGACTTTTCGGCAACCTCTACTAAACGTCGTGAATTAGAAGAATTTGGTGCTCCAACAATCAAAAACAAATCGCTCCCCTTTGCCGCTGCTTTAACCGCATCTTGTCGATTCGTTGTAGCATAGCAAATTGACTCAGCCGCTGGGGCTGCTAATGTAGGAAAACGTTGTTGTAATATATCGATAATTCCTGCAGTATCTTCAACAGAAAGCGTTGTTTGTGTCACAAATCCTAATTTATCTGGATCATTGGGTTGATAATGCAAAGCATCTTCTATCGTTTCAATAAGCGTCACAACTCCTTCTTCAAGCTGTCCCATTGTCCCTATCACCTCAGGATGACCAGCATGACCAATCAATATAACATGACGACCATGACGTTGATGTCGTATCGCTTGTTTATGAACTTTCGAGACCAACGGACATGTTGCGTCAAGATAAAACAAATTATAGTATCGTGCTTCTTCTGAAACAGATTTTGGTACACCATGAGCAGAAAAAACAACTGGTTGATTGCGATGTTCTTCTGGAATCTCATTAAGTTCTTCGACAAAAACAGCACCCCGTTGCTGTAATCCCTCAACCACGTAGCGGTTGTGTACAATTTCATGACGGACATATACTGGAACACCATATTTTTTTAATGCAAGCAGAACAATCTGGATAGCACGATCAACCCCTGCACAAAATCCACGTGGACCACAAAGACGTATCGTTAAAGGGGGAAGTCCAGACATAAATCATCCTTAATCTCTATAGTTTTAGCTATATATTCAAACAACCTATTATTATACATGAATAAGCAATGTAAAAAAACGTGCAATATCATCTTTTGCATAAGAACACACTCTATCGTGTTTTCTTACAGAATTTTCTTGAAGAAAAGCTCTTTTAAAATTTGCTCTTTCATTTTACGCAACTAAAGAGCGATAAAATACCAAACAAGAGATTCAATCAAAAGAATTCCAAAGATAGCTGCCAAATACAGTAACGAAAAGAAAAACGTTTTTTTGGCCATCAAAATAGTTTCATTATGTGTATCAGCTTGCCATAAACGATAGGCAAAATAAATAAAGATAATGCTTAAAATTGTTGAAAAAATACCATAAAAAATTCCGCCAAGACCAGTAAAGCAAGGAGCAGCAGCACACAATGCCATCAAAATAGTATAAAATAAAATCTGTTTTTTTGTTGAATGTTCACCTCGTACATTAGGCATCATAGGGATACCTGCAGCCTCATAATCAAGAGATGAAAATAAAGAAAGAGCCCAAAAGTGAGGGGGGGTCCACATAAAAATGATTAAAAATAATAAAAAGCTATCAATACTCACTGTCCCTGTTGTCACGGCCCATCCAATCATTGGTGGAAAAGCCCCAGAAGCACCACCAATAACAATATTTTGTGGTGTGATACGCTTTAACCAAATTGTATAGATAACGACATAAAAGAAAATCGTAAACGCAAGAAAAAATGCCGCAAACCAATTAATGAAGCTCCCCATAACCAATACCGAGAGCATAGAAAGAACCATGCCAAAAATAAATGCCTTTTGGGAGCTGATTTTACCCATGGGAATAGGACGCTTTTTAGTCCGTTCCATCACAGCATCAATGTCAGCATCATACCACATGTTCAGTGCTCCCGCACCACCGCCACCAGCAGCAATACATAAAATTGCTAAAAAACCATACCACGGATTGATAGGAACAGGCGATACAAGCAAACCAACCAGAGCCGTAAAGACCACAAGAGACATAACACGTGGCTTTAATAATGTGATGTAATCACCAATACCGGATTTTGGTGGCGTTGATTTACCATTCACAACCGATAACTCTTCTGAAACTGACATTCCACTCAAAGCCCTTTTCCATTTCTGTCATTCACAAACCCAATATTATCTGACAAATATTATCTAGCGTATGGAAATAACCCATTAAGACCAATCGTATTTTTGAGAAAATATGAAATATCTCTTTCGCACGTATCCCCTAAAAGTAAATGGAAATATTGGCAATAAAAATACATTTTTTCAATCAACGTTCTCTCCACATTACAAATGTATCATAAAAATATATCATATGAATTAATATATTTGGGTAAATACTGATTTTGTGTTATAGTTTTTTATAGGGAATTCATTTTTTATGTAAATCTATGCACGGTTGTGGGTGTTGAGTCGGATAGGATTTTCTGTGATACTTTATAAATTACTCAAAAAAACTTTTTTTATTGGTGCTGTTCTTTACACACTTTATAGTAGTTTTATCAGTCATGCATTTGCACAAACACCCTATGCACAAGATGTTCCTGCTCCGCAAACCTATGGTGCATGGACAAAAGTGTGTTCTCTACCACCAGGTACACCTAACATGCAGTGTGAAGTTGTACAAAACGTTCACACACAAGGGCGTCAAGATATTACCTTGCGCGTTACATTTTATAAACTTCCTCAAAAGCAAGGTGCTTTGATGCGTGTTTTTGTTCCGATTCGCGTTGAATTACGTCCTGGCGTTGGAATTAAAATTGACGATAAAAATATGGGCAGAATGGAATATCGTCGTTGTCTTGGTGATAATTGTGTTGCTGAAGCCTTTCTTAAAGAAGACATATTGCAGCTCTTTTTAAAAGGAAAAATGGCAACCTATTTTATCTTTACAACTCCTGAACAAGGGATTGGAGGTTTTGTTGACCTTCATGGTCTTGGCGACGCCTATGCAACCTTACCGACATGAATGAAATCAATACATTTTAAACAATCAAAATCTCATCGTATATTTTGAAAGATTCTTAAAATTAGATTGATAAAAATCTTCGAAGCCCCCATACAAATAGGATAATTCTTATGAAATCGCTGATTGATCATTTTGATATTGCTTCCTCTAAAGTGCAATCACTTATACAGGAAACACTTCATCATGCTGATGATGGTGAGCTTTACCTTGAGTATACAGAAAGCGAAGCTCTTTTATTTGATAATGGACAGCTTAAAAACGGCTCATTTCATCAAGATATGGGATTTGGACTACGCGTTGTTGCTGGAGAGGCTACTGGATATGCTCACTCTAGTGAGTTATCAGCTGCTGCACTCAAACGTGCCAGTGAAGCTGCTAAAGCTGTTACCTATAATAATCATGCAGGGACTTATAGCATAGCACCTCAACAAACAAACAAAAGGCTTTATCAACCGCATAATCCCCTTGATGCTCCATCATTTGAAGAAAAAAGTGCTCTTTTGCAAAAAATTGATGCCTATTTACGTGCTAAAAATGATAAATTGCATCAGGTGACTGTTTCTCTTTCCGGCTCGCTACAACATGTTGAAATTTTACGTGCAGATGGTTATTTGGTTCGTGATATTCGTCCCCTTGTGCGACTTTCTATATCTGTGGTCGCAGCTGAAGGCAATCGTCGTGAAAATGGTTTTTATGGATGTGGAGGGAGACAAGCATTTAACCAATTTATTCATGAAGACAATTGGAAAAAAGCCGCGGATGAAGCCTTACGTATGGCTTTAACAAATTTAGAAGCAGAAGCAGCACCTGCTGGATCTTTTGATGTTGTCTTAGCTAACGGATGGCCTGGTGTTATGCTCCATGAAGCCGTAGGTCATGGTTTAGAAGGTGACTTTAACCGTAAAAAAACATCGGCTTTTGCTGGACTTTTAGGACAACAAGTTGCAGCAAAAGGTGTTACAGTTGTTGATGATGGAACAATTCCACAATGCCGTGGCTCTCTCACTGTCGATGATGAGGGGACCCCTTCAGGATATAACGTTC
This sequence comes from Bartonella sp. AA18HLJMS, assembly GCF_042197245.1. NCBI lineage: Bacteria > Pseudomonadati > Pseudomonadota > Alphaproteobacteria > Hyphomicrobiales > Bartonellaceae > Bartonella > Bartonella sp. AA18HLJMS. The sequence goes on along the minus strand of NZ_JBHIRP010000002.1, from coordinate 18,346 downwards.
TCATTGAAGATGGAAAACTCGTTGGTTTTATGCAAGACAGGCTTAATGCACGGCTTATGGGAGGTAAATCAACTGGAAATGGACGGCGTGAATCTTATGCTTATGCACCAATGCCACGAATGACCAATACAATCATGCTAGGAGGAGATAAAACACCTGAAGAAATCCTTTCTTCACTTAAAAGTGGTATCTATGCTGTTTCATTTGGTGGAGGACAAGTTGATATTACTTCCGGAAAATTCGTCTTTGAATGTACTGAAGCATACCGAGTAGAAAATGGCAAAATTTGTGCACCAATCAAAGGTGCAACTCTTATTGGAAATGGACCGGATGCTATGAAACGTATCACAATGATTGGTAATGATAGTAAACTAGACAATGGTATTGGTATGTGCGGAAAAGCAGGGCAAAATGTCCCTGTTGGTGTTGGTCAACCTCATCTTCGAATCAATAATATGACAATCGGTGGGACTGCGCTTATAGAGGAATAAGCTTGCTCATTCCTTCCCAGTATTGCCTCCTTCTCGTCTATTACGACCATTTTGTGAGGGGGAGATTACAATGAATTGATTTATAAAGATAATCTAGCGTTATTCATATTGTATTAGAACCTTGAATACCGCAAGATTCTCTCATTTTAAATCTGTGTCTGTTGGATCAATCAAAATCATTCGTTTATACGTTACAGGCGGGGAGAGTTATATGGATAAAAACTGTACAAGAAAAGACTAAAGATTCCTCTTATGGGGCGTCTCAAGTGCCAAGAGTTTTAAGAAACATTAGGGGATGGCAAATATAACGACGGCACAGGCTTATTCAGACACATCTTTTTCGTAAGATATTAGTCTTTTGTGTGGGGTAACTTGTCTTTTATATTCATAATAAAAAAGACTTTCTACATTTAGTGCTCTTAAATCAACGAGAAAAAGGTTATTATTATAGATAAATTTTGGAGAGATTTTATAATAATACTCAGGTAAACTTTTAAAAAAATTAGGCTAAAGTTTCCAACCTTTCTTTTTTTTCTTTTTGCTCAAAACAGCAACAATTTCGACATGTGGTGACCATAAAAATTGATCAATCGGTATGATTTTTTCTACTGTATACCCCCCTGCAACAAGAAGAGATAAATCACGAGCAAATGTAGTAGGATTACAAGAAATTGCCACAACACGTGATACTATAGTCTTCGCTAATTCACGTACTTGTTGCTCTGCACCAGCACGGGGAGGATCAAAAACAACACTCTCAAAACATTCAAGTTCCTTTACAGAAAGGGGATGTCGGAAAAGATCACGTTTTTCACAAGTGACCGTTTTTAAACCAGTCGCAAAACGTGCTGCTGTATTTAGATTTCTTAATGCATCTTCATTATTTTCTACTGCATGAACATTCATCTTTTTTGCCATACGCAAGGTAAATGTTCCTACCCCTGAAAACAAATCAACAGCATTCTTTGCTTTTTTTAAATGAGTCAAAATAATATTGCCCATTATATTTTCAGCTTCACAAGTTGCTTGCAGAAAACCACCAGAAGGAAATTCAACACGGACATCTCCAAAGTAAATCTCTGGTTTTTCTCGTTCAACCAAAACTTCACCGTCAACAGATAAACGTATAATCCCATATGAAAGAGCAGCACTGATCATTCTCTGACGAAGTGATTCATGGTGTATAATGCAACCGCTTAAAGCAACATCTAAACCATTTTCAACACATGTTATCGTAACATGAAACCGTTTGGCAGAGCTCTTTAGAAAAGCACAGAGCTCTCTGATATTATGCAACTGAGAAATAAGCTCTGGACGGCTTACTGGGCATTCCTCAAGAGCTACAATCTCATGAGAGAGATAACGGTTAAAACCAACTTTTTGCCCCTGTGGGGTCATGGATGCTGTTAGAGTAATCCGCCGTCGGCTATAAGGTTTACATTCTATTAAAGGCGCAACAACATTATTAAGTCCATACTTTTTAAGCGCCTCAACAACCAATTGTTGTTTCCATACGCGATAAGCATCCATATGCCAATGCTGAAGAGTACACCCTCCACATTCTCCAAAATGCTGACAAAGAGTATCAATGCGTTCTGATGATTTTTCTTTTAATGTTATATATGTTGCATATTTTCCATGAACAGTAATTTCAGCACACTCTCCTGGTAAAGTAAAAGGAACAGAAACGAAGCCGTGAGACGTCTTAGCAATACCATAACCATTTGCTCCGATATGATCGATTATGACATTGTCATTCACTCTTGTTTTTCTCCGAATAGTAAATATTCCACGTTGCCATCACCACCTGTAATAGGGGAAGAAATTAAACCTTTTGCACTCCACCCTGTTTGTATATTTAACCAAACAAAAAGCGCCTCAGCAGTTTCTTTAGCACTTGATGGACTTAATATTCCTCCCTTACTAAAGTGTTTACGACCAACCTCAAACTGAGGCTTTACCAGTAAAACAGCTTGGGCACCCTTCTTGGCTAAAGACAACACGGGAGGCAATGCAAGTTTGAGCGAAATAAAGCTAACATCTGAAACGATAAGATCAATTTCTCGCCCACCTAAATGTTCCTGTTTAAAATCTCTGACATTCAAGCCTTCTAATAACGTTATAGCACTGTTGCCCAATAAACGTTTATCAAATTGATGATGCCCAACATCAACGGCAATGACATGATCTGCTCCACGCTCTAAGAGAACTTGCGTAAAACCACCTGTTGATGCACCAACATCAATGGCTGTCACTTTATCTGTTATAATTGGAAATGCATCAAGTGCAGCAATCAATTTTAACGCTGCCCGAGAAACATAATTCTGCGCTGGATCACAAACGGTAATCTCTGCATCGTCAAAAACGATTTGCCCAGCTTTAAAAACGATTTCTCCGTTAACTTTAACAGTTTGGCGCATAATTGCATCACGTGCGCGTGAACGTGTCGTAAAAAAGTTTTTTTCAACTAAAAGAATATCGAGTCTTTTTCTGGAAGCCATCTCATACTCGAATTTTCTATCCTGTTCGAATCTCGCGTCCCAAAACAGCAAAAACCGTGTTTAAAATACCCATAGCGTCAAGTCCGACACGTGAAAGAACTTTTTCTGGTGAACCATGATTCAAATATTCATCAGGAAATTTTAGTGTACGAACTTTCAAACCATGCTCTAAGAGCCCTTCTTGCGCTAAAAATTGTAATATGTGCGCTCCAAATCCACCGATTGCCCCTTCTTCAATTGTCACCAATACCTCATGCTCACGTGCCAAACGACGCATCAAATCTTTATCTAAAGGTTTTGCAAACCGTGCATCTGCAACCGTTGTAGACAATCCTTCAACCTCCAACGCATCAGCAGCTTGCAACACTTCTGACATCCGCGTTCCAAAACAAACCAAAGCGATTCTATTTCCTTCACGCAGAACGCGCCCTTTTCCAATTTCTAATAACTCACCACGTTGCGGTAAATCTATACCAATCCCCTCACCACGCGGATAACGAAAAGAAATTGGTCCCTGATCATAAGCTGCAGCTGTACGCACCATATGCATCAGTTCAAGCTCATCAGAAGGTGCCATAACAACAAAGTCAGGAAGAGTGGCCAAAAAAACAATATCAAAACTTCCAGCATGTGTTGCACCATCTGCCCCCACAAAACCTGCTCGGTCAATAGCAAAACGTACCGGTAATTTTTGAATTGATACATCATGAATAATTTGATCATAAGCACGCTGTAAAAAAGTAGAATAAATTGCAACAAAAGGCTTATACCCTTCACAAGCAAGTCCTGCCGCAAAAGTTACGGCATGTTGTTCAGCAATACCAACATCAAACATTTTTTCAGGAAATTTTTTCGCAAAAGAATCAAGGCCTGTCCCTGTTGGCATCGCTGCTGTTATGCCAACAATCTTATCATCATTGCGAGCTTCTTCTATTAAAGCTTTAGAAAATACCTTGGTATAGGGTAGAATATTACTTGATGCTTTTACCTGTTTTCCTGTCGTGACATCAAAACGATTAACACCATGATATTTATCAGACGAGGCCTCTGCAGGTGGATATCCCTTTCCCTTATGGGTTACAACATGCACCAAAACAGGACCATTAGGATATTCACGAACATTTTTAAAAACAGGCAATAAATGCCCCAAATTGTGCCCATCTATGGGTCCAACATAATAAAAGCCAAGCTCATCAAATAAAGTTCCCCCAACCAAAAGTCCACGCGCAAATTCCTCTGAACGACGAGCTTTATCCAAAAAAAACTTTGGCAATTTTTCGCTCAACATCTTTACGCGTTCACGCAAATGACGATAAGAAGGACGAGACACTAATCGTGCAAGATGTGCACTCATAGCACCTGTAGGTGGTGCTATAGACATATCGTTATCATTAAGAACAACAATCAAGCGTGCATTCAAAGCACCAGCGTTGTTCATGGCTTCATAAGCCATGCCCGCAGACATTGCACCATCACCAATGACAGTTATGATATTGCGTCTTGTCTCTGCTTTCAAAGCACTTGCCACTGCCATACCAAGCCCCGCTGAAATAGAAGTAGACGAATGCCCCGCTCCAAATGGATCATACACACTTTCTGAACGTTTTGTAAAACCAGATAATCCGCCCTCCTGACGTAATGTGCGAATTTTTTCTCTACGCCCCGTTAAAATCTTGTGTGGATAGGTTTGATGACCAACATCCCAAATAATCCTATCCTCTGGTGTATTAAAAATATAATGTAATGCAACAGTGAGCTCAACAACACCAAGTCCCGCCCCAAGATGACCACCTGTTACAGAAACCGCATCAATTGTTGCGGTCCGCAACTCATCAGCCAACTGTACCAAATCAGACTCAGGCAATGCCCGCAAATCTTGCGGAAAACAAACACGGTCAAGCAATGGTGTTAAGACCTGAGACAAAAAAAATCCTTCCTATTATCTTAACTCAAGAAAACACAATGATAAAAATATATCTTTTCTACTCTTTTATTTACAGTTTTGCATCTTTTTTACTGAAAAATGCTCTTTTCTATTTGAGATGAGCTATAATTTCCTCATTTTTAACTTATTTTATAAAAAAGAAATCAATAAAACTTTCTGTTTATAAACTAAGGTTATTGCTTCTCTTAAGTCCCACAATAAATATCCAAAAAGATTTAAATTATTTAGCATCAAGTGGTTCCACTCCTTCTGGAAAACCTTCTTCTGAAAGCTGGATTTTTTCAACTTTAGCTTCAGCAACTCTTAAGAGTTTTTCACAATGCTTTTTAAGCGCTTCACCGCGTTCATAAATATCAATGGATTGTTCCAAAGGCACATCGCCACGTTCCAAATTTTCGACAATAACTTCAAGTTGCTTAAGCGCTTGCTCAAAGCTTAAGGTCGTAATATCCCCCTCTTGTATCTCTTTTTTCATATGAACCTCAAAAAATATCTGTTCTGGATATACGAACTCCAAAACCTTCCAAACCTACATAATGATGCTCTTTAGAAGCATAAATAATAACAGAGCCTATTCCTAAATATTTTAAAATTTGTGACCCTAAACCAATTTTGCGCCATTCTTCTTCGCGTTCAATCGCCTGCACATGGTTTTCTGAATTGTTTCTTGTCATGTTTTGAATACCAACAGTTGATTGTATAACAGATCCTTCACGCAAATAAATAAATACGCCACGTTTTTCTTTTTCCATCATACGCCGCATCATCACCATAATATCTGAAGTTTGACAAAAAACGTCACTTATAATGTTTTCATGATGTAAATGCACAGGAATATTCTCACCCTCACGGACATCACCAAAAACAATTGCAATATGCTGAACGACTTCCCAAGGGAGTTGATAACTTTGAACAATAGCGGGACCTACGAATGTTTCAATAGGCATTTCTCCAACATGCTTGATCAATATTTCCTTACGTTGGCGGTAAGCAATTAAATCTGCAACCGTTATAATATGCAACCGATGTTCTTGCGCAAATTTCATAATCTGATCGCCATGTTTAACGCTTCCATCATCATTAACTAACTCACCGATAACACCAACCGGCGGCAAATTAGCTAATTTACATAAATCAACAGCGGCCTCCGTGTGACCTGAACGCATAAGCACTCCCCCTTCATGCGCAATTAAAGGAAAAACATGCCCTGGACGAACAAAATCATCCGCACTTGCATTTGAATTCGCAAGATTACGTACAGCTAATGTACGGTCATGTGCTGAGATCCCTGTTGTTATGCCGTGTTTAAAATCAACAGTAACCGTAAATTGCGTCCCATGTGCAGAGTTATTATCTGGTACCATAGGAGAAAGATTAAACCGTTTTGCTTCTTTTTTTGGCATAGGTGTGCACACAATACCTGTTGTGTGACGAAGAATAAACGCCATCTTTTCTTCTGTACAATGCGCTGCAGCAACAGTTAAATCACCCTCATTTTCACGGTCATCATCATCTGTCACCACAACAATTTCACCGCGTTCAAAAGCTTTAAGTGCAGAAACAATTTTTTTTTCATCATACGCCATTGTTCACCTTTTCAATCACCCAACTTGACCGCGATGTCTTAGATAATGGTCAGCAATAGCACAAGCAACCATCGCTTCACCAACAGGAACGGCACGAATCCCAACACATGGATCATGACGTCCCTTTGTTATAACGTCTATATCATGACCATCAACATCAATGGAACGACGAGGTGTTAAAATTGATGAAGTAGGCTTTACAGCAAAACGCGCAACAATTGGCTGTCCACTCGATATTCCCCCTAAAATACCACCAGCATGATTGGATAAAAAAAGCGGTTTTCCATCATTTCCCATTCGCATTTCATCGGCATTTTCTTCTCCCCTCAAGCGGGCTGCCGCAAAACCATCACCAATTTCCACACCTTTTACCGCATTAATCGACATAAGTAACGAGGCAATATCTTGATCAAGCTTTGCGTAAATAGGGGCTCCTAAACCTGCCGGAACATTTTCTGCAACGATCTCAACAACCGCACCAACAGATGTCCCCTCTTTACGGAGTTTACTGATATAGTCACTAAAAATGTGAACCATCTCTGCATCAGCTGTAAAAAAAGGATTATTATCAACCTCTGACCAATCCCAACGATCACGATTAATATTATGAGGACCAATTGCTATCACTGCTCCTCGTACACTCAAACCAGGAACGATTTTACGAGCAAATGCACCTGCTGCAACACGTGCTGCCGTCTCCCGTGCCGAAGCACGTCCCCCGCCTCGAAAATCACGAATGCCATATTTAATATCATAAGTATAATCCGCATGTCCTGGACGATACTGATGAGCAATTGCTCCATAATCTTGAGAGCGTTGATCTGTGTTTCGAATCAACAGAGAAATTGGTGTACCTGTTGTCACCAATGTCGTTCCATCGTCTTGAACAACAACTCCTGAAAGGACCTCTACTTCATCTGGTTCTCGGCGCTGCGTTGTGTATTTTGATTGTCCTGGCTTGCGTTTATCAAGATAAGCTTGAACTTCTGCAAGAGTAAAAATAATTCCAGGTGGACAACCATCAATGACACAACCAAGAGCAGCACCATGACTTTCACCCCATGTTGTTACACGAAACAAATGACCAAATGTATTATGCGACATGAAAAAAGATCCATTTCTCTGTCAAATATATACAACGATAACGTATGTTGTGTGCTATACACAAAACAGCTCTTTTCTCCCAAATACTCTTGGACACCTTAAATTTGGTCAAATTACTGCTGTCTAATAAAATCTTATAAACCAAACTTTATTCTTTAACGACAGAAATGTCTGGGGCATCAACTGCTTTCATACCTATGATATTATAACCCGAATCGACATGATGGACTTCACCGGTAACAGAACGAGACAAATCTGAAAGAAAATAAAGCGCAGAATCACCAACCTCTTCAATTGTTACCGTACGACGTAATGGAGCATTATATTCATTCCATTTTAAAATATAACGAAAATCACCAATACCAGAAGCCGCTAACGTTTTAATTGGTCCAGCAGATATAGCATTAACACGAATATTTTGGGGACCTAAATCTACCGCTAAATATTTCACGCTCGCTTCAAGAGCGGCTTTGGCAACCCCCATTACATTATAATTGGGAACAACCTTTTCTGCACCATAATAGGTTAGTGTCAAGATTGAACCACCATCTGGCATCAATTTTTCTGCACGCTTCGTTAGAGCTGTTAGCGAATAAACGGAAATATTCATGGTCATCATAAAATTTGATTCGCTGATATCAATATAACGACCACTTAATTCATCTTTATCAGAAAAACCAATAGCATGAACTAAAAAATCAAGTTTTCCCCATTTCTTCTCTATTTCTCTAAAGACCGTATCAATAGAGACACTGTCAGAAACATCACAATGTCCACAAACAAATCCATTTAATTCTTCAGCCAAAGGCTCGACACGCTTTTTCATTGCTTCACCCTGATAGGTAAAAGCAAGCTCTGCCCCTGCGCTACTTGCCGCTTTAGCGATTCCCCAAGCGATGGAGCGATTATTGGCCAACCCCAAAATTAAACCACGCTTACCGTACAATAAACCATTACCCTTAGCCATCAGCACTGCCCCATTGTTACTTAAAATTAGTATTATTCACCTGCCTATGACACAGGTCAACTTTTTCTTCAAGCAATTGGTTTAAAATCAAACAAAAACTACGCTTTTATATATAAAATTTTTAAAATTAATCTTGTTGCATTTGCAAAAACTGTTCTAGTGCGGCGGCATTTTCATCTCCCGGCAACATAATGCGAACATGCACATAAAGATCATCTCTTGTACCATTTTTTAAACGAAGCCCTTTCCCTTTCAACCGTAAAACGCGATCAGAACTTGACCACGCAGGAATCGTTAAAACCACACGCCCCTCCAACGTCTCAACTTCTTCTTTTGCTCCCAAAACAGCATGTTTGAGAGAAACTGGTAAATCAAGATGGAGTGCTCTTCCTTCAACCCGAAAACGAGGATGTTTTTGAATCTGAATGGTTATTAACGCATCTCCTGCTTGCCCGTGAGGTACCTCTTCTCCCTGACCTTTTAAACGAATAGTCTGTCCGTCTTCAATATAATCTGGCAGTTTAATTTTTAACTTTTTTCCATTTGGAAAAACAGCTTCCACCTTTTCTGCGCCAACCATCTGCTCTAATGTTATGGCAAGATTAGCACGAACATGTGCTCCTTGTTGGGGACGGTTATAGTGTGTAGAATTCGAAAAGCTACCTCCTCCTCCAAACAGATCCCGAAAAATATCACTCGCATCAAAACTTGCACCACCTGAAGAGGAAAAATCAAATCCCTTTGCTCTTCCTGAAAAGGGATTTTGTTTATTGCTAAAATTTTCACCAGCACCATAGGCTTGATAAAGCGGTTTTCCTTCCATATCAATTTCACCGCGGTCAAATTGTGCCTTTTTATCTTTATCACCTATAATTTCATAGGCTTGATTAATTTCAGCAAATTTCTCTTTAGCCTTTGTATCATCTTTATTATGGTCTGGATGATATTTCTTCGCTAATCTTCTAAATGCCGATTTAATCTCTTGCGATTTTGCGGTACGTGCCACACCCAGAATCGTGTAGGGATCACGCATATTGCCCTCTTTTCAATTTCTTCGTTTTCAAAATATCAACTGATACGTTGTTCAATATCCCTTATAGCTTCATCAGTCTATTCTAAAGAATAATTTCTTCTTTTCTCTTTATATGTCTATCAATAAACTAAAATACCAGATAAAATGAGATATTTATTTAATATAGCTCCTTGTAGTCTATGCTAAAGTAAAAATAATTAAACTACCATAGAAATACACGATAGCATTGGCTTTTTGAAAATAAGAAAAAATGGTACTGTGACTTCTTGATGATAAAGTAAATGAGAAAATGCCTCACCCATGCTCACTGATATTTGGAGAAACTATGAGCAAAAAAATACCAACAGATGATCATTTTATGCAAATGCAAAAACCTTTTGAACTTTTCGCAAAGTGGCTTGAAGAGGCAACGATAAGTGAAATAAATGATCCGAATGCTATGGCATTAGCAACAGTTGACGAAACAGGACTCCCTAATGTTCGTATGGTTCTCCTCAAAGACTACAATCGCCAAGGCTTTGTCTTCTATACCAATTATGAAAGCTGTAAAGGACAAGAAATTTTAAAATCAATGAAAGCATCCTTAGGTTTTCATTGGAAATCACTCCGTCGTCAAGTCAGAATTAGAGGAATCGTTGAAAAAGTAAGTCAACAGGAAGCCGATGCCTATTTCCAATCGCGACCACGTGGTAGTCGAATTGGTGCATGGGCCTCTAAACAATCTCAACCTTTAGACAATCGTTTTGTGCTCGAAAAAGCAATTGCTCAATATACTGCGCGTTATGCTCTAGGCAATATTCCACGACCACCTTATTGGTCTGGGTTTCGTGTTAAACCCCTTTCTATAGAGTTCTGGTGCGATCGCCCATTTCGTTTACATGATCGTCTGCTTTTTACACGGGATTGTGTTGAACACAGCGATTGGAAAAGACAAAAACTTTATCCCTAATCCTTCAAACTTCATCGTTATGAAGATTTTTTCTTCGCAACAATTAAACAAATATTTTTTATTCGAAAAATTCTAAAAGAAGCTGATTTATTTTATTTAAATAGAAGAATTTTATTTTCACTGTAAAGGTTAATTGGTGATATTTTCTACTGTATTGCTTAAAAATAGATTATCAACAAGCTTATTAAAAAAAACATACTGTATTCAATAGAAACTATGATTTTAGCTAACTTATTTTTAGACCGCAGAATAAAATATCATCCATATACCCCCACATACTAAACCAGCAAAAATCACAAAACCAATAAGCGAATTAGATTTGAAAAGCCTGAGGCATTGTGAACTATCATCTATATCAATGACTTTAATTTGAATAAACATATGGATGCTTGCCACAAAAATCCCAAAAAAACTAAGAACAGGAACTCCAGCTAAATAAAATGCTAGACTAACGAACATCACAAAACCACCATACAAAAATACTAAAGCACGCTTGGTTGCTTTACCAAAAAGAAGAGCCGTAGAACGGACACCAACAGTAATGTCATCTTCTTTATCTTGATGTGCGTAGATTGTGTCGTATCCTATGGTCCACAAAATTGATCCCACATAAAGCAAGATTGGTGCCCAGCTTAAACTTCCAAAGACAACAGCCCACCCCATTAATGCCCCCCAATTAAATGCAACGCCTAAAAAAAACTGCGGCCAATATGTTACGCGTTTCATAAAAGGATAAAATGCAACAGCTATCAATGACGAAATACCTAGAAAAAAACTAAACCTATTAAATTGTGATAAAACAACTAAACCAACTAAACATTGCACAAGTATAAAAACTCTTGCTTGCAACCGACTCACATGACCTGTCGGCAATGGGCGAGAACGTGTCCTTTCTACCTGAGCATCAATTTTATGGTCAATAAGATCATTCCAAGTACATCCTGCCCCTCGCATAGCAATAGACCCCAGAAAAAAAAGAAAAAGATACCAAACCCAATGAAGAAACATTGATAAAAGAGTATCGTAATGCATGTTATAAGAGAAAAAAGCCATTGTTGTTGACCAAAAACAAGGCCACATCAACAATTGCCAACCGATAGGCCGATCCCAACGCGCCAATTGCGCATAAAACCATAAAGAACGGGGAAGGAAGCTGTAGACCCATTGTTTGGAAGATGCATCCATAACCCGTCCTTGGCTATCATAGGACTGAACATGCGCGATATTTTTATTTTTTTTCATCAAATGATTTACCTTTGGTCTTGCGATAGAGACATTTCATTCTTATGAGAAGGGGATGAGATTAATTATCTTTTATGAGAGGAGCAAGCAATGAATATTCTTCTTATTGGCTCAGGTGGACGAGAACATGCTTTAGCATGGAAAATAGCAGCATCACCACTGCTAACAAAGTTATATTGTGCTCCTGGAAATCCTGCAACAACAGAATTTGGTGAAAATATTAATTTGAACATTGATGACCATCCCCTTGTTATTGATTTTTGTAAAGCACATTCTATTGATCTTGTAATTGTAGGACCAGAAGCACCCTTGGTGGCGGGTATAACAGACTCTCTTAATAGCGCTAACATCTGTGTATTTGGTCCTACTCAAAAAGCTGCTCAACTAGAAGGTTCAAAAGCCTTTACAAAAGATTTATGTCGGAAGAATAACATTCCTACAGGAAGTTACCAATGCTTTAATGATGCCTCTAAAGCTAAAGCTTACATTCAGCAACAAGGTGTTCCCATTGTTATTAAAGCTGATGGCTTAGCAGCTGGCAAAGGTGTCGTGGTTGCAACAACTATGGAAGAAGCGTTTAACGCAGTTGATGCCTGCTTCAAAAGTACATTTGGAGATGCAGGAAACAAAATTGTTGTAGAATCTTTTCTTGAAGGTGAAGAAGCAAGCTTCTTCTGCCTTTGTGATGGTAAAGTTGCTCTTCCTTTTGGATCTGCTCAAGATCATAAACGTGTAGGTGATGGGGATACTGGAGCAAACACCGGTGGTATGGGTGCTTATTCACCAGCGCCCATCATGACCAAAGAAACAGTGAATCGTACCCTCAAAGAAATTGTTGAACCAGCTTTAAAAAGCATGAACGAAATGGGAACCCCCTTTAAAGGCATTCTCTTTGTCGGATTAATGATAACGCAAAAAGGACCCGAATTAATTGAATTTAACGTACGATTCGGTGATCCTGAATGTCAAGTTTTAATGATGCGCCTCAAAGATGATATTTTGCCAATTTTTCTTGCTGCAGCTCAAGGAAAACTTGAAAATAAGCCTCTTCGGTGGTCTGAAAAAACAGCTCTCACCGTTGTTATGGCTGCTAATGGTTATCCAGACTCCCCCCAAAAAGGTACTGTTATCCGTAATGTTGATCAAGTAAACACTCTTCCCGATGTGAAAGTTTTTCAAGCTGGTACAGTGTTGCGTGATGGAGAACTCATTGCAAATGGTGGACGTGTACTCAATATAACTGCAACAGGAAAAACGATTACGCATGCACAAAAACGTGCTTATGAAGCTGTTGATTTTATTGATTGGCCAGAAGGTTTTGTTCGTCGAGATATCGGATGGAGAGCCGTTGCGCGAGAAAATTAAATCCTTTGAATATTCTTTTTTTACGATTTTCTTATTTTATATAAGAGCATGACACACAAATTTTCTCACTGTTTTACGTTGGCCATAATTTTGAAAAAATAAGTGTGCTTTCCTTTGAACAATCAAATATTGTAAATAGGATATCTACTCATGATAAAATAGGAAAATTTTCTGAATCTGAAGATGTAATATAAAATAATCATTTTACTGTTGTCTTTACTTTAAACGCATTTTCTCATCATTTTTATAAACACTTTCTTTCTTATAAAATCCTGAGGAAAAACGTATATACTATCATTTCTTTTATTTATCGCGTTTTTAGTGAAATTCCGCTTTTACGAAAAATAAAATGCCCAAAAAAGATAGTTATGTTATTCACATACAAATTCTTAAACAATATCTCTCATGCTTATCATTCCCATTTTACGACACTACCTGCAAATAGTATAAATCCATTCTGCCAGCTTTCTGGAATAAAAATAAAAACCTATACCATCATTGTATTTTCCAATTCTCAATATTACGATAACCCTTTCTATCTAAATGATTTTGATTATAAAAGAGAGATGAAATAAGAATATTCTGAAATATTCAAAGCTTTCATTCAACATGGAGAAATGATTTATAAAAAAAATTCAAAAACACTTCCAGTAATCTTCTGGTGTTTTTAATAATGTGGCAAACACCCAAAATTATACCGCAAAAAAACAGTTTCTATTGTTATGAAAACCGTTTTTACCTCTCTGAAAAAAGCGTTCTACATCATCGATTCCTGCTGCCAATGTATGGTGTCAAAAAACTCTCATTTACAATCATTGACTTTCTCTTTGTTTTCAAGAACCAAAAGTCACACCAAATCCCGTCTGTAAAGGTCTGAATTCTCATTAAGCGGGTTTCTCTTGCTTCCCACTCATATGCTGCACTTACACAAAGACCTACAAGCAAACTTAGAATATTCGCCATATCTTCTAAAAACACTTCATGTGTGAAGTTTACATGCCTTATGTTACCTCCCCAAACAACGATGTTTTACAGCACAACAAGATAAATGCTGACGGTCGTACAAAAATGAATGCATATTAATTTACTGGAGTGCAATTCGATTCGCAATCACCAAACGCAAGCCTAACGGATTGCTATAACGAAGTAAAAAATGCTTTTGTTTAGAATGTGCTGTTGTACCAAAAAATCGATGTAAATCAGAACGATCTTTTACAACCAGAATGCGATTATCTTCATTGATCATAAGCATGGGAAGGCCATAAGTATCCGCCCATAACCGCCAATCCAGAAGAACATTATTCAAATCTCTGGAAACCAAAAGCGGTATACAAGCTTCCTCATCGGCATGAAGTAATTCTAATGCAACAGCTCTTTCTCCTGAACGCGTTTTTACGGTACGTGCTGCAATTCCTTGAAAATGATAAGGGGGTATTAAATGCGATAAGCTTGAAGGCATATCCGTTTTAAAAGAAACACCACGCTCATTTAACGAACAAATAACCTGATTACCCGTTTTGGATGAAAAATATGTCGTCGTTTGTGGCAAATGGCACGGATCTAACCGAAATTCAAGCACCGCTTTTGCCTGATTAAAGCATTGATTAGCCATATACATTATCCCAATTTATCTTAAATAACATACACCCTTTAGCAGCTTTTTCTCATTGGATTATTAAAAGTTTGAATAAAAAACAACTGGTTTCTTTTTTGGTTATTAAAATCTAAACAAAAATGCATGATCACCATTCTTGAATTATAATACTTTTCCAGGATTCATTATCCCTAAAGGATCGAGTGTTTTTTTAATCCCTTGCATAATATCCAATGCGACAGGCGATTTAAAAGAACGAAGTTCTTCGCGCTTAAGCTGACCAATTCCATGCTCAGCAGAAAATGCACCTCTATAGTCCACCACTAAACTATGAATGCGATGATTCATTGTTGACCATAACTGCAAAAACACTGTCGTATCAGCTCCTACAGGTTGTGTAATATTATAATGTAAATTTCCATCGCCCATGTGTCCAAAACAAATCACCCGTGCTCCTGGAGCAATATCTTCAACAATAAGCGCTGCCTCAGCAATAAAATCAGGAATAGAAGCAAGTGGGATTGCAATATCATGCTTAATGGACCCTCCTGCTAACTTTTGTGCTGATGATATACTTTCTCGTAATTGCCAAAAAAAATCTTGCTGTTTTAAAGATTGCGCAACAACTGCATCTTCTATCACCGCATTCTTTAAAGCTTCTTCTAAAATAGTACTCAATACCGATAACGCCTCATCATTGCCTTGCAACGATGAAATGTTCATTAATACATACCATTCATGTTTCCGCTGAAGAGGAAGCTTCTCACACATCTTATAATCTAAAGCCATTTGCAAACTGAGATTTCCCATGAGCTCAAAACCTGTCAACATCCCTCCTCCATATTCTTGAGCCAGAGATAAAAACTCTAAAGCCTTCGCCGGACTATATAATCCCACCAAAGCAACAGCTTTTCCTTTTATTTTTGGAAACATCTTCAAAACGGCTGCGGTTATAACACCCAATGTGCCTTCTGCACCAATAAAAAGATCTTTTAAATCGTAACCGCTATTGTCTTTTTTAACAAAACGCAAATCATCTAAAATACGCCCATCCGGTAAAACAACTTCTAAACCAAGACAAAGATCACGCATATTGCCATAAGCTAAAACAGCTGTCCCTCCAGCATTCGACGAAAGATTTCCTCCTACTTGGCAAGAACCTTCAGATGCCAAAGAAAGAGGGAAAAAACGACCTGATTCATCCACTTTTTTCTGTAAATCCTGTAAAATAACACCAGCCTCTACAACAACAAAGTTTCCCTCAAGATTTATAGCTCTAATCTTATTTAATCGCTCCATGGATAAAAGAACGCCCCCTCCTCTTTCATCTGGTTGTTGCCCCCCCACAAGCCCTGTATTTCCACCCTGTGGCACAATCGGTGTGCGCGTTTTGCTCGCTAACTGCATAATCAATGAGACCTCTGCGCAAGAAGATGGACGTAAAAGTAAAGGTGTTTTTCCATGAAAAAGCCCACGCTCTTCAAGCAAATACGGTGCAATCAAAGCTTGATCTGTTATAGCATGCTTAGCACCAACAATTTCCCTAAACCCCTCAATTAATTCCTGCTCCATGTTCATTTCTCCTTTGGAGCTGCAGCCCGTATAAGACGATCATTGATAGCCTCCCCTAATCCGTATAATGGAATAGGTTCTACTGCGATACATCTCACTTTAAATGAATCTAATTCCTTCATATATTGAAATAAATGAGAGGCTGCCTCTTCTAACTTTCCATCTTCGCTAAGGTTTAAAATAGACACGGCATTTTCAGCCCCCATAACACGCTTTGAACCAAATGCTAAAAGCGCTTCACCATTTTCCACCTTTTCTACATTCAAACGAACCGTAGCATTGGGAGCATAATGCGACTTTAACATTCCAGGAGCTTCAATCGCCGCCCTTTGATCTATCCGTTTTAAAGGCTTCCCCACAACTTCTTCAATTTCATCAGCCGCAAGCCCCCCTGGACGCAAAAGATAAATATTTTCACCACAAATTTTAATAATCGTTGATTCCAGACCTATTTTAGCAGGTCCTCCGTCCAATATCAAAGGAACAGATTC
Source organism: Bartonella sp. AA18HLJMS (assembly GCF_042197245.1). Classification (NCBI taxonomy): domain Bacteria; kingdom Pseudomonadati; phylum Pseudomonadota; class Alphaproteobacteria; order Hyphomicrobiales; family Bartonellaceae; genus Bartonella; species Bartonella sp. AA18HLJMS. The sequence continues at coordinate 1,506 of NZ_JBHIRP010000002.1, read as the reverse complement.
CCCCAAAGATGCAAAAACAGCCTCAGCTGAAGTAGGGCTAAGACGCCCCGATTGATTCGCACTAGGAGCAGCAAGTGGGCGGCCAAAATGTTGTACCACTTCTGCAAAACGACTGTCTGGAAAACGAACAGCCAAGGTATTCAAACCAGAGGTTGTTAAAGGATGGATATTATGCTGTTCCTTTAAAGGCAAAACCAATGTCAAAGGCCCTGGCCAAAATTCCTCCATTAATTGGCGTGAAAGAAAGTCAATTTTAACATAACGTTCCGCCATTTCTATGCCGCTGACATGCGCAATAAGAGGATTAATTTGCGGACGACCCTTTGTAGAATAAATAGAAGAAATTGCCCTTCCATTGGTTGCATCGCCCGCTAATCCATAAACAGTTTCCGTTGGTAACGCTACTAACTTCCCTTGTTCAAGAAGCGCTATTGCCTCTCTTATCGAAGCACTATCGAGTGGTAGAATCGTCATGACACATCATTTCTATAACACTCTTTTAGTGATATTATGCTCTTTTTTATTCATATATCACATTGATTTATATGTTTTTTTAAAGTATGTGGTTCATAAATAAAGGTTAGGGAATAGGATTTTCCAATATTCTTCTACAGAACATATCTTATTCTTCTAACTTTCTCTAATAATTTTTTGAATTTTGCTAAGTTCTCTTGTGAAAAGCTATTGTTGAAACTCTTGACATAGACTTAACGTGCAGTACATTGTACTACAATTGAATAGGGGATTTAGAAATGGGAAAAATTCAAGCCCGCATACCTGATCAAGTTCAAGAAATTGCAAGTGCAGTTATTAAGTCTACGGGTTTAACTGTATCGGATGCAGTACGCATGTTTATGACCCGCATTGCTAGAGATCGAACATTACCGCTTGGATCTTTCAACCAAATCCGGAAACATTACGAGCTATCGAGGATGCCGAAATGGGATGCGTCGAACGTACATCATTAGACGGCTTAAGGACCATGATACGCGAAGATAGAACCGAAATGCGTAAATCTGAAAAGAAAACCTAAGCTTGCTATATTGTCTATACGCGTTCATTCCGGTCTGACCTTAAACGTGAAAGCAAAGGTAGGTATGGCTGATACACTAGAGAAGGATTTGCTGCTTGTGGTCAAAGCGTTAGCGGAGAATGAACCGCTAAAAGCGCATTGGAGAGATCATGCGCTAACAGGTCAATGGCGCAATTGTCGTGATTGTCATATCAAGCCAGATTTAGTTTTGATCTATCGAAAGCCGAATACCAAAACACTAGGGCTCTTACGACTTGGTTTGCATTCTGAACTACGCTTATGATTGGATCTCCAATTCATAGTAAAAAGAATTTTTCGAAGTTTTTGCTTGTATGACAGTTTTTCTAATTCTTTGAGAACCACTGCTTCAAATGAGCGAAGATGTTGTCTATCGCATCCATGAGGCGTGCAAAATCAAGAATAAGCAAAAAAAGAAAAAATGCTATCCACTTCATCAAGCGAGACATCATTTT